>JAUYQQ010000015.1:300000-558449 GCA_030697165.1 Acidobacteriota bacterium
CACTGTAGGTAAAGCCCGGGCAGACGGCGGTGACGTGCACACCCTTGTGGGCATTTTCGGCGGCGAGCGCCTCCGAGAACCGGATCACGAACGCCTTCGACGCGCCGTACAGGGTGTGGCCGGCCGGCGCCGGCACCATGCCGGCCACCGACGCGATGTTGATCACGCGGCCCCAGCCCCGCTCCAGCATGCCGGGCAGCAGCAGATAGGTGAGGTCGCACATCGCGGTCATCATGATCTGGATGAACCGTTGATGTTCGGGCCAGGCCACGCTGACGTAGCTGCCGGGCACGCCGTAGCCGGCGTTGTTGACGAGCACATCGATGCGCAACCCCTGGGCGCGCACCACCCCGGCAATGCGCGCCGGCGCGCCGGGGTCGGCCAGGTCGGCCACGATGACATGGGTGGCAACGCCGTGAGCGGCGTGCAGTTGTTCAGCCAGTTCATCCAGTCGATCCCGCCGGCGGGCCGTCACGACCAGGCTGTAGCCGCGCGCCGCCAGCAACTCGGCGAACGCCTTGCCAATACCTGACGAGGCGCCCGTCACCAGGGCGGTCTTGCCCTCGCCTTCTCGCATGACACAGTGTAGCCTCCGCTGGCGCGGTGTCGCATCCGGCTTTAGCCGGATATCAGAGAAGAGCGGGCATGGTCCGCCTAAAGGCGGACGCCACATCATGAAGAGTATGATGGGGCGTCCCTGCCGGAGGAACCCTTATGCGTTCATCACGTGTCCTGCTCGCCATCGTCGCCGCCGTCGCCCTTACTGGTTGCATCAACAGCACGACGTTGATCAAGGTCAATGCCGACGGGAGTGGCACCGTGGAGCAAACCACGCTGATGAACATGGCGGCGATCAAGAGCATGATGCCCGGCGCCGAGAAGCAAATGGGCGGCGCCGTGGTCAACAAGGCCGACCTCGAACGCACGGCGGCGCGCATGGGCAAGGGCGTGCGGCTGGTGTCGGCCGACCCGGCCAAGGGCGCCAACGGCTGGGAGGGCTCGAAGGCGATCTTCGGGTTCGACGACATCAACCAGGTGCAGGTGAGCACCGGGCCCAGCATGAGCGGGGGGACCAGCGACCGCATGGGCTCGGAACCCACCAGCCAGGATCCCGTGCGGTTTACGCTGACCCGCGCCGGCGGCACGTCAACGCTGACCATCGCGTTCGTCGACAAGCCGGCGGGCGACAAACCCGACAGCAGCGCCAACCCCATGGGCGACATGGATCTCACGAACCCGATGATGATGGGCATGCTCAAGAGCATGTTCGGCGGTTTCAAGCTCAACATCGATCTCGAGGTGGCCGGCGCGATCGTCAAGACCAACGCCGAGTACGTCACCGGCTCGCGCCTGACGCTGCTTGAAATGGACATGGACTCGCTGCTCGCAGACGAGGCGAAGCTCAAGGCCCTGCAAGGTCAGATCGGATCCGAGCCGTCGCTCTCGGCGATCAAGCCGTTCCTGAAGGACATCAAGGGCATCAAGATCGACGGCCCGACGATCAACGTGATGTTCAGGTAAGAGATAGGGTGCCTAAGGTGCCTAGGGCCTAAGCGAACGGGAATTCGGCTACGCAAAGCACAGCAAGCGGCCCGCGGTCGAGCCGATGACCAGGCGGCCCGAGGCGAGCGCCGGGGACGCGCTGAGGGCGGCGCCTTCATCGTGTTGCCACACCACCTTGCCGCTGGCGAGATCGAACGCATACAGGCGGCCGTCGTTCGAGCCCACGTAGACGCGGCCACCGGCAATCGCCGGCGACGAGTCAATGCGGGCACGGGTCATGTGCGTCCAGCGCGCCTGGCCGGTCTTCGCGTCGAGGGCGTGGACCATGCGGTCGCGGCCGCCGATGACGACCGTGCCATCCACCACCGCGGCCGACGAGTAGAACGGGAACTTGCGGTCGGGATGCTCGTAGCGCCACAGCACCTTGCGCGAGGCCAGGTCGAGCGCGAGCACCTGGTTGTCGAACGTCCCGAAATACGCAACGCCGTTGACCATGGCGACTGACGCGCCGGTATACGCCGTGGCCGAGGTATTCAGCCGCTCCTTGCCGGTCTTCACGTCCACCGCGTGGAAAATCTCGTCGCAGCCGGCAAAGTGCGCGACGCCGTTGACGATGCACGGCGTGCCGTGGACGTAGTTCTCGGTGCCGTACACCCACACCTGCTTGCCGGTCGCGGCGTTCAGGCCGTAGAGCTTGCCGTCGTACGATCCCATCAACAGCAGATCGCCCACCACGACCGGCGATGACTTGATCTCGGACTGCGTCTTGAAGGTCCACGCCGGCTTGCCGTCGGCGATGTTCACGGCGTGCACCACGCCGATCAGGTCGCCGATGTAGACGCGGCCGTTGGCGACCGTCGGCGACGATTCGCCAATGGCTTCGCCGGCCTTGTACCGCCAGCGCAGCTTGCCGTCAGCCAGCCCCACCGCGATGAGCTCGCCGGTCGCGGTGCCGACGTAGACCACGCCGTCGACAATCGCCGCCGACGAATCAAACGCCTCGCCGCCCTCCCACGCCCACGCCAGCTTCGGCGCCGGCGCGATGGTGGTGGCCGAGATACCGGTCAGCGTTGGGGAGCCGCGAAACTGGACCCAGCGATCCGCAGGGGCACTGGCGGGCGCCTGCATCGCCTGCGCCAATAATCGCGGCGCCGTTGCCAGCGCCGCGCACGACAGCAGGAACTCTCGACGTCTCATCGCACCGTAGGCACGTTAGGCACCCTATTTCTTCAGCTGCGCGCCTTCAGACAGCGCGTAGAGCTGGTTGCGGTTCATGATGAACAGGGCGCCGTTGGCCGGCACCGCGGTCGCATAGACGGAACTGCCCATGTTCATCTCCGACACCAGCTTGAACGTCTTGCTGTGCTCCATGACCGCGACGTCGCCGTCCTCGTCACCCAGGTAGACCTTGTCGCCGATGATCATCGGCGAGCCCCAGATGGCCGCGAACATGTCGTGGGTCCAGTACGGCTTGCCGGTCTTCAGATCGAGGCAGTGCAGGAAGCCGCTGAAGTCGGCCAGGTAGATCAGGCCGTCCTTGATCGCGGCGGTCGAAATCGACCGGCGAATCTTGTCGAAGTGCCAAATCACGCCGGCGGTGGTGATGTCGCCGCGCTTGGTGCCGTCAATGGCATAGGCATGGCCGATGCCTTCGCCGTGCTCCGGGTCCTGTCCGTTCGAGATGTAGACCACGTTGTCGAAGATGACCGGGGTGCTGATGACTTCGTTGCGGGTCTTCGGCCACACCGAGTCCTTCGGATTGGTGTCGAACTCCCATAACTTCTTGCCGCTCTGCGCCTCGTAACCGCGCACCCAGCCGTCGCCCTGCGCATGCACGACCTGGCGCACGCCGCCGATGTCGCCGACCGCGGGCGTCGACCACTGGCCATGCAGCACGTTCTCGCCGACCGAGTTGTCTTCCCACACCAGCTTGCCGGTCGTGCGGTCAAGCGCGATGATCGACGGCGCCTTGGGCGAGGGCACGTTGACGTGGCTTTCGTCCTGGCCGTTGCCGGTGCTGCAGTACAGCAGGTTGTGGTCGTGGACCGGAGAGCAGTTCGCCAGGTTGTGAGGAAACGCGCCGACCTCCTCCATCATGTCGAATATCCACAGGATGTCGGGGTCGTGCTTGCCGGTGAGCTTCTCTTCCTTGTAGGGGCCGTCGTTCTCGTTGTCGTGGAAGCCCTGCAGATCAGCGGCGACAATCTGGCCACGGTTCGACGTGAAATACGCCACGCCGTCGATGATCAGCGGCGAGCTGGCAATCCCCTGGAACGGCCAGTCGTTGGCACGGCCGGCCGCCAGCTTCTCGAAAGTCGCCTGCCACATGAACTCGCCGGTGGTTTCGCGAAACGCCATCAGGACGCCGCGGTCGCCGCCCTGCTTGGGATCGCGCAGCGCTTCATTGTTGGTGCCAACCAGCACGACGCCGCCGCCCACGGTAGGGTTGCCGTACGACTGCGAGCCGAGTTCGGCCACCCACTTCACGTTCTTGCCGGTCTTGACGTCCCAGGTCGTGGGCAGGCCGGTCATGGGCGACATCATGTTGCGGCTGGGCGTGCCGCCCCACATCGGCCAATCGGTGGCCGACACGCCGACGGTGGTGGCCGCAAGAAAGACGACGATGGCTGACGTACGTTTCATCATTGGCTCTTGTAAACCTTCACGTTGTCGAAATAGACATCCGAGATGCCGTCGGCGTAAATGCCGGGGCTTCCGGCCCGATGCGGAATCTGGTCGATCTTCTCAATCGTCCACGCCGCCGGCTCGGCGTCGGCTGCCGGCCACACCTTGCCGCGCACGCGGGCCGTGCCGTCGGGGAGGTGATCGACGCGCAGCTTCATGCGGTACCACTTGTCGGCGTCCCACGCGAACGGTACCCGCACGGTCATTTCGTCGGCCGCCTGCCATGGGTGGAGTTCCAGCTTCTGGCCGTTGCCGAACAGCACCAGTCCGTAGTGCTCGTTGAACAGCCCGAGGTCGCCGCGCTGGCGGCGCTGTTCGCGCGTCTGCACGTCGGCCTCGACGGTGTAGCCGGCCAGGTTCGGCTGGCCAAAATAGACCTTGGCGCGGCGGCCGACGGTCTCGTCGCGCGGACGCATCAGCACCTTGCCGACGCCCTCAACCGTGCGCTGGAACACCTTGCCGGGCGCACCCACCCACCACGCGGGCGGCGCTTCGGCGGTCGCGTCCTCGAAGTCCCAGCTCCACGGCATCGGTTCGATCACGCGCACGCGCGCCGTGCCGCTGATGCCGCCGACCGTGGCCTTGACCACACCGGCCGTCGAACCGGTCTTGGCCGCCGTATAAGTGCCCTTCGCGTCGACCGCCCCCGTCAGCTGCTCGACGCTCCACTCGGCCGCCGGCTCCTCGCGAATGAAGTTGCCCTTGGCGTCGAACAGCCGCGCCGTGAGCGTGGCCGTCTGCCCCGGCGACAACAGCGTCTCGTACGGGAACACCTGCACCACCGCGGGGGCGTCCGCCTCCCCTCGCGCAGGCTCTGGCGAGCTACGGCGAGACCCCGCCGTAGCGGCCTCCGGCCGCGAAGGCGGGGCCGCCGGACGAGGCACTCGCTTGCCGATGGCGTACATGGCATCCATCGTCGTCACGTAGATGCGGCCGTCGGCGGCAATCGGCGAGGCAACGATCGGCTCCGGTGTGGTCGCCGTCCCCAGCGCGTCCTCGTCCAGCACCTCGACGCCGGTGGCGCTCGGCCGCAGGATGTAGAACTTGCCGTTCTCGGTGCCGACATACAACTTGCCGTCGGCCAGCAGCGGCGACCCCTTCTGCAGCGTGCCGAGCGACTTCTCCCACAGCTTCGCGCCGGTCTTGAGGTCGAACGCGCCGACGATGGCGCTGTTGTCGACCGTGTAGAGACGCTCGGCATCGAACACCGGGGAGGCAAAGCTTGGGAGGAAGCCGCGCGTCCGCCACTTGTACACGTCTGGCGTCAGCACGCCGGTCTTGGTCGCGTCGATCGCGGCAATCATCCCCATCTCGGTGGTGTCGAGGTTTTCTTCACCATGGGTGAGGTAGACGACGTTGTCGCGGAACAACGGGCTATTCAGGATCGCCCGCTTGCTGACATCGAGCGACCAGATCCGCTCGCCGGTGTTCAGCTTGAGCGCGTGGTAGCCGCCGTCGGTGCCGCCGACGATCAGCGCGCGCGTGCCGTCAATGGTGTGGACAATCGGCGTCGAGTAGTTGGTGTCGTAGTGGCGCTGCTGCGGCGAGGCAATCCACACCGTTTGTCCGGTCTTCTTGTCGAACGCAAAGAACCGGTTGCCGGTGCGACTGAGGTCGCCCCAGGCCATTACCAGCGCGTTCAGGATCACCTTGTCGCCTTCGACGATCGGCGACACCGTCCGGCCGCCGTGCGTCGTGACGGCGCCGTACTCGTCCGGCAGTGAGCGATCCCACAGGATCTTGCCGTCGGGCGCGAGGCAGACGAGCTGGGCCGACACCGTGAACAGGTAGATGTTGCCGGTTTCCGGGTCCACCGCCGGCGACGCCCACGACGAGCGGTGTTGCGGCACGTCGCTCAAGTACTGGCTGAAGCGCCGTTCCCACACGATCTTGCCGGTCTCGGCGTCGAGCGCCACCAGCCGTTCCTGGGTACTCGCGGGATCGCCGGTCGGCGTATTGAGATAGATCCGGTCCCCGAACACCACCGGCGCCGAGCGGCTGCCGATCGGAATGCGCCACGCCAGGTTGTCGCCCGACGGCGACCACTGCGACGGCAGGTTGGTCTCGGTGGAGCGGCCATCGCGCCCAGGCCCGCGCCATTCCGGCCAGTTGGCGGCGCCGGTGACGGCAATGGTCCCGGCCACGAACGCGGCCACCAGGCCGGCCCGGCGCAGGTTGGATGGCATGAATGCGGGATACATGATTGGCTTACGCAATCCTTTCACAGGCCGTTTACGAAACGGCCTCACCTTCGAATGCTATCCGGTTCACATCCCGGCGCGACCTGCCTTTCAGAGCGTGTAAAACTGGGGTGGGCCGAAAAAACCCTTAAGCTGGGTGTAGGATGGACAAATAATACCTTAGTGTCGTATATTGTCATACAGGCTACCGGAGTCAATCGCGCATCCGATACAGAGAGTAAGTCACTATAGTTGCAGTGGTGACCGGTGTCGGTCAGCGGCGGGAGTAACACCGAATGAAAAAGCACATATTCGCGGTCATTTGCGGCGCCGTTGCCATCAGTGCCGTCGCGGCCAGCGCGCAGCAATCTGGTGTCGCGACGCTTGTGCCACGCGGGCAGGCCTTGAAGTTTGCCGAGCCCTGGCGGCCGAACGGCGCCAGCGGGGCCACGCGCGTCATTGGCACCGTGATTGACATCCAGCAAACGCCCGTCGCCGGGGCCAGGCTGCGCTTGCGCAACCTCGCCACCGGCGCCATCGACGACACTGTGGAGTCGAACGCAAACGGCGAGTACGCGTTCGAAATTGACAGCTCCGGCGCCTACGTCGTCGAAATGGTGCTCGTCGACGGCTATATTCTCTCGCTCAGCAACGCCGGCTCGGTGGCGCGCTTCGAGACGCTGCAGACGGTCATTCAATTGCCGGGGCGGTGGGATGCGGGGCGTAACAACATGACGATGCAGCAGGGCTTCGGCGGATTTCTCGGCATGAGCGCCGCGACCAGCATGACCAACGGCACCCTGTCGCTCGCCCTCCAGGAAGGCGTGTCGACCGTGGCTTCCAGAGAACCGGTTTCGCCGTAAGCCGTCGTTGCATCATGTCTGACGAAACAACCACACCTCGACCGACGCCGCCCGAGTTGGGCGACAACTCGTCGGCGGGCCCGGATTCGCACCTCTTCGATCGCCTGTCGGTGCTTTACAAGTACCGGTGGGCCAGCCTTACCGTGTTCGCACTGGTCGTCGGCTGGGTCATGGTCGACAGTTACACGCGCATCCCCGTCTACCGGGCGCTGGCGCGGGTGCTGATCGAGGATCCCAACACCGACATCACGACGCCCTCGGAAATCAGTCGCAATATTTCCCTTGCCGACCCTGAGATCTACGTGCAGACGCAGCTGCGTATCATGCGCGGCCGGGACTTGGCAAGCCGTGTGGCAGTCAAGCTCGACATGCAGCGCGTGCCGGAGTTCAACGGCCAGGGCCCCAAACCGACGCAGTTGGCGGTGGGCATTGCGCTCGTCAAGCATTACGCCGCCTGGCCGTACCGCCTCATCACGTCCAGCTCAATCGGGCCACCGGCGCCACTGGGTGACCTGAACGCCGATGCGTCGAGCTACCCCGACGCGTTGCTCAGCCGACAGAGTGTGGCGCCGGTCCGCGGCAGCCAGTTGGTGGACATCATGTTCGACGCCGCCGACCCGGCCTTCGCGGCGAGCGCCGCCAACGCCTTTGCCGACGAGTTTGTCACCAGCAATCTTGAGTACAAGGTCTCGACGCTCGAGAAGAGCGCGGACTGGCTGACCGGCGAAGTCAGGAAGCAGGCCGAGTTGGTGAAGCAGAGCGAGATGGCCCTCGCGCAGTACAAGGAAACCGAAGACGCCGGGTCGCTCGACAGCAACCAGAACATCATCCTGGCCCGGCTGACGCAGTCGAACGAGGCGGTGACCAGGGCGCGGCTCGAGCGCATCCAGAAGGAGGGCCTGTGGCGGCAACTCCAGGATGCCGGGACCGATGTCGACTCGATTTCGTCGGTGCTGAACAACACCTACATTCAGAGCCTGCGCGCCTCGGTCAACACGCTGCAACAGGATCGCTCGCGCGCGGCCGAACGCTACGGCGAGAAGCATCCGGACTACCAGAAGGCGGTCACTGCCCTGGCCAACGCCGAACGGACGCTGGACGGCGAAATTCGCAAGGCGGTCCAGAACGCCAAGAACGAGTTCGACGCGGCGGTGACGCAGGAGCGCGAACTGCAGCGGCAGCTGAACGAGTCGAAGGTCGCGGCGACCGAGCTCGGCCGCAAGGGCGTCAACTACGCGGTGCTGTCGCGTGAGGCGGAGTCGAACCGCACGGTCTACAACCAGCTGCTGACGCGCGAAAAGGAATTGCGGGTCGTCGCCAACAGCCGGACCAACAACGTGCGCGTGGTTGACCGCGCCGAGATTCCGGCCGTGCCGTTCGCGCCGAACCACCGCCGCGACTGGCTCTACGCGATCGCGCTCGGCCTCGCCTTAGGGCTGGGCATTGCTTTCGGCATCGACTACCTGGACGACACCGTCAAGACGCCCGACGACATCACCCGTCGCCTGCGGCTCAAGTTCCTCGGCCTGGTGCCGATCGTCGCGGGCGAGCGTCACCCGCTAATCTCGGGCCCGGTGCCGCACGACTTCGGCGAAGCCTACCGCGCCATTCGCACGTCACTGACGGCGCAGTTCACGCACGACGGTCCGCGCGTGGTCGCGGTCGCCAGTTCGCAGCCGCTCGAGGGCAAGACGACGACCGCGGTGAACATCGCCATGGCGCTGGCGGTCGGCGGCGCCCGCGTGCTGCTGATCGATGCCGACATGCGACGGCCCAGCGTCCACAAGGCGCTGCGCATGACCAACGATCGCGGTCTGTCGCAGTTGCTGGCCGGACAGGCCCGCATGCGCGAAGTCGTCCAGCGCACCCACGACCCGAACCTGCTGACCATCACCGCCGGGCGCACGCCCGCCAACCCGTCGGAACTACTGGCGTCGGACCGCATGCGCGCCTTGCTCACCGGTCTCGAAACCGGCCCATTCGACTGGATCGTCATCGATACGCCGCCGGTACTGGCGGTCACCGATGCCGTCATCCTTGCCCCGCTCGTCGGCGCCATGGTCTTCGTGATCGGCGCGGAAATGACGCGCTGGCGACTGGCCGAACGCGCGGTCGAGACCCTGCTCGGCAGCAATCCGCGCCAGGTGCTCGCGGTGCTGAACAAGGTCAACTTCGGACGCAACAAGTACTACTACTCGCGCTACTACGGCCACCAGTACAAGAACTATTACGCAGAATCGCCGGCGGCCTGATCCGTGCAGCGCGCGCTGCTCGTCCTGCTGGTCGCCGCCTCCTACCTGCTGTTTGCCGGCGCGCCGTCGTGGACGACGGCGCCGCTGCTCGGCCTGGCGGTGCTGGCGGCGGCGGTCGCTCCGCGCCGCACCCTGAACTTCCCGCCCGAATGGCGGGCGCTTGACCTCGCGCTGGTCGCCATCGTCGCGGCCATCCTGCTGCAGACCGTGCCGCTGCCGCCGGCGCTCGTCACCACCCTGTCGCCCGAAGCCGGCCGCGTGCGCGCGGCGCTGACGTTTGCGACCTTGGAGACCACCGGGTGGGCGGCGTTGTCGATCGATCCAGGAGCCACGCGCCACAGTGCCGCCACGGTGACACTGGGCATCCTCACCTTCTGGGTCGCGCGCGCGCTGTTCGGGGCCGGCGGCAACACTCGTTCGTTCTGCCGCATGCTGGCCGTGCTCGGCGCGGTGGTCGCGATCGCCGCCGTCGTGCAGAAGGCGATCGCGCCGCGTTTGCTGTTGTTCGTGATGACGCCGGAAGCGCGCAGCGCAAGCCCGTTCGGCGCCTTCACCAATCGCAATCACTTCGCGGCCTGGCTGCTCCTGGTCACGGCGCCGGTCTTCGGTTACCTGATCGCCCGCCTGCGAACCCACCCGACCTATCGGGCCCGCCACTGGCGGGAGGCACTCAGGCGATTCCTCGGTTCCGGCATCGTGCTGACCGCGGTCTCCGTGTTGACTACCGTGTTGGTGATGTTGGCGACACTCTCGCGATCGGCGGTGGCCGGCCTCGGTGCGGCCGCGCTCTGCGGCTGGTGGCTCGGACGGCCCCGGATGGGCATGGAACGGACCAGCCTGCCGACGATACTCGCCGGGGTTGGCGTCGTGCTGGTGGCGACGATGGCCTTCGTGGACATCGATGGTTGGGCCGTGCGCCTGCAACAGACGTGGAGTCGCGAGCCGCTGGCGTTCAGCCGCGTGACCATCTGGCGCGAGAGCCTGCCGATGGTGCGCGACTTCTGGCTGACCGGCACCGGGGCCGGAACCTTCTCCGACGCCATGTCTCAGTACCAGCAGACCCAGATGTGGGTGGGCTCGATGGGACGCTGGGCGCACTTCAACAACGCTCACTCCACCTACATCCAGGTCGCAAGCGAGGGTGGGCTGCTCTTGGCCGTCCCTGCGCTGACGGCGCTGGGGCTGTTCGCGATGCTGGGCTACCGCGCGGTTCGATCCGATAAGGGAGAGATGTTCTGGATGCGCCTGGGCGCTGCCGCTGGGCTGGTCGGGCTGGCCGTGCAGGGCGTGTGGGAGGTGCCGCTGACCATGCCGGCCAATGCCGTGCTGTGCGGAGTGGTGGCCGGGCTGCTGGTATTCCGGCGCGACAGTTCGCAGCCCGCCGGCACGGCCGACGGCCCGAGGCCGGCAAGGTTGTCCGCCTCATGATTATCGTCGGGCTGAACGCCTATCACGGCGATGTCGCCGTGGCCGTGCTGCGCGACGGCGAACTGGTAGCCGCGCTCGAGGAAGAGCGTTTCTGCCGGATCAAGCACGTCGCCGGCTTTCCGTCCCGCGCGATTGCGCGGGGCCTGGCCATGGCCGGTGCGCGGCCGGACGAAGTCGATGTGTGGGCGGTCGCCCGCGGCCGGCGGGTGCACCTGGCGCGAAAGGCGTGGTTCGCCCTGACCCATCGCCCCGGCAAGGCGCTGCTCGAACAGTACCGCAACACCGCCGGCAAGAACACGGCGATTGCCGACGTCATCGCCGACACGTTCGGTTTGGATCGGGCGGCGGTCAACGCCCGCACGCGATACATCGAGCATCACCCGGCCCACCTCGCCAGCGCGTACCGCACGAGCGGCCTGGACGAAGCTGCGTGCTGCGCCATCGATGGGTTCGGCGACTTCGTGAGCGTCTCGACGGCGCATGGCCGCGGCGGCCGCCTCGACGTGCTCGACCGCGTGTACTTTCCGCACTCGCTGGGCCTGGTCTATCTCGCCATCACCCAGTACCTCGGCTTCAAGAAGTACGGCGATGAATACAAGGTGATGGGCCTGGCGCCGTACGGGACGCCGCGCCACGCCGAGGCGATTCACCAACTGCTGCGACTCGGGCCCGGCGGCGGCTTTCGCCTGAACCTCGAGTATTTCCGGCACTGGACCGGCGAAGCCACCATGACCTGGAACGCCGGTGAGCCCAACGTCCCGGATGTCTTCACCGACCGACTGATCGACCTGCTGGGTCCCAGCCGCAGACCCGACGAGCCGGTGACGAGCGCCCATGAAGACCTCGCGGCATCGGTGCAACGGGTGTTCGAAGACGCCGCCTTCCACGTGCTGCGCGGCGTGCACCAGAGGATCCCGGTCGATCACCTCTGCCTCGCCGGCGGTTGTGCCATGAACAGCGTGGCCAACGGCAAGATTCGCCAGAACACGCCGTTTCGCCACGTGTTCATCCAGCCCGCGGCCGGCGATAACGGCACCGCCCTTGGCGCGGCGCTCGAGGCGTGGCATCAAAGCGGCGTACGGGCACTCGGACCGCGTATGGAACATTCGTACTGGGGCACGTCCTACACCGACGCCGAGATTGCCACGGTGATTGCCGAGAGCGGGGTCGTGGCGCAGGGCCGCTGCCAGCTGACCACCATCGCCACTGAGGCGGCGCTCTGCGACGCGACGGCCGCGCGCCTGGCCGCCGGCGACGTCGTCGGGTGGTACCAGGGGCGAATGGAGTGGGGGGCGCGCGCGCTTGGCAATCGCAGCATCCTGGCGGATCCACGCCGCCGCGACATGCGCGACATCATCAACCAGAAGATCAAGTTCCGCGAGCGCTTCCGGCCCTTCGCACCGTCGATTCTCGCCGAGGCGATCGACGAGTACTTCGTTGATGCGGTGCACGACCCGTTCATGATCCAGGTGTATCCGGTCAGGCCCGAGAAACGGGACGTGATACCGGCGGTGACGCACGTCGACGGCTCCGGGCGGCTGCAGTCGGTGAGCCAGGTCAGCAACCCACGGTATTGGGCGCTGATCCGGGCCTTCCACGCGCAGACCGGGGTGCCGGTGCTGCTCAATACGTCGTTCAACGAAAACGAGCCGATCGTGGAACGGCCCGAACAGGCGCTGGACTGCTTCCTGCGCACCGACATGGACGTGCTCGTCATGGGCTCGCACATGCTCCGGAAGCCAAGCTGATGCCGGCGCCGGAGGGCGCGCCCGTGCGCGTCTGTTACTTCAATCGGTCGTATTGGCCCGACACCGGCGCCACCGGCCAGTTGCTCACGGAACTGGCGGAAGACCTCGCCTCGCAACATGGCATCGAGGTCACCGTCATTACGGGATATCCACTCAATGATGTGGCGTCCGGCTTCAGCCGGACCATCGCCCGCACGGAGACCCGCAATGGCGTTCACATCGTGCGCGCCGCGGGCACCACGTTCGCGCAGCGCCGCTTCGCCGGCCGCGCGGCCAACTACCTCACCTACTTCATCTCGGCGTTGTGGGCGGCCGTGCGACTGCCCCGCCAGGACGTGACCGTGGCGCTGACCGACCCGCCCATCATTGGGCTGGCCGCGCTCGCCGCCCGGCCGCGCCACGGCATGGTGTTCTTCTGCCAGGACATCTTTCCCGAAGTCGCCGGCCTCCTCGAAGACTTCCATAGCCCGCTGGTGAACGGGCTGCTCGATCGTCTGAACCGCTTCCTGGTCGACCGCGCCCGGCGCATCGTCGCGCTGGGCGACACCATGGCGCGGCGCCTGGTCGACGGCAAGGGCGCGGCGCCCTCGAAGATCACCGTGATTCACAACTGGGCAGATACGACGGCGATCGTGCCGGACGGAAAGCAGAATCCGTTTGCCGCCGCCCACGATCTGGCCGGCCGCTTCGTGGTGCTGCATGCCGGCAACATCGGCCATTCGCAAAACCTCGACGCCGTGATCGACGCCGCGGCACGCCTGGCGGCGCGTCCCGAGATCCTGATGCTGTTCATCGGCGACGGCAACCGAAAGCCGGCGCTGCAGGAGGCGGTTCGGGCGCGCGGCTTGGACAACGTGCGCTTTCTGCCCTTCCAGCCACGCGAGCACCTGCGCTGGACCTATGCGACGAGTGACGTCTGCCTGGTGTCGTTGAAGCCCGGCCTGGCCGGTTACATCGTGCCGAGCAAGCTCTACCCGATTCTGGCCGCGGGCCGGCCGTACGTGGCGGCCGTCGAGGCGTCGAGCGAAGTGGCGGCGCTGACAGCGACCCATGGCAGCGGGGTCGTCACCGCGCCGGGCGATTCAGCGGCCCTGGCGGCGGCCATCGTCGCGCTGGCCGACGATCCAGAGCGCCGGCTGGCCATGGGCGCGCGCGCCAGGGACGCGGCGGCTCTGTTCGCGCGGGACCGCCAGGTGTCGGCCCATGCCCAGGTGCTGCGCGAGGTCGCCGGCCGATGATCAAGCGTGGGTTTGACCTGCTCGTGTCCGGGGCCGGGCTGGTCGTCTTCTCACCGATCGCGCTGCTGATTACGATTGCGATCAAGCTCGAAGACCGGGGACCCGTGCTGTTCACCCAGGAACGGGTCGGCCGCCATGGCCGCGTGTTTCTGGCGTACAAGTTCCGCTCGATGATCGTCGATGCCGAGAAACACACCGGTGCCGTCCAGGCCACCGAGAACGATCCGCGGGTCACCCGGGTCGGCCGGGTGCTGCGGGCCACGGCGTTCGACGAACTGCCGCAGTTGCTGAACATCTTCAAGGGCGACATGAGCGTGGTGGGGCCGCGGCCGTTGCGGCCGGGCGAGGCCGACACGACCGCCGACGGGCGCCATGTGCCGCTCAGCGCCATCCGCGGCTACGAAGCGCGGCACCGGGTGCGGCCCGGGCTCACCGGACTGGCACAGGTCTACGCCGCCCGCGACCTGCCGCGCCCGGGCAAGTTCCGCTACGATCTGCTGTACCAGCGGCGCGCGACCTTCTGCCTCGATCTGCGCTTGATCCTGCTCTCGTTCTGGATCACGCTGCGCGGCCGGTGGGAAGATCGCGCACCGAAGGTTTGACGACGGCCGCAGCAACCGGCCCTGTATAATCTGACGTTAAATGCTCGATGTCGTGATCATTGGCGGCGGTCCTGGTGGCCTGTCGGTTGCCCGCTGCCTCGCCGCCCTCGGACGGTCGGTCACCGTCCTCGAAGAGCACGACACCATCGGCACGCCGGTGCACTGCACGGGCGTGCTGGCGGCCGACGCGATCGACGCGCTAGGCTTGCCGGCCGAGTCGGTGCTTAATCCCCTCGCCACCGTCAAGTTCGTCGCGCCGTCGGGGCACTCGTTTGAATACACGACCGCCACCACCGAAGCCGTCGTCATCGATCGCGCGATGTTTGACGCCGCCATGGCCGGCCGGGCCGAGTTGGCCGGGGCCATCGTCTTGCGCGGACGCCGCGTGACGGCCATCGATCCGGCGGCCGACGCCGTGCGGATCACCCTGGCTGACGGCGAGACCGTGACCGCCCGCACCGCGGTCCTGGCCTGCGGCGCCAACTACACGTTCCAGCGCCGGCTGGGCTTCGGCATGCCTTCCACCTTCCTTCAATCGGCCCAGCTCGAGCTGCCGGCCGATCGCCCGGGCGACGTCGAGATGCACTTCGGATCGGAGATCGCACCCAAGGGATTTGCGTGGGCGGTGCCGGTCAAGCGGTCCTACGGCACGTTCGCCCGCATCGGCGTGATGGCCGACGGCGACGCCAGTGAATATTTCTCGCGGATGCTCGCGCGGGTGCGCGAGCGCTGGTCGGTGGCGGTGCCCGACACGCTCAGCCCGCGCCGGCGCATGCTGCCGCTCGGCGGCGTGCGGCGCAGCTATGGCGATCGGGTGTTGGCGGTGGGCGACGCGGCGGGACTGGTGAAGCCGACGACGGGTGGCGGGATTTACTACAGTGTCATCAGCGGCGAGATTGCCGCCGAGGTGCTGCACGTCGCCCTGGCGGGCAACGACTTGTCGGCGGCGGCGTTGCGCGATTACGAACGGCGCTGGCGCGCGCGCTTCCAGTCGGAGTTCAAGGCGCAGCTGGCCCTACGTTTTGTCGCGCAGCGCATGCGCGACACCGATATCGACGCGCTTTTCGACCTGGCCAAGACCGACGGGATCCTGCCGCTGGTGCGAAAGACGGCTCGGTTCAACCAGCACCGCGACTTCATTCTCGCGCTGCTGCGGCACCAGCCAGCCCGCCGCGCGCTGTTCGGCCGGCTCGCCAGTTCGGCCTAGCTGTCCCGACTGGTGGCGTGACCACCTGCCAGCATTCGGTCGAGCAGGTACAGCGACAGGATGGCTTCGGCCGTGGCGCGTTGCAGGGCGTACGACAGCCCGGGCCAACCATCGAGCAGACCACCCCGCACGAGGTAGCAATAGACAAACATCGCCGGCGGGGCGATCACGATCAGGCGGCGCAGTCGGTCCAGCCAACCGAGCGACGCGACCGGTGCCGCGCCAAGCTTCTCCGCTTCCAGTCGCATATAGCGGGCTTGTGCGGCCAGCCAGTCGACCAGTGGCTTGCGGTCGTCATGGGCGATCGACGCTCGTAGCGAGGTGATCCGCCCCTGGACCTGAATCCGTTGCGTGTGGCCGTCCTGCGCGTAGCGCGCGCCCGCCCGCCGGAACAGGACCACGACAGGAGGATAGGCCGCACCTCGCAGTGGCGTGCCGTGGATGCAATAAGTGAACGACGCCAGATAGCCTGCCGTGTCGGCCCCGGGCAAGAGCGAGGCGATTTCCGCGACCAGATCCTGCGACAAGACAAAGTCGGCGTCGAGGGCCAGCACCCACTCGGTAGAGATGCCCGTGGACTCGAGCCCGAAGTTCCACTGCTCGGCATGTGTCGTGAACCGCCGCTCGAACACGCGCACGCCGGGATACTGCGCCAGGATCTCCCGGGTCGCGTCGGTGCTGCCGCTATCGACGACGACGATCTCGGTGGCCCACGACAGCCGCGCCAGCGTGCGGGCAAGGTTGGGCGCCTCGTTGAACGTAAGCAGGAGCGGGGTGATGCGGGCCTGCACTCACTCAACCTTGCGGGCAACACAGATCATGTTCTTCCAGAACCATGGCGCACGCCCGTAGAAGTGAAATCGGATATCCGAGAAGCCCGCGTTGCCGACAAGTTGGGACAATGTCTCGACGCTGAAGAACTTTATGTGCCCGCCTTGCCAGTGGACGCCGTGATGCTCGTCCCATTTACCGAGCACGCTGATGGCCAGGTTCTTCCAGTAGCCATGATACGGAGTCCCAACGATCAGCCGTCCCCCTGGACGGAGCAAGCGGGCCGCGGTTTCAATGAGGTCGGCAGGCCGGTACAAGTGCTCGATCACGTCGCTGGAGATCACCAGGTCAAACGCTGCCTCGTCCTCGTGCGCGAGGTCGGCGTCAGCGCCGAAGACCGCTCGTCGGAACGTGACGTTATCGCTCGCATAGTACTGTCGTGCCGCCTCCAGGTAAGGAACCGACGCATCCAGCCCCACTACGCGATGTCCGAGTGCCCCAAGCCTGCCGGCCAGGTATCCGTTGCCACACCCCAGGTCGCAGATCGACCGCACGTCAGGCTGCTGGCGAACGAGGGTCACTAGTAATTCGGCCAGCTCTAACCCGATGCGGCCATTGAGGGGCCCCGGCTGCGCCTCGCCCCAGTCATCCGGGTTGACACTCCGCGATTCGACGGTGCCGTTGCTCAAGCCACAATCTCCTGATAGACCCGCTCCATGCGCTCGGCGACTGCGGCCCACCCGTAGTGTTGGGCCGTCGCACGGCCTCGCTCCCCCATCGTCCGTCGCAGCTGCGAATCGGCGACCAGCGCCGAAAGGCCCGCGCCAAGTGTCTTCGGCGCGCCGTCGATCACCCACCCGGCTCCGGAGTCGCGGACGAGGTCGGCAATTCCTACTTCGGGCGTGACGACGACCGGGCAAGCGGCCGCCATCGCCTCGAGCACGACGTTGCCGAAATTCTCGGAGTAGGACGGAAGGACCAGCGCCTGCGCGCAGTTAAGCAGCGCGGCCTTGCCTGCGCCGGGCACCGGTCCGCAAAACACGAGACGGCCGCCCACACCGGCTGCGGCAGCCCGCGCCTCCAGCGTGGTCCGGTAGCCTTCCTCATCGGGGCCCGCAATCACGAGCCGAACCCCCGGCACGTGCGGGAGAGCCGCAATCAGGCGGTCCAAGCCTTTCTTCCAGCTGATCCGCCCAATGAACAGGAGAAAAGGCGGGCCCTCGCAGAGGGCCGCGACCGCGGGTGAGAGGCCCACTGATGCCACCGGCGTGGGGACCAGATCCACGCCATTCGGCACCTCGTAGAGGGGCGGAAGAGCAAATCCGAAGGCCGCCGCTTCGGCCCGCTCGCGGGCGCTTGTCACATGAATGGCGGCCGCCTGCTCCAGAGTCCGCCGTCCGACGGCGGCGATCAGAAGCGTCTTCGTCACACGGCTCTTTTTCTTGATCAGCGCTTTCTCCAGCATGCCCCTCGGAGCCACCACATATGGCACACCGGCGCGTCGCGCAGCCTTCGCCGCAGCCCACACCGGCCACACGAACAAGGCGTGCAAGTGGGCGATGTCAAACGTTCCGATTTGGCCGGCGAGGGCGCCCGCCATCCGCGGCGACCAGTACAGCCGACGCAGGACTTTCGAAGGGAAATACCAGACCTGCACGCCGTCGAGCTCGACCGGCCTTAGCAGCGGCACGTCGGAATCGACGGCGCCATCGACGCTGGTCGTGAAGACGTGCACGTCGTGCCCGCGCGCGGCCAGCGCCCGGCAGAGCCCGTGCACCGACACGATGGTGCCGCCATAGCGGACCGCCGGCAGGTACGACGCCGCGACGTGCAGGATCCTCACACCGCCCCGGAGGACTTCGGGGTGACGAGGCGATTGACACCCCACCACGCCACCAGGGCGTAGCTCATGATGATCAGATCCTGCATGGAGCGCAGGCCCGCCACCAGCACCATCACGGCAAGG
Source organism: Acidobacteriota bacterium (assembly GCA_030697165.1). Lineage (NCBI taxonomy): Bacteria > Pseudomonadati > Acidobacteriota > Acidobacteriota bacterium. Next base: position 318,444 of record JAUYQQ010000015.1, read on the forward strand.
GCGTAGACGATGGGGTTCTTGGCCGTGATGCCGACGTCGCGGAGGGTGCTCGCGGTGCTGGCCAGGCGGCCATGAAACCAGGCGCCGAAGATCAGCGCCGGCCATCCCCACGAAAGATACCACTCGCCGATGATCGAAGTTGACAGGCTCAAGCCCTTCATACCGATTTCTGTCGGCAAGTCGAAGCCGGCGTTAATGGGCTTCCCGGGCCAGAACACTCGTGGCACCGGCCGCACCAGCGTGAAAACCAGCTGCTGCGAATACACATAGTCGCGCCGGCTGGGCACCAACTCGATGACCTGCGCCAGGCGGAGAAAGTTGTCATCTACGTGCAGGTAGTCATACTGGCTTTCGCTGTTGAGAAACTCGTCGTAGCCACGGGTCCGGATGTTGAGCATGAACTGCATGGTCCAGACCATGGCAAGGCTGACTGCACCAACAGCGAGGAGCTTCCGGATCTTCATTCCGGACTGCGCCTGCACCCAGACGATCAAAGCCGCGCCCACGGTCACGAGGATGATACGCCGGCCGCCGCTCTGGGCCAGAAACAGCAGCATGACCAGGGATGCCGCGGCGGACAGCAGCGTTTCAAACCGCAGCCCGCGGCGCGCGAACAGCAGAGCCGTGAGGCTCGGCAGCACGTACCCGAAGTACGGCATCTGGTCGATGAAGGAACCCCACCCACCGAGTTGTCCCCGGCCCCACGGCACGTCCCACCGGTTGTTCCCCAAGTAGGAGAACATCGCGATGATGTCGAAATCGACGGAGTACATGTAGTTGAGCATGCCGAGAAAGAAACATACGGGGACCAGTCGCGCCACGGCCTTGGTGTTCAGCGGATTTCTGGCGACGCCTTCCAGGAATTTGGGCAACGCCCACGGCCGACCAATTGCGCCGGCCCACATCGCCGACGCCGACACGCCGACCGCAACCAGTGCGAGCCGCAATGCCTCGTTGGACGCATCGCCCAGGTCGTACGCGCCCTGGACCAGGTCCAACAACAGCCAGCCGACATAGCCGGCGGCGACAAAGTTGTCGGCGTTCATCATCGTCCGCGAGTTCGTGATCACCCGCATCGCCGGAACGAAGATGATGGACACGGCGAGAATCGCTCCCGGCACGACCAGCGCGCCGCGCGGCGCCGGGTTGTCGGGAAACAGCAGCAGGGCGCCAAGGGTCCCGAGCGCCGACGTGGCGAGCCCCAGCAGAGGGCCGTAATGTTCGCGCGACGTCTTATCCATGAACACGCCTGCCGACCCCTGGAACCACGGGTTCGTGAATGCTTGCCGACGTCGTCATCCGCTCCACCCATCGCTCGAGCATGAACACGCTCCACTTGCGGTACCACGTCTCGGTCGGGACCGGGCACGTGCGGCTGACCTCGGCAAACAGCTGGCGCCACTCGCCGTCCAGCCACTGTTCGAACGGGAGCTGGAAACAGCGTTTGGGCTGATGGGCGACCCACCCTGGCACTTCGGGCACGGCATCGAGCAGCAGCCGCTTGCCCGCGCGAAGACGCGTAACTGCCGGCACGCGACCCACGGCGTCGATCACCGCGGCATCCAGAAACGGCGTGCGCAGTTCGAGACCCCAGGCCATGCTCATTACGTCGCTTTCACGCAGCAACTGATTTCGCACGTACCGGGTCAACTCCAGACGGCTCACCGCGTCGCCGGTTGTGGGATCGGGCGTGGGAACATCCTGCATATCATCTTCCGGTTCGCCCTCAGTCGCTCCGCCGTAATGCTCTACCAGCTGGCGTGCTTCGGCCCTCGTGTAAATACCGCGAAACGTGGCGTAGGCCGTCAGGAGGCCCGCCGGCTGGCCCAGCATGTCACCGAGGCGGCGACCCCGGTGCCCAGGCGCCACGCCTTCGAGGGCGTGCCCCACGGCACGCCTCGCCAACGGGAAGCGGCTTAGCCGCAAGTCCCACCGCGCCAGTCGCGGCACCTCCGTAAACGAAGGGTAGCCGCCGAAGATCTCGTCGGCGCCCAACCCCGACAGCGCCACTGTCACGCCTCGTTCCCGCGCGAAACCCGCCAGCGCGAAGGTGTTGAGGCCGTCGATGCTGGGCTGATCGAAGGCGCCAAGAAACTTACTGAAGATCGCCCTGCCGGTGGCCGCATCGACCGGATAGTCCTGATGTTGCGTCGCGAAGTGCACGGCCACCCGGCGGGCCGCCGCCCCCTCGTCCGAGGGCACGCCGGGCAGCGACAAGGAAAAAGTCTGCAGGCCCTTGTGGCCGTTGGCGCTCGCCAACGCGACCAGGGCCGTGGAGTCGATGCCACCGCTCAGAAAGACGCCGACCGGCACGTCGCTCACGAAATGCTGCTCGACCGAGTCGAGCAGCGCCGCGCGGGTGGCCGCCACGGCATCAAGAGCCGGCATCGTCTCGGTCGGGAATCGAAGCGCCCAGTATCGCCCGCGCTCGAGGCGACCTGCATGCCACCGCGCGTGGTGGCCGGCCTCGAGGCATTGGACGCTACGCAACAGCGTTCGCGGCTCGGGGATTGAGCCGGTGCGAAAGTACTGATAGACCGCTCGCGGATCCAGTTCACGCGCCACCAGTCCAGACGCCAGCAGGGCGCGCACCTCCGATCCGAACACCAGCCCGCCCCTGCCCACGTGATAATAAAGCGGCTTGAGGCCAAAGCGATCGCGCGCCAACAGACACGTCTGCTCTCGCTCGTCCCACACCGCGAAGGCGAACATGCCCCGGAACAACTCGACGCACCTGTCGCCGTAGGCCTGATACGCCCGCAGGATCACTTCGGTGTCGGAACGGGTCGAGAACGCGGCGCCTTTCTGCGCGAGCGTGCGGCGCAGTTCAAGGAAATTGTAGATTTCTCCATTGAAGACGACCGTGTAACGGCCATCGGCCGTGGACATGGGCTGGTGCCCGGCGGGGCTCAGGTCAAGGATGGCGAGCCGTGTGTGCGCGAACGCGGCCAGGCCGGATGGGGAGCGCCACTGTCCGCGATCGTCGGGCCCCCGGTGCCGCAGCGCGCTTTGCATGGCATCAAGCGCGGGCCGCATATCGGACCGGCCGGCCTCGGCTGTCAGGATTCCTGCGATGCCGCACATGGAGGTGAGGAGCGATGGTCGACAAACCACCGGCGCTTGCCGGCGCGGTTGGTCTGCAGGTCTTCGGGATACGTGAAGCGAGCCCGTGCCAGCGCCGGGTGGACCTGGGCCAGACGCGCAAGGATCCGTGCTTCCATGGCGGCCCGGTCGGCGAGCGATGCGACAAGGCAGATCTCAATGCCCTCGTCTCGCAGCACCATCTGGATGTTGTAGACGCCGGCCTCCTGGTGGATGCAGTGGAAGATGGCGACGCTGTGGATTGCATCGTCGTCGTCGAGGTGGATCACGTCGTTGAGGCGGCCGCCGACGGCTTCGAAGCGCGTGACATGTCCGTTAGCCTGGCGCACTGGTCCAATCACGGTGTCGCCCAGCCGATAACGAATCAATGGGACGTATCGCTGGTAGAGCGACGTCAGCAGGACGGGATGTTCCTCGGCGGCACCATCGCCCGGTGGCTCGCACTCGAGATAGTTGAGATCTGAGTACACGTCAAAGGCCTCGGCCCCGTTCTTGAAGGCCACCTGTCCGAACTCCGCGCCGCCGTACTCCTGCACGACCGGACAGCCGAACAGGTCCTCGAGCAGCGCCACGGTGTCGGGCCGGGGGGGCGCTTCCGCGGTCGCCAGCACGAAGCGAACGCCGATGGCCCGGAAACGATCGCGAAAAGCCGTCGTGTAGCGGGCGAACAGATCCAACGCCGACGCATACCCGATCAAGCCCAGCGGGCGGAAGCGCAGCAGGGCGTCGGCGTAGGCTTCGCACGACGCCCGGTTCAGTCGATACGCGTCCACGCGCCGATAGCCGAGGAAGGCATCCGCCAGGCGGCGCTGCCAGTGATTGACCTTTCCGGCCCAGCCGGTACCAAGCAGATGGGCATGCCCCCAGATGAGGAACAGCCGCGAGCCTGGCTCGTATCCAAAGCCCTGCCATTCGGCGAGCTTGACTATGCGCATGAGGTCGCGCTCGGACTGATTGAGACCCATCCGCAACGGCGTGCCGGTGGATCCGGCGGTCTTGATGAAGGAATCGGGCGGCCCGGAGCGGCGAAGAAACTCAGCAGGCCGGTCCTGCAGCAGCTGTCGCGTCAGCACAGGAAGGCCCTGCACATCGGCCCAGGAATGAATCTCCGCCGGCACGCGGCCCGATCGTACCAGCGACGCATAGTACGGCACGTCGTTCACCGCATCGATCCACACTCGCTGGAACGCCTCGAGCTGCCGGTGCGACCAGGCCGTGGCGTCGGCCGCGGCCAGTTCCTGGCGGCGGGCCGCGGCGGCGGCGAGATGGCGCCGTACGGTACGGCCGGGCAGGAGCGTTGCCAACATGTGGGCGGTCGCGTTCAGGTCGACGTCGCCGTGCGACCGGGCCGTTCGATCTGTCCAATCCAGCCAGGTGGCGGGGCGAACTGGAAATTGACGCCCATCTCGAATAGCGGGCACGGCCGCCCGTCGATCGTGACCACCAGGTCGTTCAACGTGAACCGTCCCCACTCGACGCCGCGGTACTGGCGGCGCTCGGCCAGCACTGGGATCTTGTCAGGATCGAAGCCCATTGCCCAGCTGAGGACGGTGTCAATCGCGAACGGGTCGTCGCCACAAACCAGGACATCGGTGTCGCGAGCCACCGCCTTCAAGGGGCCATCACCCTCGCCGCTGATGAGCCCGTCGACAATGCAGAAGTACTCGCGCTGCGGCGTCGGGTGGAGGCGGCCGTCACGGCCGACCCGCTGGATGACCAGGTTCAAGTCGTAGATCATTCGCCACAGTGTCTGGTTGCCGTACCAGCTCCCGCCGACGACGTAGAAATCCGCCGGCGATGTCCGGCTGCGGTCCCGTCTCCGCAAAGCGTTGTTGATGGCCTTGACCGCCTGCCATCCCGGCCGCAGCCAGCGGTGGGCAAGCGTGCCGCGCACCATCTCGTGAACGTTGTTCTGCACCCAGTACAACCACCGGCCCTCGTCGCTGTACTCATCGCCCCCCCAGCGCGGCGAGCCACGCCGGAAATGCGGCAAGTAGGACTTGTCGCCGTTGATGCCGACGAGGTTCTTGAGCGCACCAGTCACGCCGGATTTCGAGTGGGCCTTCCACTTCGGCAGGTTGATGACCAGGTCGGCGTCAAGCACGGTCTGGCTCACGAGGTAGCGGTGATCGCCAGGCCGGTGGCAATTGCGGGTCGTCGCCGGGTCGTGGTCATGAATCGAGAATCGATCGGCCTGGTCGGCAATGGGCTCGAGGTGACTTTCGCCCTGCAGTTCGACCTCCCGGTACCCCACCGGGTCACCGTGGGGCGCGTCCAGGTCCAGCACCAGCACGTCGTCCACAGTCCGGTAGACATCCTTGCGCAGGTCCCGAAACTCGACTTGCCCCGGGAAGGCCGCCACGAGCGTCTCCATCACGGCTGAGAGACCCGACTGCCGGCACATCAGTGGCCAGTCGGCCCTCTGCTCGAGGCAGTCGCCAACGGTAATCCGCTCAGCCGCCGGGAACAGCGCCACGCACGCCCGCACCGTGGCGTCGATGACCCGGGCGTCCGTCACCAGCGCCGCAATCGGATACGCCGGCTCGGTTTCGTGCATCACCCAGTTGGGCTTGATGACGATGCGCCGTGGCTCGACGCGGGCGGCGAGTCGCCGCAGTTCATCACCGACGATCTCGGGCAGCCGTGACGCGGCCTGGCCATACCAGCTAACCATGCCGGCTCGGCTCGTGACGCGCGCCCGTGGTCAGGATTTCGTTGAAGCAGTTATGCATCCGGTCGGCCCAGGCGTCCGCCGAAAAGGCCGCCGCCAAACTGCGGCTGCGTGCACCCATCGTTCGGAAGGCATAGTGGTGCTCGTGCATCCACTTCATTGCGTCCGCGAGCGCGGTGACGTTCCCGGCCGGCACCAGGAGCCCGTTGTGGTACAGGTGCAATAGATCATCCGCCGCGCCACAGCGATCAGAACAGATCAAAGGCAGCCCCGTGGCTGCGGCCTCGGCAATTGCCACGCCCCAGGGCTCTTCCAGGCTCGGCATCACGAACACGCCACGTTCTGAAAACACCGTCGGCAATGCGCTGGGCAGCACGTAACCAAGGTCTTGCACACCCTCATGCCCACGCAACCGGGCCGCGTCGGGACCAGTACCACAACAATCGAGCGGCCAAGGATCGGCGACAGCTGACCGGTATTGGCGGTACGCGTCCATGAGAACGCCGAGGCCCTTCTCCCTCACGTAGCGACCGGCAAACAAGAACCGCTTGGGCCACTCGGGAGCCCCGTCCAGGCGGCTTGATCCAAGCGCGCCGAAGCGCTTGAAGTCAAACCCGTACAGGCCCGGCAGAATCTGGTCGGGGCGCGCGCCGAGCCGGCGGGCGAATTCCCGGGTCCGCGGGCCGGCCACCACGACTCTCTCCATTCTCTCGACAAGCCCCCTGAGCCGAACCTGGTTAAGGCGTTGGCGCCACGACCCGCTCCACGGCGTGTCCATGCCGAGCAGGAACTTCGCGGCCTGAAGGTCCTTGCGAAGCAGGAGTTTCCGGTAAGGCGCGTAAAACCAACCACACAAGACGACGATATCGGGCTTTCGGTCCGCGACCATCTGCCCGATCGCGTCGTTCGGCTGGCTGGCCTGCAGCTTGTCGTTCGGAATGCCGTTGAGCAGGTTCTCCTGATACGGCAGGTCGTTGTAATCCAGGTGGATGACGTAGAGCTCCACTGCGTCCCGACGCTGAAGGGCGTGCAAGCAGGACGCCATGTACCCCTGCATGCCCGACCAGCAGAACACGACCTTCATGCCCGCGCCAGACTTCGGTCGCCTACCACGGGGCGCTCAATATGACCAACCCAACCCGGCGGCGGCACGAATCCGTGATTGACGTCAAAGGCCGTCAACGACGCGGTTCGGCCGTCCAGAGTTACCGGCAAGGTGTCCAAGTCGAAGCGGCCCCACTCAGGACCAAGGTACCGGCGACGCTCGGCGACAATCGATAATCGTCCGGGGTCGTACCCCATGAACCAGGCCAGCGCCGCATCGATCGCAAACGGATCACGGCCGAATGCCAGCCAATCGAGCGGTCGCGGCGTCGGCGACAGCGGACCGTCACCTTCCCCGCAGATCAGGCCATCGACCACGCAGAAATAGTGACGCTGCGGACGGTCCCGGAGCACGCCGTCCGCATCGACCAACTGGATGATCATGTTGAGGTCGTAGATCATGCGCCAGATCGTTTGGTTCCCGTACCACGCCCCGCCGCCGACGTAGAAATCGCCGGCGGGATCGCTCTCTCGTCGCAGTACTACAGACCGCAGCGTTTTGATCGCGAGCCAGATCGGTCGCAGGAGCTTATAGGCCCACCAGCAGTACGCGCGCGTGAAGTCACGGAGGGCGCTCTGCGTCCAGTACAGCCAGCGGCTGCTGTCCCAATACTCATCGCCGCCCCAGCGGGGGGCGCCCTTGCGGAAGTGAGGCAGGTACGCTTTGTCGCCGTTGATGCCCACCAGGTTCTTCAAGGCACCGGTCAGCCCGGACTTGGAATGTGTCTTCCACTTCGGCAGGTTGATGATCAAGTCGGCGTCGAGAAACGACTGGCTCACGAAATAGCGGTGGTCCCCGGGGCGGTGGTTGGCCTGGGTCGCTTCCCGGTCGTGGTCGTGGATCGAGAACCGCGCCGACTCCCCCGCGATCTCTTCGAAGTGACTGACCGCCCCCAGCCGGACTTCGCGGTAGCCAAGCGGATCGCCATGCGGCGCACCCGACTGCGGCACCAGACGGCCATCCGCATAGGTATACACGTCACGCCGCAGGTCGCGAAACTCGACGCGGCCGGGGTAGCGGACCTGGAGCTCAGCCACCACCGGCTCGAGACCTGATTGGCGCAGCAACAGGGGCCAGTCGGCCCGTTGCAGCGGGCAATCGCCCACCGTGATCAGGGTCGATTCGGGAAACAATTCCGCTGCGGCCCGCACGGTCGCGGCAATGACCCGCGCGTCGGTGACCAACGCCGAAATTGGATGACTGGCGGCAGAGGAATGAAGCACCCAATTGGGTTTGATGACGATGTGGCGCGGCCTCAGGTGGCCGACCTGGCGCCGCATCTCGTCGCGGATCAAAGCCTCGATCCGATCGCTCGCGTGACTGAAGCAGGTCACCGTCAACGGGTTTCGCGCCTCATTGGTTCCAGCCGAGCCGCCGGCGCTCAGCCACGAGGGCCAGGACCTCGTCGGTCTTGTCGCCGAACAGGGAACTGCCCTTCAGGAACTGATGCGGTTCGACGCCCTGGCCAAACGTGTTCGCCTCGACCAGGCACGGCAAGCCGTTGTCCAGCAGGGCAATATCGCAGGACACCACGTCGAAGTAGGTCAGGCGCGAATGGACGCGGACGGCCAGGTCGCAAATGGCGTCGAACTCCGGGAGCATCTGGTCGGCAAACGACTCGCCGGTAATCGGATGGCGGTCGTAGCGCCGGAACAGCACGTCGCAGGCAAAGGGCGTCAACCGCGCATCCCCCAGGTCGACGCCGCACAACAGCCCGCCGGCATGACCATTATCGACGTGACTGCCGTTGCCCATGCGGAAGGTCGCCGCGATCGGGGACACGGCGCCCCGCAACCGCAACGTGATCATCCGGATGGTATTCAACGACGGCGGGTGAAACGCGGCCATGAACGGAGACTGATGAACGACTCGCTGGACCAGGAAATCCTGGACGTAGATCCGTTCTACATCGGCCAGCGAGAGCAACGTGGCGCCAATCCTGAACCCGTCGCGCGAACCATCGAACTGCGCCACGTTGTGCCCGCTGCCCGTGCCGGAAATCGACGGCTTGATGATGTACCGCTGAGGACCAGTACCGAAAAGTTCGGTTGCCGCCTCGCGCGCCACGGGCCGGTAGTCGCTGTCAAAGTAGTGACCGTAGATATTCCGCAGCACCGTGGCCGGCCGCTGGACGTCCGGAAACAGCCGATCTAACTGGTTCTTGTCGTGGTAGGCCGGCGCGACATCGCGGCGGCATAACATCGGCTCCAGGTGCAGCCGGAACACTTCTTCGGGAATGTAGCGGGGATCCACCCGTCCGGTGAGCGCCTTGAACAGCCGGAACCACGATGCGCTGGCATAGTCGATGCCGTAAGCCGACCAATACTCGCGAATTCGCTGCCGTTCATTCAGCGTGAGTCGCCCGGCGTTATCCGGGTCGACGTGCCGCAGCAAGCCACGCAGCCGGCCCTGATATTCCCACCGGTAGCGCCAGCGCTCGGCCCTGCCAAGGCCCCGGCGAACCAGCGTGGGTTGAAACGGACTTGGGAGTTCAGAAGGCTTCATGGCCGGGTGCCGTGACGCGCGACCGACTCAACGAATACGCTGTCAGCGACATGAACCAGTATCGGCCAGCGCCGGCTCGCGGACTTCATACGCTGGGAGGCTTGAATGACCAAGCGCAGGCCTGGTGGCATCAGCGACACGTCGGCCAGCTGCAAACCGATCGCGAAATAGCAGTCGGCGTCAAATCGGGTGACGCCCACGTGGGACCCGAACAGCTGCCGCAACTCTGGCAGCGTCCAGTAGCGCACCTCGAAACCTGACCCCTCGCGAAACCGACGCCGCGCCTGATGGTAGAGGCAGCGAACGCCGAACCGGGTCGGCATCTGGACCTTGGCGGTGCCGCCCGGTTTCAGCACTCGACCGAGCTCGCGCACGGCCTTCCCAGCATCCGCTCTCGACAAGTGCTGAATCACGCTGTACGAGTAGGTGACGTCGAACAGCCGCGGCGCAAACGGCAGATGGCGCGCATCCCCGACGACGTAGCGGTTCGACGCGCCCACCTGACGCGCGACCCTGCGCGCTGCCATTACCGCGCCAAGCGAAGGGTCGAGGCCCACGACGGCATACCCCTTCGCGTGAGCGGCGAGAGACCAGCGCCCCCAACTGCACCCCACGTCCAGCAGCGAGCGGCCGTCGCCAGAGGGCAGGGGGATGTCTGGAATCGGGTAGCGGTCGAGCGCGCCGATCAGGTGCCGGTACATCAGTCCATTGGTCGCCGCCACGAGGTATGCCACCACGGGGTCGACCGGGCCGCCGCGGCGAGCCAGGGCGACGATGCCCTCTTTCTCTGCGTCGCTGACGCCGAGCGACTCCAGGTGCAACTCCGGGGCCCGCGCGTCCACGCCTTCGCCGCGAGCGCGGCGCAGCGAACTCTCCGTCCCAGCCATCGTCGCCGGCACTGACTCCAGCAGCATGACCGGCACACCGTCGACAATCGGGAACCGGTGCCCGGTTGGGCATTCGAACGCGCCGGTCGCCAGTTGCAGGGCACCGCGGTCCGCCGGGCACACTAGATGCTCGAGAAACCAGGGATCGATCGGCTCGGCCGCACCCGTCATGCTGACTCCAGCGACAGGAGACCGGCTGACAGCGCCTCGATGCCTGACTGCGTCGCGACCCCGGAGTGGCGCGAGAATTCCGCGAGGAGCGCCGGCGTCCCGGCCACGCGCCGCAAGGTGGCCGCGATCGCGCCAGCCGACACCTCGGGCAGCAGCAGGCCATTCACGCCGTCCTCGACCACGCGGCCACAGTGCCGAGACGCGATGATCGGCAGCCGCCACGCCTGCGCCTCGACCTGCGCCATGCCGAAGCCGTCAGATAGCGATGGAAACACGAGCACATCGGACTCGCGGTAGTGACGCATCACCTCGCTGCGAGACACGGCACCGACCCAGCGAATAGCCGGGTGCTTGGCAAACCGCCATGGCACGACCATTGAGATGGCCCCGACCAGGTGCAATTCGACGGGCACATCAGTCATCTGCTCGACGGCTTCGAGCAGCGCGGGCACACCCTTCGCGACGGCCGCGTGGCCCACGAAGAGCACCCGCAGCGGTCTGGCCGGCGTGAAGGCGTCGGGGTACTGGTGGGCGGCCACCGGCCCGGTCTCCTCCGGTTCGTAGACGAGCCGGAGCACCCGCAGCTTCTCCGCAGGAATGCCCGCGCGCGTCAGCGCCTCGCGCGACCAGGGGGAGTTCACGATGATCCGATCGGCCAGCGCGCACTCCTCGCGCCACGAGTCGAAGTACGCCGCGGGCGGCGCCTCGGGGGCGGCGCCGTACTCCGTCCATTCATCCGACGCCAGACGAGCGACGCGAAAGTGCTCTTCGCCCGGGTCGATCTGCCCCAGCACTGTCGTCCAGCCGCGCGTCTTTGCGTGCGCGAACACTTCGCGCGCGGAATAGCTGTGGGCAAACACCGTGGTCATCTCGCCGCCGGCCACATCGTTGAGCACGCGTGCCGCGCGGCGCCCGAACCACCGGTTTCGATCCATCGGGCTTTTCCAGCCTGTGCCGCGTCCGGCCCGCAAGAAGGCCTCGCGCGCCACCGCCGACAGGGTGAAATCGCGAACGTCGGTGTCCGTCAGGTCGGGATGAAATCGCTCTGACAGGCGCCGCGGCAGGTCTCCCGGCATCCGTGACCAGAGGCTGCCCGGCCTGACCCAGGCGTCGGTGACGAGAAGGCCGAGCCGGCCCCGTCGATGCAGCGCCCGCGGCACCGCGTAGTGCTCACGCGCGCCGAGATGGCAGCACAGCCACCGGGCACCTCCTTCTTGAAATGTCGTCACGCGTCAGCCGGCCACCGGCGGAGGCGCGACAGCGGCTGCGGCCCCTTCGCCAGGGCGCGCCACAACCGGTAGGTCCACGCAGGCACCGGCTCGCGGGGCACCGAGGCGAACAGCCGAATGCCGGTGAGCACGCCGGCGATGCGCGTCCTCAGCCGACCGGGGTTCCACGTGTGCGCGAGGCACCGCAGCACCACCACCGGCAGGTGGATCAGCACGAGCGGCGCCGGAACGTTCTGCCAGGCGAACAGGACGGCGTTGCGTACCCCGTAGAAATCCATCCGCTGAAAGTCCCGCTTCGGCGACTCGGCGTGATGAATGGGCGCGGCGTTACCGAGCCGCACCACATAGCCAGCGGCGAGCAGGCGGATGCAGAAGTCGCCCTCTTCGCCCTGATGAAACAGGTGCTCGCGGTAGCCACCCAGCCGAACAAACACGTCGCGGCGGACGGCGTACGCCGTGCCCTTGTACCGGTCAGTCACGTAGACCGTCTGCGCATCCGGCGCCGCTTGGCAGACGCGCGGGTCCGTGTGAATGTCGATGTAGGGAATGGCCACGGCGGCGATACGCTCGGAAGCAAAATCGCCCAGCGCCTGCCGGACAACGTCGGGCGTCGAGAACGCCGCATCGTCGTCGATCGAACACACGATGGCGCCCGTGGCGAGGCGGGCGCCTTCATTGCGCCGGACGATGTAGCCGAGGGAGTCGTCGTGGCGAACGAGACGGACACCAGGGAATTCGGCCGTGACCATCTCGGGCGTGCCGTCGGACGACCCGTCGTCGATGACGAGCACCTCTGGGGTGGCGGTCTGCTCGACGGCCGAGCGCAATGCCGCTCGCAACTCGTCGCGGCGGTTCTTCGTGGTGATGACCACGCTGGCCGTCAGCGTGTCGCTCACGGGCGCGTCTCCGGCACGGCCGGCAGCAGCCGCAGCCGCGTCAGCTCAGCCTCCAGCGCATCGGCCAACACGAGATGGCCGTACGCGGAGAAATGCATGTCGAACGGATCCTGAAAGCAGCGAACGCCATCCGCGCCCACACGTGTGAAATACGGCAGCAGGTCGATCGCATCAATCCGGGGAGGGTCGGCCAGCGACAAGAACCGATCCCAGTAGTTTCGCGCCATGCGGAATTGCACGTAGCTCGCATAGAAGGTCGGCGCCAGCACGACAGGCCGACTCCCGGCCAGTTGGTGAAGCCGATGAACGAGGGCGGCCATGAGCCGCCATTCGGGACTGCCCGGGTCTCGGTACTCGGGAAACGGCTCCCATGGCACCATCGCATACAAGGCGGCCTTGAATGGCGTGGCCCCTGGCAGCCGGGAGAGGATGCCCTTGAGCCGCGTGCTGGCGGTGGCGGGACTGTCGGTCCCTGCTCCGCCATCGGGGCCAGGTGCGGCAGCCGGTTGACCGGGCGTGACCGGCCGGAGCACCAACTGGCCATCCACAAACTCGAAGCGGGGCTTGGCGCGTCGTACGGCCTGGCCGGTACGCGGGTCGACTGCCTCGCGCCACTCGACCATGTTGCGGCGGATGTTCTGGAGAAACGGGAGCAGCAGCACGAGGTCGTGCTCATACCGCAGCCCGACATGCTCGTAGAGCAGCACTTGCTGATCGGTACCCGACCCTTCGAGCGCGAGGTTGATGACCTCCAGGTTGGGAATGCGCCGCTCGAGCAGTTCACTGAAGCGTTGGGCGTTGCTCAGAAACTGGCCGGCGGCCATCGAGTCGCCGCACACGATGAGGCGGCGCACCCCCGGGGGGCGCTCGAATGCGTAGTCTCGATCGCTGCGGATCCCGGCGCTGTTTACCGCCAGGTCGTAGTGGCCCCCGCCAGGCCGCGGCAGCGACATGCGGGTACCCGCGATGTAGCGGTAGCCGATCAGCGGATCGGGCTCCACGTAGGGCTTGGTGTCCAGCGTGGCCGTCATGCGGCTACCACAGCGTGTACACCTCGTCCGGGATGCCCCGCTCACGGTCCGCCGCGGGCGAGAACTTCCCCCCGGGCTGCGCGCGCCGCGGCTCCGTCAACTTCGACAGCGTGCGCACGAGCACACCACCGCCGCTGCCGCTCCCGCCATGCCCAAGCCCTTCGGCCACCGACGCTTCGGAGAAGTAGTCGGACGCGCCCGGCTGGGCTCCGCGCTGGATCCACAACGTGTCGGCGTCCGGTTCGTGAAGGCGCAGGGGATCGCGGCCGCGCAGCCAGTTGAGTCCCCACGCCAGAAGGAAGAAGGGATAGGCGACGACGAGAAGGAGGCGGGTGAACATGGTGTCGGGCTAGTCGAGCGCGAAGGCCGCCTGGTAGGCCTTGCGATCGGAAAGCTCCAGGCGCGCCTGCTCGCTCTTGAGCAGCAGCGCGTCCTCGAGCACGAGGGCGTCCATATCGGTGCCCATGAAGCAGCGGAACGCGTCCTGGGGCGTGCCGACAATCGGCTCGCCACGAATGTTGAAGCTGGTGTTGACGAGCATCGGGCAGCCAGCGCGCTCGTGAAACCGCTTGATCAGCCGGTAGTACCGGCCGTTGGCTGCGGGCGTCACCGTCTGCACCCGGGCTGAGTAATCCACGTGCGTGACCGCAGGCACCGTTGAGCGCGGGACGTTCAGTTTCTCGATGCCGGTGAACCCGCGCATGCGCTCGTCACTCCCGGCCGTTCGCTGTTGGGCCTGCACCGGCAGCACGAGGAGCATGTACGGGCTATCGGCATCCGCGGGCATTTCGAAATACTCCGCCGCGTGATCGCGCAGGACCGAGGGCGCAAACGGGCGGAAGCTCTCGCGGAACTTGATCTTCAGGTTCATCACCGACTGCATCTTGGTCGAGCGGGGGTCGCCCAGGATCGAACGCGCCCCGAGTGCCCGGGGACCAAACTCCATCCGGTCCTGCACCCAGCCCACGACCTTTTCGTCCAGCAGCAGGTCCGTCACGCGATCGAGCAAATCGTCTTCTCTTTCAATTACGTGGTACCTCGCACCCGCCGCATCGAGAGCGGCGCGCACCTCGGCGTTCGGGAACCGTGGGCCGAGCAGCGATCCATGGAGCACGTCCTCGCAACCGACGACTCGCGGCTCGGCGAGGACGTGATGCCAGATGAGTTGCGCAACACCGAGGGCGCCGCCCGCATCGCCGGCCGCCGGCTGGATCCAGATCCGCTCGAAGGGTCCTTCGCGCAGAATTCTGCCGTTGCCGACACAGTTGAGCGCCACGCCGCCCGCCATCACCAGGTTCTTCGACCCGGTCACCGCGTGCACCTGTCGGGCGCAGCGCAGCATCACCTCTTCGCACACGGCCTGCACCGACGCCGCTAGGTCCATCTCCCGTTGGGTCAGCGGCGACTCGGGATGACGCGGCGGACCACCAAACAGCTGGTGGAACTTCGGGCTCGTCATCGTCATGCCAGAGCAGTAGTTGAAGTAGCGCTGATCCATCCAGAACGACCCGTCGGGCCGTACGTGGATCAGATGTTCGAGGATCAGCTCCTTGAACCGCGGCTCCCCATAGGGCGCCAGCCCCATCACCTTGTATTCGCCGGAGTTCACGCGGAAGCCCGTGTAGTACGTGAACGCGCTATAGAGGAGCCCCAGCGAATGTGGGAACCGGATCTCGTGGGTCAACCGGAGCCGGTTGCCACGCCCGTGGCCGAGTGTCGTCGTCGACCACTCGCCAACGCCGTCCAGCGTCAGGATCGCCGCGTCGTCGAATGGCGACGGAAAGAACGCGCTCGCCGCGTGAGATTCGTGATGGTCGGCGAACACGTAGCGCCCGCGAAAGGCCTGCCCCAGCGCGTTGTCGATCTCGCGCGGCAGGTGCAGCTTGGACTTTAGCCAGAGCGGCATCGCCTTCAGGTAGGACCTGAACCCCCGCGGCCCGACCGCAGCGTAGGTCTCAGTCAGCCGGTCGAACTTCGCCAGCGGCTTGTCGTAAAAGCCAACAAAGTCCAGGTCGGCTGCCGCGATCCCCCCCTCGCGCAAGCAATACGCCAGGGCATTCGAGGGGAAATGATGGTCATGCTTGCGGCGCGTGAAACGTTCCTCCTGGGCGGCAGCCACGATGCGTCCATCCACCACCAGTGCGGCTGCCGAGTCATGATAGAAGGCCGAAATCCCGAGAATGGTGGTCATGAGTTGGCTACCGATGTTCCCGCGATGCCGTTGCGCCAGAGTGCGGACAGGGTCAGCGCCGGGAACCCCAAGAGGAATCGCCAGCGCCGCAACTGCAGGTGCCAGACAAAGGTCGCCCGGTACATCCGCCATGCGTCGCGGTGCCGACTCTCGCGCAGGCACTCGAGGATCACTGGGCGAACATGACGGGTCAGGATCCGACGGCGCTCGCGGGCGCGCGCGCGACCGCCGGGATAGCGCCCGGCCTGTTCCATCGTGACCGCGTACCGAGCGCCCGCGTGCGTGCGCTCGAGGCTGGCAATCGCGCTGCCGGCGTGCTCGCGATAACCGAACGTACAGGGCGCGCACACTTGAACGAATCCGCTCGCCAGCCCCAGGCGCATAGCGAGGTCCGCGTCCTCGCCGTTGATCCACTCATCGGTGAAGCCACCGGCGTCGGCGAGGGCATCGGCGCGAACGACGAAGGACGACACGCCCCACCACCGCCACTCCTCACCGGAGGCGTAGTAGTCATCGAACGTCAGGACAGCCGGCTCCAATTCGGCGACCTGGCGAAGCTCCTCGAGCGAGCGGAACAGGGCGGGTTTGCCGGCCACGAACGCCGGCTCGTGCGCCTCGCCGATCGCCCGCGCGTACACCTCGAGCGTCCAGGGGAACCAGACGTCATCGCTGTCCAGGAATGCCACGTAGCGGCCCTGCGCGTGCCGGATTCCGACGTTGCGTGCCGCACCAGGTCCCCGGTTCTGCTGCCGGCACACCCGAACGCGGTCGCCGTAGCGGGCGAGCACCGCCGGGGTGTCGTCCGTCGACCCGTCGTCCACGACCACCACGTCGTAGTCGACGAAACGCTGAGCGAAGACGGACGTGAGACAAGCGTCGAGCAACCGGGCCCGGTTGTGGGTGGGAATGACGACGGAAAAATACGACATGCGGTCAGGCCGCCACGCCAATCTTGGAGAACAACTCCTCGAAGCGGCGCCGCCACGTGTGGTCGCACAGGGCCCTGCGGTATCCCGCTTCGCGAAGTGCCTCCGCGGCAGGCGGGTGGGCCAGGTAGTAACGAACCTTGTCGGTGAGTTCCTCCGCCGCGCGATAGGTGTCGATCTCCCGACCGACGTCATAGAAGGCGGTGATTTCGTCGGAGTGTCCGGTCAGGTAGCAGGTCCGAGACATGGGTCCCTCGAAATCGCGAAGCCGGACATGGGGAACGAGGGACGACCCTGGCCGCCCGTCCGCCCAGACGTTGCTGAAGTTCAGCACGATTTCGTAGTTCGCGAAGGTGTCACATAAGGCCGCCGACCGGCCCCGCGCCGCCCCACTCAGTAGCGGCGAAAGGGCTGTCGTCTCGGAGCGGTAGCGCCACTGTAGGGCCATCCTCTCCAGCCCACGCGCGACTCCTCCGGATCGCATTTGAGCGGCGGCGACGCGCCAGTACGCCCGTGCCGAGCCCGCGCGCAATCGCTCGCGCCCCAGGTAGACGGCCGGCTCCTCCTCAGCCTCGGGCGCGGCAGTGGCCACTCCCCAGCCGGCCCCGTAGAGATCCAGTGGCAGACTGGACCGCACTAGCGAAGCCGCCAATCGATCTCGGTCCGCATAGCGCTGGCCAACAAAACAGGCACGGGGCTGCCGGGGGATACTGGGCACCGGATGGCACACCGCCGGGTCGGCCCCCATCTGCACCCACACGGGCCGGGCGCCCACGGCCAGGTACGACGCTCGGGCGTCGCGCTCGGCATGCCACGACACATCCACCTTCGCCGCAATCGCCGCCACGAGATCGAACTGGTAGATGCTGTTGCAGTAGAAGTTGACCGACGGGATGCCGAGCCGGCGCAATTCGTCGAACCCCGCGGGGTCGAAATGCGCGTTGTAGAAATAGCTCAGAAACAGGTGGACCGGACCGCTGAGCTGCGCTGCCCGCACTTCATCCAAGACCCGTTCGGTGGTCTCTGCCCGAGCTGCGAGTTCCTCGGCAGTGAAGCCGTCGGCGATTTCCATGAACTTGCTGGTAGGCGAGAGGTCGGTCTGCGATTCCACAATCTCGTGCCCCAGCTGGCGGAGGGCCGGATAGAAGTTCGCGCTCCAGAGCCCGCCGTAGAACCGGCGCGGGTCTACCGAGTGGCGAACGGCCGCAAAGATGCGCATCGACTAGGCCAGACCTCTGACGGCGAACAGGTCTGCGTATGGTTCGCGCACCCTCAGCCAGCTTACCTCGAAGCCGTAACTGGCCAGTTGGTCGACCAGCGCCTCACGCGATGCCATCCCGTGATGGGTCTCTACGAACAACGCGCATTGCCGGGGCAATACCGGCAACAGGTGCGGCACCAGCCGCCCCTCCTCGCCCTCGATATCGATCTTGATCAACAAGGCCGCCCCGGGGTCTCCCGATACAAACGCCGCGAAGTCCAGCATGGCCACCTCTATGCCGGCGACGTCGGATTCCCCGGTCCGGCCGGCGTTGCTCGCGGTGGCTGAAAAACGGCACGTGCCATTCCGCGTGGAGACCGCGGCGGCGTGTATCGCAACCTGGCTACCGGTCGAGAGGTTCCGGCGCAAAGGGCCAAGGTTCTCCGGATTCGGCTCGAATACGATCAGGGGCACCCGCGGATAGGTGGACCGGGCCAGCACCGAGAAGAACCCGACGTGCCCGCCGCAATCGAAGACGACCGCTGGCGTGAACGGCACGCGGCCCAGGTCGTACACCGACTCGACGAAGACTTCCTCGAACGACATCAGCTGGCCCAGGTCCGTGGCGCTGACCGTCACTGCCTGGCCGCGCAGCTGCGCCGGCCGCACCCGGATGGTGGGTAACCAACGGCCGACCGTACTTGAAGGATTGTCCCTGGCCCAGCCGAGGAGTGCCAGTGGCAGCCATTGCAGTGGCGAACGGCTGACTCCAACGAAGGCAGCCACGCGTCGGAACCGGCGGAGCAGGGAGAAGGGGGTCATGCGGGGCCAACGATCTCATCGCGGCAGCAGAGCCCGATGGCAATTCGCCACGAACAGGGCGTCTGCGGTGACGAGGGGCCGGCCGAGTGCGGTTCCGCGCGCCAGCGCGTGCAGCGTAAACCCGCGCTCGGCGAGGAACGCCACGACGTCATGAAACAAGCACTGCCCTTCATAGAATTCCCTGAAGCTCACCTCTGCCAGCACGGCGCTGGTGTGCTCGAGGCATCGCGCGGCGCCACGGAGGACGCCCAGCTCGAAGCCCTGTACGTCGAGTTTGATGATCGACGGCAGGGGGCGCGGCCCCTGCTGCTGCCACGCATCGAGCCGCTCGACAGGCACCTGTTCTTGCGCGACCTCATGAATGTGCCACTGCTCCTCACCGGCCCGCGAAAGCGGCAGGAGGCTCGAAGCGTCCGAGAAGCTCGTCACTCGAATCGGCAAGGTGCCCGCCGACTCACCGAGGGCCAGCCGATGCAGCTGCACCCCCTCCACGCTCCGGGTATTCCGCTCGAACCCTTCGTGATGCACCGCGAGTGGTTCGAACGCATGCACCTCCGCGGGGGGATACAGGGCCTTCGCCAGCAGGGTCCACGTGCCCACGTTTGCGCCCACATCGTAGATGACCTTCGGGGCGAGTGGCCGGATCAGCTGAAGCAACTCCATGGAGTCGATATGGTCTTCGGAGAGCCGCGCGGCCACCGTGCCGCGCAGCGTCGCCAGCCGCCGGCGGGCGAGCGAAATCTCGGCGAGCCGCTCGCACAGGAGCCGTGGGTCGTATAGCAGCAGTCGGCGCACGAGTAGTCTAGCTTAGTGCCGCATCTCGGGCCTCGACGACGGCCCCGTCAAAACCTCGGTAAGAAGGTTCCAGGCGGTCTCGTGGGAGAACATCCGTGCCCCGACTTCAAGGGCACGGGCGGCGAGGCGGACGCGGTAATCGGTGTCACCAGCGAGCCGGCCGACGGCCGCCGCCAAGCTGTCGAAGTCTGCGACATCAACGACTTCGGCGACGCCGGGATGCTCCCGGGCCCAACGAACAGCCGAGGAATGTGCGGGGCCGGTGATCAAGAGCGGCAACCCAACGGCGGTGTAGTCGGTTAGCTTGCTTGGGAAACTAAGCTGCACGGGTCCCGCGTCGCCCGGCGCAAATGACATGGGCACGAGCAGCACATCGACTTCCTCCCGCAACCGCTCCATGAGCTCGCGAGAGCTCAACCGCCCGCGGAACTGGACGTTGGCCATGCTGAGCCCACCCAGTGCGGCCTGCTTCGCATCGGTCGAGCCGAACACCAGGACCCGGCCACCGAGGGTCTGCAGTACCTGGGCCACAGCGCCCAGGATTCGGAAGTAGTCGGGCACGTTAAGGGACCCAGCGAAGGCGATCGTCAGCCCAGAGTCGCTGCGCCGCAGACGATCGGGCGGGGCGGCATAAACCGGCACCTCGCGGGATCGTGAAGGGTAGAGCACCTGTCCGTGAGGTCCGTACCGCTGGCGATAGTCGGCCTCCATCCAGGGCGAGACGCACAGGCGCGACGCCGCCGCGCGATAAATTGAGCCGAACTGGAGATTCACTCGGTTGGCGAACGGTGGCGGCAGGGTGGCCACCCTTGGCCAGTCATCATGCACGATCAGGTGGAGCGGCAGCCGCCGCCGCCTGGCGAACTCCGCCGCCGTCACCCACCGGTGTCCGTGGGCGACCGTCAGCACGGCTTCGGGCGAGAAACCGCCCAGCAGCCCGGGAACCTCTCCGGCCCATGACGCTGACCGCAGAGACTGCCAGAGCGACCACCAAGCATGGAGCCGAGTGGTTCTGAGACGCGATCCGCCAGACGCGAGAGTCCGGTACGGGACGCCCCGCACACGACGCCCGGGCTGGGATGGGGCGCTCCCGTCCTCGATCACCATCAGCCGATCCGGGGGGTAGGACTCGAGCAGACGGTAGAGCAACGCCGAGCCGTGCAACGTTGACTCGACCGGCACATCGCCAATGTACACGAGCCGAGGAAGTTGAGGTTCACCCCTCGACGCACTGACTCTCACGGTGCACGGTCCGCACGGACGTGAGCGGCCAGAAACCGCAGTTCGTCGACACGCTTGGGTAGTTTGGGCCCTGGCGGCAAGTCCGCGACCTCGAGAATGCGCTGCCAGCGATGCGCCCAGTCGTGGCGGAGCAGCGAATTAACAACGTTCAGTTGACGGATCTTGGCAATCCGCTCCGGCTGCGCGTCAAGCTCGGCCAGGCTCTGGGCAATGTCGTAAGCGTCAAGCGCTATCGGCACGACTGCATCGTCCCAGTCGAAGTGCTCCCGGAAGGCGTCGCAGTCCGGAGGCTGGCCCAGCAAGACCGCGCCGCCTGCGGTCCCTTCGAACAAGCGGGCACCCAGTTCCTCCTGGCCCCCGGTGATGCCCGAGATGTTGGCGTTGTGACGGTAGGCGATGAAATAGCGGCTGCGTTTGATCAGGTTGGCGAGCAGCCGCCGGTGCTCACGGGGATCGATCACGTCGAAGCCGCTCGCAGTGTCGTACAGGTAGAAAGAACCTCCGCCCTCTGCCTGCGCCAGAAGCGCGCGGTGGGTGACCTCCGATCGACGTCCCATGCTGTAGACATCGACGCAGCGAGGAGGCGCGGGGCGCCCGGGACAGAAGCGCACCGCATCCACGGCGCCCGGCAGCACATGGCAGGGACGTCCAGTAAACGCGGCGAGCGCCTGCACGCTGGATGCCGTATGCACGAAGATGTGGTCAAAGGCCTTCAGGATCTCAAGAAACTGCCGTTCTCGGGGGTCTTCGAACTGCCTGAGCCAGATCTCGCCCAGGAAGCAGATCTTCGTCTTCGCCCGCTCAACCCACCCCTGCAGGTGGTTCAGAACCAACGCCTGGCTTGGGAACATGAAGGCGGCAAAGAAGACGTCGTAGTCCCGACGAACCGACTCCGTCGACACCGTGGTCCGAATCGCATGGGTCCGTCCGGTGGCCCTTGCCACGCGGTTGCGGGCTGTCCGGGCCAGCGTCTGCCACGGCGATCCCTCTCCCTCCGTTACCGGCATGATCATGTCGGCGTCGGTCAGAGAGGCGATGACGTCCTCGAACTCGTACAGACAGCACTGATACACCTTCGCACTGACTCGCCGCTGCGACAGAATCAGTGTCGTGGGCGATGCGGGCACGGCTGTCACTGGAGACCCTCGACACTCATCGCCCGCACCCCAACGCCTCGC
This sequence comes from Acidobacteriota bacterium, assembly GCA_030697165.1. Lineage (NCBI taxonomy): Bacteria > Pseudomonadati > Acidobacteriota > Acidobacteriota bacterium. The sequence continues at coordinate 340,396 of JAUYQQ010000015.1, forward strand.
GCGCCGCGGTGCAGACGCGCGCCACCTGTTCCCGTGTCAGGCTGAGCGCGGACGGCAGGTTGATCGCGCGAGGGCTAAGACCGTAGCTCACCGTGTTACGCTCCCTCGCAAGCGCCGCCTCCGGTGAGCCCGCGTACGCGGGCAGACTGCTCAACGGGTGAAAGAAGGGACGGCAGTCGATGCCCTTCGCCGCCATCACATCGAGCAGTTCGGTCTTGTCAATCCGGTACCGCTGGTCGAACACCATCGTCACCATCCAATAGCTATTGAGCGTGCCCACCGCCTGATAGTTGAGGCTGATGCCATCGACACGGGAGAGCTCGTCGGCATACCAGGAGAAGATCTCCCGCTTGCGGCCGACGAGTTCGCTGATGCGTTCAAGCTGGGCGGCGCCCAATGCCGCCTGCATCGAGCTCATCTTGTATTTGTAGGCCACCTCGGTGTTGCAGAACAGGCGGTCACCGGGAGCCCGGCCGTGATCACGAAGACGGAGAACACGATCCCGAATATCATCCCGATTCGTCACCAGCATGCCGCCTTCGCCGGTGGTGAGCGTCTTGGAGCCGTGGAAGCTGAACACGCCCGTCTCTCCAAAGCTGCCGGCTTTGCGGCCGCCGAACTCCGAGCCGATCGCCTCAGCGGCGTCCTCGATCATCGCCACCTGGTGCCGTTTGGCCACGGCACCGAGGGCGTCCATATCGGGCATGTTTCCGTACAAGTCGACGGGAATGACCGCTCTGGTGCGCGGCGTGACGCATCGATCGAACGCCGCCGCGTCGAGACACCAAGTCCGGGAGTCGACATCGGCGAACACGGCCGTGGCGCCGACGTAGCTGATCGGCGCCGCGGACGCAATCCAGGTGATCTCAGGAACGATGACCTCGTCGCCGGGGCCAACGTCCAGCGCCAACAGCGCCAAGTGGATCGCGGAAGTGCAGTGAGGAAGGCTGATGGCATGGCGCACGCCGACATAATCGGCAAAGGCCTTTTCGAAGCGATCGTGCCAGCCGTTGGCATTGCCGTACCACGCATTGGTCACCGCGTCGGTGACATAGTCGATTTCCTTGCGCGTGATCCAGGGGCCAGAAACGGGAATGCGCTCCATGCTAGCGCCCTGCAACCCACCGCAGGTCCGGACCAAGCCGGCCCGTTTCCCGCAAGCTCGACAGGGCCTTGACCCTCATGAAATCGGAGTTCCGGAAGCCGGGATCGCCAAACCGCATCCGGGCGAGCCCTGATTTGAGTTCCTGGATCGCCTGCGGCAAATTCACCCTTGGTTGGTGAGCCGGTGCTAACTGCCGGAACAGCTCGAAGCTCACGCGGTAGGAACGCTTATCGGGCACGGCGTCCGGGTTCACCACGGTAACCACACCAGGTATCTCACGGGCAACGGCCTCGGCGAGTTCCTTCACCTGATGGTTCCATTCGTCCATCCCGGTATTGACGATGACCCAATCTCCACCTGCCGCGGCGGACCGCCCGACCGCCCACTCGATCGCCCGAGCCATGTCCCTGACGTGGATGAGCGGGCGCCAGGGCGAGCCGTCACTCAAGATCTCGATTCTGTTCGAGACCAGGGCCGCCGCGACGAAGTCATTCAGGACCAGGTCCAACCGGAGCCGCTCGCTCATTCCGCATGCAGTGGCGAACCGAAGGCACGTAATCTGAAAGTCCTGATGCGCAAGTGGTCGGAGCTGCTCCTCCGCCATTACCTTCGATCGCGCATAGGCAGTGAGCGGGCTGACACTCGAACGTTCGGTCTTGGCGCCCTCTTCGGCATGACCATAGACGCTGCAGCTGGACGCAAAGACGAAACTCCGCGCGCCGCATTCCCTGGCCAGCGCGGCCAGGCGCACGCTCGCTCGCCAGTTGATGTCCAGGGTGAGCTCCTCGTCCAACGTCCCCATGACGTCGTTGGAGATTGCGGCGAGGCTCACCACGGCGTCGACGCCGCGGAGGGTGTCGTGAGTCACGTCGCGCACGTCCATGAACATTTGCCCATCCAGGCGGGTCTCCGGCAGGACGTCCGCCGCTGTCAGGCAATGGGCAAACAATCCGGTGTCAAGACCGACGAGCTGCGCGCGCGGATAGGCGTTCCGAAGCTGCTGCACGACACATGGGCCGACATAACCCATGTTCCCGGTGATCAATATCTTCATGGTTCAGCGGGCTCCAATCGGCTCCCACCACGAGCCGGTGTCACGGCTGGCGCCGTCGCAGGTAACCGCTGGGAGCGACACTGACGGCCAGCTTCGCGTCAATCGCCGCGTCAATCTCAAACTCGGGGTGACCGGCGAGGAACTCCCTCACCGCTGTCTTCGGGTTGTCGCCGGGTCCCCAGGGCCGGTCGGCAAACATTGCACCCGGCATGTCGTCAACGATGGTATCGAAGACGACGCAGTAACTACCAGGCGAGGCCATTGGAGCGTATGCCTCGAGTTCAGCCAGGACGTGTGCGCGCGTATGACTGCTGTCCAGGCAAACCAGAACGGACTTCTTCGTTGACGCTCGCCGGCTCACCTGTGCGATCACCTCGGGCGAGATGCTCGAGCCTTGAATCATCGAGATCCGCTTCGCCATCGGGTGCGCCTCGATGGCCGCTCGATTGTGGGCGCGGATGTCGATGTCGATGCCGATCACTTCGGCGTCGGCCGGGCCGCCGCAAAGGCTGTTCAGCTCGAGGAGACTCGAATAGAGGATGAGCGATCCCCCGTGGGCAATGCCGGTCTCGATGATCAGGTCCGGCTGAAGTGACCAGACCACCTCCTGCATCGCCACTATGTCCTGAGGCAGTTGGATGATGGGCCGCCCCAGCCATCGGAAATTGTAGGTGTACTTGTGCCTCGCGGTCTCGCGAATCCACGCGAGTGAAGCCTCCTTGACGCGGTGATCGGCGCCGAGGCCGCGAATATTGCCGGCCACGTCGTTCTTGAACTGCTCTTCTTGCGGGTTCATCAGTCGCTGCTCCGCGGGTGCCGCGAGGCCCCGGTCTCGTTCGGGGCGCTGGGCGCCGAGTACTTGATGATCTTGCCGGGATTGCCCACCACGACCGCGTGGTCCGGCACGTCTTTCGTCACCACCGCTCCGGCCCCGATGGTTGCCCATCGGCCAATGGACCGTCGCGGCAGGATCGACGCATTCGTCCCGACGAACGTGCCATCACCGATGCGGCAGCAGCCGGACACGCTGACGCCATGCGCGATGAACACCGACTCGCCGACGACGGTTTCGTGCCCGATCAAGGCTCCCATGTGAATGCTGGTGTTATCGCCAAGGGAAACCGCGGCTTGCAGGATCACGGCTTCCTGCACATAAAGCCCCTCGCCAAGGTGGACCATCGTCAGATCGACGTTGGGGTGAATCAGGTTGACCATCCGGCCGCCCGCCCTCTTAATCGCCAGCGTGGTCTCGTGCCTGACCGCCGTGCTGCCAGTGATGAGATTGACGAAGCCAGTATCGGCGCCGGCCAACTCGGGCACCCGCTCAATCCCGCCCAGCACCGGAAATCCCCAGAACCTCGTGCCATGCTTGTGTCGATCGTTGTCCAGGAAACCTGCGAACACGACATTCGCTGTCACGCGCTCGACCGCGCGGACCACCCTGACGGTCTCTGGATTCGAGGCGCCGAGAAGGTAGATGGTCATTGGGTCGTTCTCGTGGGCAGCAGCGGTAGGTTGCGGTCACGCTCGGACAGCTGTGGACTGGCGATGGGCCAAGCGATGTTCAACGCAGGATCATCCCACCGCACGCCCCGCGCCAGCTCTGGCACGAAGGACTCGGACATCATGTAGGACACTTCGCACCCGTCCGTCAAGCACTGGAACCCGTGCGCAAAGCCGGCGGGCACGTACAGCTGGCGCCGGCTTTCGGCGCTCAATTCGAAGCTGGCGTGGTGGCCATAGGTCGCCGAGTCGGTTCGAAGATCGACGATCACGTCCCAGATCGCGCCCGCTGTACATCGCACGAGTTTGACTTCCGATACGGGAGCCGCTTGAAAATGCAGCCCGCGAATCATGCCGCGCGACCGGGTCCGCGTGTGATTGCACTGCGGCCAGCGGGTGTTGAGTCCCTGCGCCGCGAAGGTCCGCTCACAATAGGTCCGGACCAATTCGCCTCGGGCGTCGGCCTGGGGGTCCAGCTCGATCAGCCAGGCACCGAGTAACGGCGTGGGAGTAAACCGCATCTCGATCACCGGATCGCCGGACTCGGTATCGGAATGAGAAACCGACCGCCCCGTTCGCGGTAGGCGCGCTGCTGCGCGAGGATCTCGTCGGCGAAGTTCCAGGTCAGCAGCAAGGTGACGTCCGGCATCCGCTCCAGCAGTTCCGCCGGCGCCACGATCGGCAGGTGTGAACCGGGCGTGAAGCGGCCCTGCTTGTGCGGGCTGCGATCGACCACAAACTCGAGTGTCTCGGCGCCCAAGGCGCAGTAGTTCAGCAGCGTGCTGCCCTTGGCCGAGGCGCCGTACGCGGCAATGCGCCGACCCTGACGTTTCAGGTCCGCCAGCATCGACGTCAGGGAGTACCTGAGCTCCTCCACCGCACGGGCAAAGCCGGCGTAGTAGGACATGGTGGCCACGCCGGCGACCTGCTCTTCCGCGAGCAAGGCGCCAACCGCCGGGGCAACCGGGTGCGCGCCGTGATGTCCAACGAAGACCCGCAGCGAGCCACCATGAATCGCGATCCGCTCGACATTCCAAACCGCGAGACCGTGCCGGCTGAACAATTCGATGAGTGGCGTGAGCGTGAAATAGAACACATGCTCATGGTAGATGGTATCGAACTCGGTCTTGGCAATCAGCTCTGTCGCGTAGGGACACTCGATCACCGCTCGCCCGCCGGGGGCGAGCAACACCCGTAACCCGTCGATGAAGTCATGGACCTCGGGAACGTGGGCGAGGACGTTGTTGGCGAGGACGAGATCGGCCGGGCCGCGCGCCTGCACCAACCGCCGGGCCACGTCCGGCCCGAAGAACTCCGTCCAGGTCTCGATGCCCTTGTCCCGCGCCGCGCGGGCAACGTTGGCTGCCGGCTCGATGCCCACACACGGTACGTTCGCCTGGACGATGTGTTGCAGGAGGTAGCCATCGTTGCTGGCGATTTCGACCACGAAACTGCCCGGCCCCAAGCGGTAGTCCTCGCAGTAGCGATCGGCGGCCTCCTTCGCGTGCCGCATCAGCTCGTCCGAGAAGGAGGAAAAGTACAAGTATTCGGAGAACAACTTCACCGGCGGCACCAAGTCAGCAATCTGCAGGAGCCAGCAACCAGGGCAGACAAACACGCGCAGCGGAAACCTGGGCTCGGAGCTGGCGATGTCCTCGGCCGTCAATAGGTTGTTGGCCAAGGGCTGGACGCCAAGGTCGAGGACGAGTTGGCCATCGGCTCTCCCGCAGGCCAGGCAGGTGTGGGCTGCAGTCACCAGCGCCGCCACGGGGCCTGACCGTTGACGTACATCCGGTCGAGCAATTGCTGCTCGCGAAAGGTGTCCATGCACTGCCAGAATCCGGCGTGGTTGTAGGCGTTCAACTGGCCGCACTTCGCCAGGGTCTGCAACGGCTCGCGCTCCAGCACGCAGTCGTCGCCGGTCAGATAGCCGCCGATGCGCTTGTCCATCACGAAGAAGCCGCCGCTGATGAACGCCGCCTCCGTCTCAGGCTTTTCGTGGAAACCCACAATCGTCTGGCCATCCATCGCCAGTTCGCCGAAGCGCCCGGTGGGGTGCACAACCGTCACCGTGGCAATCTTGCCCTGCGACTCGTGGGCCCGGATCGAGGCGTTGATGTCGCTGTCGGTCACACCGTCGCCGTAGGTGAAGAGAAACGTATCCTCGTCGACGTAGGGGAGGGCTCGGCGCAGACGGCCGCCGGTCTGGGTGTCCTGTCCCGTATCGAGTAGAGTGACCGTCCAGTTCTCTTCTTCGGGCGGGTTGTGATACCTGATCTCCGGTTGGCGCCCCAGCCTGAGCGTAACGTCGCTCATGCTCCAGAGGTAGTTCCGGAAATACTCCTTGATGACTTCGCCCTTGTAACCTAAGCACAGGATGAAATCCGTGTGCCCGTGGTGGGCATACAGCTTCATGATGTGCCAGAGAATCGGGCGTCCCCCGATGGGCACCATCGGCTTGGGGCGGAATTCGGTCTCCTCCCGCAACCGCGTCCCCAGACCGCCGCAGAGAATCACGACTTTCATGGCTGTGCCAGCCTCCTGCTGTCCCACGCCCCAACGATCTCCCGGATCGTGACGGGAAGCGACTTGGTCAGGTCCCACTTGGGATAGTGCGCCCGCATCTTGCGCAAGTCCGAGTAATAGCAAACGTGGTCGCCGACGCGAGGTTGCTCCAGGTAGGCGTAGACTTGCGCTTTGCCGGTGAAGCCCTCGGTGATCGCGAACGCCTCGAGAATCGAGCAGGCGTTGTCCTTGCCGCCACCGAGGTTGTAAACCTCACCCGCGCGGGGCGCCGCGACGAACTCGGCCATGAACCGGGCGACGTCGAGCGAGTGGATGTTGTCCCGCACTTGTTTGCCCTTGTACCCGAACACCGTGTACTGGCGGCCTTCGAGATTGCATTTCACCAGGTACGACAAGAAGCCGTGCAATTCCACGCCCGCGTGATTCGGCCCCGTCAGGCAACCGCCCCGCAGGCAGCATGTCGGCATTCCGAAGTAGCGCCCATACTCCTGCACCATGACATCTGCCGCCACCTTGGAAGCGCCGAACAGCGAATGCTTGGACTGATCAATGGGAAAGGTCTCTGAAATGCCGTGCTCGTAAGCCGGGTCGGCGTAGTCCCATCGGGTGTCAAGCTCCCTGAGTGGGATGTTGTTCGGCGCGTCGCCGTAGACTTTGTTCGTGGACATGTGAATAAACGGCGACTCCGGGCACGCCTGGCGCGCCGCTTCCAACAGGTTCAACGTACCGACCGCGTTGGTATCGAAATCATCGAATGGAATCGCCGCCGCCCGGTCGTGACTCGGCTGCGCGGCGGCGTGAACGATGACGTCCGGCCGCAAGGCCTTGACGAGAGCCAACACACCAGCGCGATCGCGGATGTCGAGCTCGTGATGCACGAAGGCCGGCAACTCTTGCTGCATGCGCCGCTGGTTCCATCGGGTGTCGCCCTGCGGACCGAAGAAGACCGCCCGTTGGTTGTTGTCCACGCCGTGGACGGCATGGGTCAACTCGCGGCTGAAGTAGGCAACCACTTGCGAACCGATCAGCCCGGAGGACCCAGTCACAAGCATGGTCCTCATTTCGAACCCTCGGTGATCGATGGACGCCGGAAAATGGCCACGAGATGGTCCTTCGAATAGGTGAGTGCCGGCGCAGTTGGCCATCGTTCTGCCCGGTTCAGGCCAGGCACCAGCCGAAGCGCCGAGGTGGCGAGTCCGGAGGGTTCGTCGCGAAACTGGTTGTAGGCCAGACCCTGGGCCCACTGCCTCGCGCGACTCGCCAAAGGCGTCTGGTAGTGGCTGCAGAAGTGGACGGCGGCCACGCGAAGGCCAACCCTGCTGGCGAGCCAATGGATATGCGCTTCGCTCGCCATGTGGAGGTGCCCGACTGAGCGGAAGTACCAGAACTCCGCGAATCGGGCCCGCGGACGGACAGCGTCGGCGTTGCCGGTGACAATTGCCAGCCACCCCTCAGGAGCGAGCCAGCTGGCTAGCGTGCCCACCAGCTCCGCCGGGCGCGGCAGATGTTCGTACACGTCACTGAGCACGATTGCGGCAAACTCCGGATTCCCCTCCGCGCTCAATTCCGCCTCTCGCACGATGCGAATGCCGCGCGCGCGTGCGACCTTCGCCGCCACCTCGTTGACCTCGACTCCCACACACGCAAGCCGGCTGCTTACTCCGGCGAGCGTGCGACCGGTGCTGCAGCCGAAATCGAGCACGCGGCTACCATCCGGCAACTGGTCCAGCCAATGACGAAGGTACCGCTCCGTCGGAAACGCCTCCCCTGCTTCATAGATCTCGCAGGAAAGCTGCGCATAATACGCACCAAGCTCCGAAGGCGGGAGTGTCCGCGACTTGAAATAAAGGTCGCACACGCTGCAGCGTCGAACAGAATAGTCTGGCTGCACGAACCGACCCCCGGCGCCCGACTCCGTAAAAGCGAGCGCCGGGCCGCCAACCTCCACCGCACCCAGGCCGCTGCAGGCGGGACAAGGCTTGAGGGCTTCCGTGCCAGGTGACAGCATGGCCAGCGCTAGTTTCCGGCCGTGACAGACACGAATTCTGGTTGCTGCAAGCAGGGCAAGGCTAGCGCTCCGTACCCAAGGTTGTGCCGGAAATCCCACGCGCGCCCGCCTGGATTCGACGAGACCACGTCGAACTCCACGGCGTCCTCGACATAGTGGTCAAAATGGGAATTGATGATCGAGGTTGCGATGTCAATCGTGTAAGTCCCGGACGCGAGCCACACTGGAGCGAGCGCGAGAACGGTGGTGTACTGTCCGGCCCGATCGGGCAGCGTGAGGCCGTGAAAGTGGTGGAGTGAGGCCATTCCCAGTTTCTGGCGTGCCGGGCCGACGAGGAACGCCTCCAGCGACAGGGACGAACTGCCATCGGTTTCCAGCACAACCTCGACGCGAAGCGGCGTGCCGGGAACGTAATGCTCAATGCCCTCCCCCAACTCGTTCAGCAGGCGCGCGCGACAAATCGCCGTGTGCGGACCGCGGCCAAGGAACGTCCTGCTCGGACTATGCGCTCGACCCATGCCGCTGTAGAACGCGACCGCCTCGACCGACGGGCCTTCAAACACGACTCGTCCTCGATTCAACACGATCGCGCGCGAAGTGAGGCTGCCGACCGCGGCCATGTTATGGCTCACGAACAACACCGTGCGGCCGCCCTGGCTGACGTCGCGCATCTTCCCCAGGCACTTCTTCTGGAACTCGGCATCGCCAACCGCCAACACCTCATCGACCACCAGGACCTCGGGCTCGAGGTGCGCCGCGACTGCGAACGCCAGCCGCATGTACATGCCAGACGAATAGCGCTTCACCGGCGTATCGAGAAACGTCTCGACCTCGGCAAACGCCACGATCTCGTCGAACTTGCGGTTGATCTCGGCGCGGGACATTCCGAGAATGGCGCCATTCAGGAAGATGTTCTCGCGACCCGTCAATTCCGGATGAAAGCCCGTACCCACTTCGAGCAGGCTCGCCACGCGGCCGCAGAGGGTCACGCGCCCTTCGGTCGGCTCGGTGATGCGGCTCAGGATCTTGAGCAACGTGCTCTTGCCGGCGCCATTGCGGCCGATGATGCCGACGACCGCCCCCTGGGCCACGTCGAAAGACACGTCTTTGAGGGCCCAGAAGTCCTCAGTGCCCGGTCGCGCCGGCCCGCCACGCCTGAACCACCGCAGCGGCGAGGTCAGTGTGGAGGCCAGTACATCACGCAAGGCCACGTAGCGCTGGCCCTGCTGCTGGTGGCGAATGCGGTATCGCTTGCCGAGATTCTCGACCCTGATGACGGATTCGCTCATGACGTCAGCATCAGATCACGTCGGCGAAGCCGCGCTCCATGCGGCGGAAATACCACACACCGAGGACCAGCACCGCTGCCGTCACGACCACCGACATCCCCACGCCACGGGGGTCGAGCGGCGATTGCGGCCCCAGAATGGACCACCGGAAACCATCGATGATCCCAACCAGCGGGTTCAGCACGTAGAGCGCTCGCCATCCCTCGGGCATGTTCGCGGTCGTGAAGGCAATCGGCGAGACAAACAGCCCGACCTGGACGATGAACGGAACTACATAGCGGAAGTCCCGATATTCGACGTTGAGCGCCGCCATGAACAGCCCGAGGCCCAGGGCCAGGCTCGACGCCAGCAAGATGAAGAACGGCAGTGCGAGCATCGGCCAGCCCGGCGCCACGCCGTACCAGAGCATCAACACCGCCAGCAACGCGAACGTGACCAGGAAATCTGCGAACGCCGTCGCCACGGCCGCGGCCGGCACGAGGATCCGTGGAAAATACACTTTGGAAATGAGGCTGGCGTTGCCGACCAGGCTCGCGGACGACTCGGTGAGCGCCGTCGAGAAGAACTGCCAGGGCAGCACCGCCGCGAACACGAGGACCGGTTCGGGAACGCCCGTCGCCGGCACGTCCACCAGTCGCCGAAAGGCGACGAACACCAGCATGGTGATCGCCGGACGAATAATCGCCCAGGCCACGCCGATGGCCGTCTGCTTGTAGCGAACGAGGATGTCTCGCCACGCGAGGAAGTACATCAGTTCGCGATAGCGCCACAGATCGCGCCAGTAGTGCGCGGCCGCGCGGCCGGGCTCGATGACAATTTTCATGGGGAGGTCAGATCTGCGGAAGCCCGCAGACCGGCGGCGGCTAGATCAGCCGCTGACGCACACGAATGGTGTCGTTCGCGCGGACGACGTCGGACATCGACGCGGAAATCTCGACTTCCTTGCCATTGATAATGCGGATGATCTTGATGCCGCGAGTGGAACCACGTTCGTTGATGCCGCCGGCCACCGCCAGGGCCTGGCGCACGGTCATGCCCGGCGGCAGCGGAAATGCCCCAGGGGTCCGGACGAAGCCAGTCACGTAGAACTTGTCGGCGGGCGGCACCAGGATCACGTCGCTGTCCTGCAGCAGGATGTTCGCGGTGAGACGGCCTTCCTGCAGTTCGCGGTGGCTGACCCGCATGACCTCCGTTACCCGCGGATCGCCCGCCACCGGTGGCGCGGCAAGCGAGGCGGCAATGCCGTCCTTGAACCGCTGCACGATGATCGTGTCGCTGGCGGTGGGGGTGAGCGAACCGGCCTGGCCAATCACCTCGAGCAGCGTCATCGGCCCTTCGATCGTGTAACGGCCGGGCTGCCTGACCTCGCCAATCACGAAGATCGAGCGGCTGCGATAGGCGCCAATCTCGACCGACACCTGCGGCTTGTTGAGCCAACCGTCGGCAAGGGCCTTGGTCAGGTCCTCTTCAATCTGCCTGGTGGTCTTTCCTTCGACGGCGACTCGGCCGAGCAACGGGAAGGTAATGGTGCCATCGCCATCGACATTGTAATCGCCGTCATACTGCTCTTCGCGAAACACCCGGATTTTCAGGACGTCCGTGGCGCCAATCAGGTAGGTGGCGCTGGCCTGCGGTGGCGACTGCGAGCCGGGCACATCAGGGCGCTGCGGCGGAGCCGCAGTCTGAAGCACGATCAGGATGGCGAGCGACAGGGTGTGAAGCATGATCAGAATGCAACCAGCCACGAGAGGTAGACGCGACGGCGCTCGTAATTCCGATCGGCGCTAACGGGTGAACGGCGGCGCGAATACTCGTAATTCAGAGCGACGCGAGTCCGGTTCCTGAGATTATAACCGAGGCCTCCCGAGACCGTGTCGACCGTGTCTTCATGCGGCGGAACGGTTTCGCTGGCGTCGTAGTTAAAAAGGGATCGGGCGGCTCTGGCCTGGACGTCCACCATGCCAACAATCCGGTGGGTGTAGGCAAGGCTGACCGAGTTCTCGATGAAGTACGCCTCAGCCGTGTCGAACGAATACTCGAGGTTGCGGCTCAGCCCGAGAGCGAACCGGCCGACTTCCAGGAAGGAATAGCCCAAGGCCGCCGTACCCAATATGCCCTTGTACGCGCGCACCGCCGGATCGACCGGCGTCATCGCTCGATAGGTGAGCGACGCTGAGCCGTTAATGACCCCATCGGGTGAAAACCCCAGCTGGGCTGTCGTGTAGTAGCTTTCCGAGTTGCGCTCGGGCACGGAGGTGAACCGGTCTTCGTGATAGCCGCCAAACACCGTCAACGACAGCAGCGGCGTGATGTCGGTGCGCAGGCCGGCTGAGTAATCGTAGCCGTCGCGCGTCATGGTTTCAGCGACGTTGACGCCGTCCTCGAACGCATCCTCGAAGGCGTTGCTGGTGCGCGCGGTGGCGGCATAGACGAGCGAGTGCGCCGACAACTCGAAGGCGATGCCACCGGAGAGCTCATCGCTCACGCGGTTGGCGCGGACGTCGATTTCCGCGTTGGCCCGCTCGCGGGTCTTGGTTTCACCGCCCGCCACGAACGGCCGAAGCCGACCAAGCAGCAGGTCAACCCGGCCCCGCAACTGATGCCCGACCGAGTCTTCACTGGTGTAGGTCTGGAAGTAGCTGAGCTCGGCACCGGCGTAGGCCGACGCTTTGACGAAGCGCAGGCGGCTGAACACCGAAAGGTCGGGCTGCATCGCGATGAGGTAATCCTCTTTCGGCGACTCCGGTTCGTTGAACACGTTCGAGTCCCACCCGATTTCACGGATGGTCAGACCTGGAGCCAGCTTGACCGGGCCGAGCGACAACACGCCGGCGGTCGGCTCCGTCTCGGCCAGCGTGCCGGTCAAGGGTCCTGATCCGACGTTGGCTTGCGCGCCGGCTTCGGCCGCAGTCAAGCTCATGATCAGACAGACGATCAGGACGGGGATTCGGACGGGTAGAACAACATTCATTCAAACTCTCCCGGGTTGCGCACAGGCGCCTCGGCGTTCACGCGATCAAACCGGCCGTCGCCATCCGGATCCGCCTCCACCTGCAGGAAGCGGCCTTGTTCGTCATACCTGACCCGTCGATCGGGATTGCGTCCGGAGAACGTCGTGTCGAACGCCGCCTCCCTCAGGACCGGGCCTTCGTAGCGATCCCAGCGGTCGATGAATCCGTCGGCGTTGGTGTCTTCTTCGACCCGGACCAGCGCCGTGCCGCGATAGTACTCGTACCGATCACGCTGGCGGTCGCGGCGGCGCGAGCGCGCGAGTTGCACTTCGCCACTGGCATTTGGCGCCACCTCCAGCCAGGTGTCCTCGATGCCATCGTCCAGGCTTGACGTGCCGACGACGACGAGCGCCGCCTCGGCATTGAAGTACTCCCACCGGTCGATGCGGCCGTCGGCGTTCGCGTCGGCCTCGCCTCGTAGCGGCCGGTTGCCGTCGAGATAGGTCCACTGATCGGCGCGGCCATCACCATTTTGGTCGGCACTCAGTTGGACGAGCCGGCCGGTGAAATCGTCGTGGCTCGGCTGGGCCCGCTTCGTGGTGGGCGCCGGCACACAAGCCGCGGACACGGCGGCAAGGGCCGCGATCAGGCCAAGAGTTAGTAACTGTGAATAGCCCAAGCTTCGCCCTGTCGATTACATAACAAAAACGTAATCGAGCCCGATGTTGAAGGACTCAATATGACTCTATAGGCCATATTGCCCCAGTTCCGGCGTATTAACAAGCTCGCGGGTAGAAAAGGAGAGGCCGAAAACTGCCGAACTCCTAGCCTACCAGCGTCTTATCGGTCTGATTGGGTTCTCTGCTTAATCGTGCAAATACAGGAAGGCTCACCTGTTCGTCGATCCGCGCGGTTGCCGTGTGGCGTCGCTTGGACGGCGAATCGTGCTCTCAACGTAATATGTCGAGGTGGAACGCCGGGGCCTGCGCCCGTTCTTGAAATGGGTCGGCGGCAAGCGGCAACTGTTGCCGGTCCTGCGCCGCTATTACCCGCCGGCCCCCGGCGCGTACTTCGAGCCGTTCGTCGGCAGCGGGGCCGTGTTCTTCGACCTGCTCGCGCACGGGCGCCTCGACGGGCGGCCCATCACCCTCAGCGACGACAACGCCGACCTGATTGGCTGTTACGCGCGGGTCGCCGACGCGTTGCCGGCGGTCATTGCCGCACTCGAGCACCTCGCCGAAGGTCACGCGCGCGACGGCCGCGCGCACTACCTGCACGTGCGCGACACGTTGTTCAACCCGCAGCGGGCGGCATGGCGCGCCGGCGGCAGCCACCTCGCCGGCTACGGTGCCGGCCTGGCGGCGATGCTGATCTACTTGAATCGCACCGGCTACAACGGGCTCTTCCGCGTCAACTCCACGGGTGAATACAACGTGCCGCCCGGCCGCTACGAGCGCCCGCGCATCGTTGACCGCCCGCTCCTGGAGGACGTGTCCACCGTGCTGACGCGTCCGAACGTGCGGGTGCAGCGCGCCCCGTTCGACGGCGTGTTGAACGACGCCCGCGCCGGCGACTTTGCGTATTTCGATCCGCCCTATGCGCCACTGAGCAAGACCGCCAATTTTCGCGGCTACACCGGGCGCGGCTTCACCGACACCGACCAGGCGCACCTGCAGCAAGTAGTGCTCGAACTGTCGCGCCGCGGCGTGCACGTGCTGCTCAGCAACTCGACTGCCCCATCGGTCGCGCGGCTGTACGACGGCAACGCCGAGGCCCGCCGCGCGGGCCTGTGTACCTGGCAGTTTCCGGCCCGTCGGGCGGTCAATTCCAATGCCCAGCGACGGGGGACGGTCGCCGAACTGGTCGTGTCGAACATCCAGCCCGACCCGTGTTAACCTCGGTAGGATCCTCCGCGCGCGAAAGTGGCGGAATTGGCAGACGCGCCGGCCTTAGGAGCCGGTGGCCGAAAGGCTGTAAGGGTTCGAGTCCCTTCTTTCGCACCATTCGACTCGGCCCTTCGGGCCTCGCTCATGGCAAGCCAGCAGGGCGAAGCGAATGGTGCCCTGAGCGAGCGGAGCGAGTCGAAGGGCTCCCTCATCACACGAGATCATGAAATCAGAAATTGTCGACGTGAACGAAACGCGCCGTGACCTCACGGTGGAAGTCCCCAGCACGGTGGTTGACGAAGCCATCGGCCGCGCCGCCGCCAAGATCGGGCGCGCCGCGAAAATCCCCGGCTTCCGTCCCGGCAAGGTGCCGGCCACCGTGGTCCGCCAGCGCTTCAAGGGCGAGATCATGCAGGACGTCGCCGAGACGCTGATCAGCCGCGCCGTCGGCGAGGCCCTGGTCGAGCAGAGCGTCGAGCCGATCGACACGCCTGAGATCAAGGACCTGGTGCTCGAGGAAGGCAAGGCCCTTACGTTCAAGGCCTCGTTTGACGTCGTGCCGTCGTTCGATCCCGGCGACCTGGCGACGATCGAGGCCACGCAGCCCGCGGCGACGATTGCCGACGAGGTGGTGGACCAGTCGCTCGAACGCTTGCGCGAGCGCGCCGCGCGTTTCGAGGCGGTGGAGAGCGGCGCCGTCGAGGCCGGCCACACCGTTGTCATCAGCCTGGAACGCCAGGGCACCGACAAGGACGGCAAGAAGGGCGAGCACGAGAAGCACGAGCAGGTGTCGATCGAACTCGGCGCGCCGTCGAACCCGCCCGGCTTCGACGCCGAGCTGATCGGCCTGGCGCCGGGCACGACCAAGAGCTTCACCATCACCTATCCCGCCGACTACACGATTGCGGAGCTGGCCGGCGGCTCGGTGGACTACACGGTGACGCTCAAAGAGATCAAGCAGCGGGTCGTGCCGCCCCTGGACGACGAGCTGGCCAAGGACCTGGGCGAGTTCGAGTCGCTCGACGCGCTGCGCACGCGCGTGCGCGCCGACCTCGAGCACGAGGCGATGCACGCCGCGGAGCGGCAGTTGCGCCAGGACCTGCTGAAGCAACTGGCGGCGCGCGTGCCGTTTGCCGTGCCGGCGACGCTGGTCGATCGCGAAATCGACCGCCGCCTCGAAGACTTCGCGCGGCGGCTGATGGACCAGCGGATCGACCCGCGCCAGGCGAACATCGACTGGAACGCGTTCCGCGAAGGCCAACGCGCGCCGGCGGCCGAAGCGGTCGGCTCGGCCATTGCGCTGGACGAGATTGCGAAGCGCGAGAACGTGACGGTGACCGACGAAGACCTCGACGCCGAGTTGCAGCGCTATGCCGAGCAGACCGGCCACACCGTGCCGAGCATCAAGGCGCGCCTGCAAAAGGACGGCGAACTGGGCCGGTTAGCGGCCGGATTGCGCCGCGAAAAGGCTGTTTCTCTCGTCATTACGAAGGCCAAAATCACCAAATCATGATGGGGTGGTTGGCTATTGCACTTCCCCGCGTCTCAGCCGATAACAGTAGAGAAGCCCACTTATGAGCGTCTATCAGAACCAGCTCGTGCCGATGGTGGTCGAGCAGACCAACCGCGGCGAGCGCGCCTACGACATCTTTTCGCGCCTGCTCAAGGACAACATCATCTTCATCGGCACGCCGATCGATGACGGGGTCGCCAACCTGGCCATTGCCCAGATGCTGTTTCTCGAGGCCGAGGACCCGGACAAGGACATCCAGCTGTATCTCAACAGCCCGGGCGGGTCGATTACGGCCGGGTTTGCGATTTACGACACCATGCAGTTCATCCGGCCCGACGTGCAGACCATCTGCATCGGCCAGGCCGCGTCGATTGCGGCGGTGCTGCTCGCGGCCGGGACCAAGGGCAAGCGGTTTTCACTGCCCAACTCGCGCATCCTGATTCACCAGCCGTGGATGTCGGGGCTCGGCGGCCAGGCCACCGACATCGACCTAGCGGCGAAGGAAATCATTCGCATGCGTGCGCGAATCAACGAGATCCTGGTCCAGCACACGGGCCAGGACATGAAGCGCATCCAGGACGACACGGAACGCGACTACATCATGTCGGCCGACCAGGGCAAAGAGTACGGAATTATTGACGATGTCATTCGGAAACGGGTGTAACCTAGTGGAATCGGCATGGTAAAAAAAAGCGGCGACAGCGGCGAGATTTTGCGCTGCTCGTTCTGCAATAAAGACCAGAACGATGTCCGGAAATTGATTGCCGGCCCGACGGTATTCATCTGCGATGAATGCGTCGAGGTCTGCAACGACATCATTGCCGACGACAACCGGTTCGACAACCGCGGGACGCGCACGTCCCTGCCGGCGCCCCCCGAGATCAAGAAATTCCTCGACGAGTACGTGATCGGCCAGGAACTGACCAAGAAGAAGCTCGCGGTGGCGGTCTACAACCACTACAAGCGTCTCGAGATCCAGAAGCAGCCGCGCAGCCGCCACGACGTCGAGCTGACCAAGAGCAACATCCTGCTGGTCGGCCCCACTGGCTCGGGCAAGACGCTCCTGGCGCAGACGCTCGCCAAGCTGCTGTCGGTGCCGTTCACCATCGTCGACGCGACCACCCTCACCGAAGCGGGTTACGTCGGCGAAGACGTCGAGAACATCATCCTCAAGCTGTTGCAGGCCGCCGGCGGCGACATCGAGAAGTGCCAGCAGGGCATTGTCTACATCGACGAGATCGACAAGATCGGCCGCAAGGACGAAAACCCGTCGATCACCCGCGACGTGTCGGGCGAAGGCGTGCAGCAGGCGCTGCTGAAGATCCTGGAAGGCACGGTGGCCAACGTGCCGCCGCAGGGCGGGCGCAAGCATCCGCACCAGGAGTTCTTCCAGATCGACACCACCAACATCCTGTTCATTTGCGGTGGCGCGTTCGTCGGCCTCGACAAGGTCGTGGAGCGCCGCATCGGCAAGAAGACCCTCGGGTTCAAGGCCGAGATCAAGTCGAACAAGAACATCGACGTCGGCGCGATTCTCGAACAGGCCGAGCCCCAGGACCTGATCAAGTTCGGGCTGATTCCTGAATTCGTCGGCCGCCTGCCGGTCATGGGCACGTTGCACGAGCTCGACCGTCCGGCGCTCGTCCAGATCCTGACGCAGCCGCGTAACGCGATCACGCGCCAGTACCAGAAGTTGTTCGAGTACGAGAACGTCAAGTTGCGCTTCACCGATGACTCGCTCGATGCGATCGCCGAGATGGCGCTGGCCCGGAAGATCGGCGCCCGCGGCCTGCGCATGATCATCGAGGACCTGATGCTCGACTTGATGTACCAGATGCCCGGCCAGAAGAAGGCCCGTGAAGTCGTCATTACCCGCGAGATGGTTGTCAGCAAGAATACCGGCCTCGAAGTCGTCGAGAAGGCCGGCTAGGAAACACATGCCGGGAACCGGGAGACGGGAACCGGGAACCGAATTACCAAGCGCCAGCGTCGCGATTTCCCGACTGCCGACTCCCGACTCCCGATAGAACCCAACAATTATGGTCGAAGTTTACGAGACCCTCCCGATCGTCCCCCTTCGCGACGTGGTCGTCTTTCCGCACATGATGATGCCGTTCGTGATCGGGCGGCCCTCGTCGATTCGCGCGCTCGAGCACGCGCTCGGCAAGGACAAGCGGATCTTCCTGGCGGCGCAGCACGACGCGTCGACCGACGATCCCAAGGCGGAAGACATCTTCACCATGGGCTGCGTCGCCAACGTGGTGCAGAGCCTGAAGCTGCCCGACAGCAACATCAAGGTGCTGGTCGAGGGCGTCGATCGCGCCCGGGTGATCGAGTGGAAGGAAGACAAGGGCTTCTACCGCGTGGTGGTCAAGGTGCTGCAGCGGCAGAAGGACGCCGCCGGCGACGTCGAACAGACCATGAGCAAGGTGGTTACCTTGTTCGAACAGTACGTCAAGCTGTCGAACAACCTGCATTACGACGCGATGATCGCGGCGGTGCGGGTCGACGACCCGGGCAAGCTGGCCGACACCATCTCGGCGCACCTGCTGGTCGGCATCGACGAGAAGCAGAACCTCCTCGAGATCGTCTCCCCGCTCGAACGCCTCAATCGCATCGCCGGCATTCTCGAAGCCGAAGTCGACAAGCTGCAGGTCGACCGCCGCATCCAGTCGCGCGTGAAGAAGCAGATGGAGAAGGCGCAGAAGGAGTACTACCTCAACGAGAAGATGAAGGCGATCCAGAAGGAACTGGGCCGCAAGGACGACAAGGGCAACGAGGCCGACGACCTGAAGAAGAAGATCGAACAGGCGCGGATGCCGAAGGACGTCGAGGAAAAGGCCGTCCAGGAACTCAAGCGCCTGGAGGCGATGCCGCCGATGTCGGCCGAAGCCACCGTCTCGCGCAACTACCTCGACTGGCTGATCGCGGTGCCGTGGCACAAGAAGACCAAGGAGAACCGCGACCTCAAGAACGCCGAGCTGGTCCTGAACGAGGACCACTACGGCCTCGAGAAGATCAAGGACCGGATTCTCGAGTTCCTGGCGGTGCGCGCCCTCGTCAAGAAGCCGAAGGCGACCATCCTGACCTTCGTCGGCCCGCCGGGCGTCGGCAAGACCTCGCTGGCCAAGTCGATTGCCCGCGCCATGAACCGCAAGTTCGTGCGCCTGTCCCTGGGCGGCGTGCGCGACGAGGCGGAGATTCGCGGCCACCGCCGCACCTACATCGGCGCCTTCCCCGGGCAGATCATCCAGATGATGAAGAAGGCCACGACCATGAACCCGGTGTTCCTGCTCGACGAAATCGACAAGATGTCGATGGACTTCCGCGGCGACCCGTCGGCGGCGCTGCTCGAAGTGCTCGACCCCGAGCAGAACAACACCTTCGCCGATCACTATCTCGACGTCGAGTACGACCTGTCGCACGTGATGTTCATCTGCACCGCCAACGTCCTGCACACCATTCCGCAGGCGCTGCGCGACCGCATGGAAGTGCTGCAACTAGCCGGCTACACCGAGCAGGAAAAGACCGAAATCGCCAAGCGCTTCCTGGTCAGCAAGGCGGTCGAAGGGTCGGGCCTCACCGAGAAGAACATCACCTTTACCGACGACGCGCTGACCAACGTGATCCAGCGCTACACGCGCGAGGCCGGCGTCCGCAACCTCGAGCGCGAGATCAACTCGATTTGCCGCAAGGTCGCCCGCAAGGTCGTCGTCGATGGCCCGCACACCTCGGAGACGATCACCGCCGAGAAGGTGACCGAGTACCTGGGCGTGCCGCGCTACCGCCCCAGCGTCGCCGAGGAGCAGAACGAGATTGGCGTCGCCACCGGCCTGGCCTGGACCGAAGTCGGCGGCGAGATCCTGGTGACCGAGTGCACGCTGATGCCCGGCCGCGGCCGCCTCATCCTCACCGGCAAGCTCGGCGACGTGATGCAGGAATCGGCGCAGGCGGCGATGAGCTACGTGCGCTCGCGCGCGGAGGATTTCGGCATCCAGAAGGACTTCAACCGCAAGGTCGACGTCCATGTGCACATTCCCGAAGGCGCCATCCCGAAGGACGGCCCCTCGGCCGGCATCACGCTCGCCACCGCCCTAATCTCGGCGCTCGCGCGCATTCCGACGCGCCGCGACGTCGCCATGACCGGCGAAATCACCCTGCGCGGCAAGGTGCTGCCGATCGGCGGCATCAAGGAGAAGTTGCTGGCCGCGCACCGGGCCGGCGTGAAGACGATTCTCGTGCCGAAAGACAACGAGAAGGACCTGGCCGACATCCCGAAGAACGTGCTCGACTTGCTCGACATCCACATGGTCAGCCACATGGATGAAGTGCTGAAGATCGCGCTGGCCGGACCGTTAACGCCGCTGACGCCGACGCCCGATGCCGACATCGACGGGTCGGCCGACGCCATTACGCACTAAGTCTTGAAGGTCGTTTCTGCGTTCGTCACCAGTGCCGCGGGAACCGCGGGGTTCCCGCACGACGGCGTCCCGGAGCTGGCCATGGTCGGCCGCTCGAACGTCGGCAAGTCGACCCTGATCAACGCCCTGGTCCGGCAGAAACTGGCCCGGACCAGCGCCGCTCCCGGCAAGACGCGCCTGGCGAACTTCTACCGGGTCGCAGTGGAGAGCAGGCCCCCGTTTTACCTGGTGGACCTCCCCGGCTACGGCTACGCCCGTGGCGGCGAGAAGAGCCGCCAGGAATTCGATGCGCTGGCGGCTGAGTACTTCAGCAGCCGCCACGCCGAGGCCGTCGAAGAGGCCGGCCAGGGCAAGGCGCCGACCTTCTGCGGCGTCCTCGCGCTGGTCGACAGCCGGCATCCCGGGCTCGACGCGGATCGGATCGCCTGGACCTGGCTGAGCCGCATGGGCATCGAACGTCATGTCGTCGCGACGAAGTTGGACAAACTGACGCGTGCCGAGCGGCACCGTCATCTCTCGGAACTGGAACGGCTTTACTCAAGCCCGGTCACGCCCGTGTCGGCGGAGACCGGTGAAGGATTGGATGCACTGTGGACGCTGATCGCCAGGCTGCTGAAGCGGCCGTAGCAACGCCGACGACCCCCGCCAACGAACCGACGACGCTCGACCTGTCCACCCTGAAGGATCTCAGCGTCACGGCGCTGACCAAGATCGCCAGGGACCTGGAAATTCCAGGCGCGACCGGCATGCGCAAGCAGGAGCTGATCTTCGAGATCCTCCGGGCGCGGGCCGAAAAGGCCGGGCTGATCTTCTCGGAAGGCGTCCTCGAGGTGCTCCCCGACGGCTTCGGCTTCCTGCGGGCCCCCGACTACAACTACCTCGCCGGCCCCGACGACATCTACGTCTCCCCCTCCCAGATCCGCAAGTTCGACCTGCACACCGGCGACACCATCTCCGGCCAGATTCGCTCGCCGAAGGAAGGCGAACGCTACTTCGCGCTGATCAAGGTCGAAGCGATCAACTTCGAGCCGCCGGCCCGCGGCAAAGAGCGCGTGTTCTTCGAGAACCTGACGCCGCTCTACCCGCAGGAACACATCCACCTCGAAGCCGACCCCGAGAACCTGTCGACCCGCGTGATGGACCTGATGACGCCGCTCGGGAAGGGCCAGCGCGGCCTGATCGTCGCGCCGCCGCGCACCGGCAAGACCATGCTGCTGCAGTCGATCGCCAACGCCATCACCACCAACCACCCCGAGATCTACCTGATCGTGTTGCTGATCGACGAGCGGCCCGAAGAAGTCACCGACATGCAGCGTTCGGTGAAGGGTGAAGTGGTGTCGTCGACGTTCGACGAGCCCGCCCAGCGCCACGTCCAGGTCGCCGAGATGGTGATCGAGAAGGCCAAGCGCCTGGTCGAGCACAAGAAGGACGTCGTCATCCTGCTCGATTCGATCACCCGCCTGGCTCGCGCCTACAACACCATCGTCCCGACCTCGGGCAAGGTGCTGTCGGGCGGTGTCGACAGCAACGCCCTGCAACGGCCGAAGCGCTTCTTCGGCGCCGCCCGCAACATCGAGCAGGGCGGCTCGCTGACCATCGTCGCCACCGCGCTGGTCGATACCGGCTCGCGGATGGACGAAGTGATCTTCGAGGAGTTCAAGGGCACCGGCAACATGGAAGTGCACCTCGACCGCAAGCTCGCCGACCGCCGCGTGTTCCCGACCATCGACATCCAGAAGAGCGGCACCCGCAAGGAAGAGCTCCTGTTGTCGAAAGAGGACCTCGCCCGCGTCTACGTGCTGCGCCGCGTGCTGACGCCGCTGTCGGCCGTCGAAGCCATGGAATTGCTGCTCTCGAAGATGAGCAAGACTAAAACCAATTCCGAGTTCCTGTCGGCCATGCAACAGGGCAAGTAACAGGAGTTCAAGAGGTCAGAAGTAGCCCTTTTGATCTGTTGATCTCCTGATCTCCTGTTTAGAATAGCGAGATGCCCGCGTCGACGACGGTAAAAGTGGGCCTCACGCAGATGGCGTGCGGCGACGACCCCAAGAAGAACCTCGCCAAGCAGCTGGTCCTGCTCGAGCGCGCCCTGAAGAAGGGCGCCAAGATTGTCTGCACGCAGGAACTGTTTCGCTCGCCGTATTTCTGCCAAGTCGAGGATCACCGGTTCTTCGCGCTGGCGGAAAGCATTCCGGGACCGTCGACCGACGCCTTCAGCAAGCTGGCCAAGAAGTACCGCGCCGTCATTGTCGCGTCGCTGTTCGAGCGGCGCGCGGCCGGCGTCTATCACAACACCGCGGCCATCATCGACGCCGACGGCTCGCTGATGGGGGTGTATCGCAAGATGCACATCCCCGACGACCCGCTGTTTTACGAGAAGTTCTATTTCACGCCCGGCGACACCGGCTTCCGCGCCTGGAAGACGAAGGTCGCGACGATTGGCGTGCTGATCTGCTGGGACCAGTGGTTCCCCGAGGGCGCCCGGCTCACCGCGATGCAGGGCGCCGAGATCCTGTTCTACCCCACGGCCATCGGCTGGCACCCGTCCGAGAAGAAGCAGTACGGCGTGGCGCAGCATGACTCGTGGGAATTGATTCAACGCAGCCACGCGGTCGCCAACGGCTGCTACGTCTGCGTGCCCAACCGCATTGGCCACGAGTTCATCACCGACCGTAACGGTGCCAAGGTCGACAAGGACGGGCTCGTGTTCTGGGGCCAGTCGTTCGTCGCCTCGCCCAACGGGCAGGTGGTCGAACGCGCATCGAGCAACCAGGAAACCGTGATGGTCGTGCCGTGTGACCTGGCGAACGTCGAGTTCAGCCGCACCCACTGGCCGTTCCTCCGCGATCGCCGCATCGACGCCTACGGCGACCTCACCAAGCGCTTCAGCGATTAGCACCCTTGGCACCTAAGGCACCCGCCCCGAAGGGGACGCCGGCCGACCACGGCTTTTCGTTCCCGGCCGAGTGGTTCCCGCATCGCGGCACCCTGATTTCGTGGCCTCGCCCTGAAGGTATTTCCTTCCCCGGGAAGTACCACGAAGCGATCGAGGACATCGCGGGACTGATCAAGGTCCTCGTGACCCTCGAAGAAGTCCATCTCAACGTCCCCAACGCCAACTACGAGCGGATCGTCCGGGCGTTGCTCACGGCCCGGCGCATTCCGCTGCGGCGCGTGGTCTTTCACCACATCCCGACCAACGAAGCCTGGGCGCGCGATCACGGTCCCGCATTCGTGTTGCGCACCCGCCGCGGCAAGACCGAGGCCGCAGTTGTCGACTGGGGCTTCAATGCGTGGGGCGGCAAGTATCCGCCGTGGGATGCCGACGATGCGGTGCCGACGCGGATTGCCGAAGCGCTGAAGCTGCCGGTGTTTTATCCGGGCATTGTCATGGAGGGCGGCGCGGTCGACTTCAACGGCGCGGGCACCGTGCTGACGACGACGTCGTGCCTGCTGAACAAGAATCGAAACCCCCACCTTCGCCAAGGCTACGGCGGGCAGGCTCGTGCGAAGACCCGCATCGAGAAGTATTTGCGCGACTACTACGGGCAGCGGCACGTCGTGTGGCTGGGTGAGGGCATCGCGGGCGACGACACCGACGGCCACATCGACGACCTTGCCCGCTTCGTGGACGAACGCACGATCGCAATTGGCATTGAGACGGACCAACGCGATCCCAACTACGCGATCCTGCAGAAGGCCCGGCGCGCCCTCGACAAGGCGCGCGACCAGGACGGCCGGCCCTTCACCATCCTCGAACTGCCCATGCCGAAGCCCCTGGCCTACGAGGGACAACGGGTGCCCGCCACCTATGTGAACTTCTATTTCGCGGGCGGCCGGACCACGGCCGCGTTGCTGGTGCCGACCTTTGGGCAACCGGCGCGGGACCGGAAGGCCATTGCCGTGCTCCAGAAGCACCTGCCCAACCGCAAGGTAATCGGCGTGGATTGCCGGGCCCTAATCTGGGGCTTGGGCGCGATTCACTGTTTTACGCAGCAAATACCGAAATACTGATGTGGCGTCCGGCGTTAGCCGGACCTCCGGGCACGGTCCGCCTAACGGCGGACGCCACATGGTAGAATCGACGTTTCCCTAGCGCGCTGGAAAGTGAGCCTACCGCTCCGGATCCAGCAGAAGGACGCTGACGATGAAGCCCGATATTCACCCCGATTACCAAGTGGTCGAAGCCCATTGCGCGTGTGGCGCGAAGTGGATGACCAAGTCAACGAGCAAGGACCTCCACCTGGACGTCTGCTCGAGCTGCCACCCGTTCTTCACGGGCCGCCAGAAGCTGCTCGATACCGAAGGCCGCATCACGCGCTTCACCAAGAAGTTCGGTGCGCAGACGGTCGAGAAGGCAAAGACTGCCGCCAAGGCGGTCAAGGAAACCAAGGCCAAGACGGCCAAGAAGAAGCCGAGCTAAGGCCACCGATTTCACAGATTGGACACAGACGGGCTTACGGGCCCGTCTGCAGAGTTTCGTCCAGGGCGGCCACCAGGCCGCCCTGGTCGCGTACGGCGATCTTTCGCTCGAGTCGCTGCAGGCGGTGTTCCGCCTCGGTCTTGCGGCGGCCCATCGGGTCGTCGTTGAGCACATCCAGCACCAGGGACCGCGCCGTGCCGAGGTCGCGCGAGCGGTGCTCGTGATAGATCGCCAGGGCCTCCTTGGCTTCCCGCCGCAGCGCCGCCGCGCAGCGCGGCAGCGAGGCCAGTTCCCGCCACGTGTCGGCCGCCTCGTGCACCCGGCCGCTGCGCCGACGGATCCACGCCAGCCGCCGAAGGGCGTCGCCGTGCACTTCCGGCTCGGTGCCAATTCGCTTCGCCAGGTCGATGCTCCTGAGCAATGCGCCTTCGGCGTGCTCGAGTGCCGCGGCCCGCTCATAGAGCCGGGCCAGGCCAAAGCACTCGTGCGGATTGGCCGACTCGAGAGGACCGCGGCTGACCAGCGTCAACGCCCGCGCCATCACGGTTGCCAGCGAGATCAGGTCGAGCCGGTTGTGCTCGAGCACGGCTTCGAGCGGCCGGGCATCGCCGTCGCGAACGAACTGGAAATATCGTGACGGGATCTCGAATCCTGGAACGTCGCCCACGCGATGCAAGCCCGCCAGGTGTTTCTCGAGCACCGACAGCGAACAACTGCTCTCATCCGGATCCGGGCCGGCGGTGATGGGGCGGCTGCGCCACAGCCGCCGCGCGGCGTGCAGCATGTCGAGGTGCGGTGTCTCCGCGAGCGGGAACGGCAGGCGATGAAACAGGAACCGCGTTTCAATCAACGGCACGTCGAAGGTCTTGCCGTTGTAGGTCACGAGCGCGCCATGTTCGGCGGCCCACGCCGTCAGTTCCGCGAGCACGGCGCGTTCGTGCTCGAAGCCGGGCATCAGGAACTGGCGAACGCGAATCGAGTCGCCGTCGATCGCCGCACAGCCCACCAGAAACGCCTGCGTCCCGGCGCCGGTGAACAGCCCGGTGGTCTCGAGGTCGAGGAACAGCAATGGTGAAGGAAGGACGACCCGGGGCCTGTCCACCATAGCGCTCGCGGCACTCGCTCCCGGCGCGACGGTGGACCAGGCTCGCGCCAGGGTGGCCAACGCGTCCTGCTCTTCGTTGATGGTATCGATGACATCGCCAATCCGGCGGTGACCATGCCGGTCGTTGGCGCGATATTCCCGATCGACCACGATGACGGCGCCCTCGGCGGTTTCGACCACGATGCCGCCAAGGAGGGATGCTGCCCGTGACGTTCGGAGGGCGACGGCTTCAGCCATCGCCGGGCCGGGCAAGCGATGGCTAAAGCCATCGCTCTCCGAACGCTCGAGCTCCGGCGAGACCACGGGCACGGCGGCAGGCCTGGCGCCCAGGACGATGCCGCGCAGCCGATCGAGTGTCGACATGGCTAGAAGGGTACCTCGTCTGCCGCTCCGACTTGGCGATGGCTAAAGCCATCGCCCTCCAAACGTCCGGCTCCAACCAGATGTTCGAGCAATCGCAGCGCCACCGTCTTGGCCAGCGGCCCGGTTTCGCCGACCGGGCCGACGCACATCGGGCAGCCGGTTTCGCAGTCGCAGCCGGCAATCAGCGCGCTGGTTTTCGAGAGCAACTCCTGCTGCATGCCCCACAGCGGCGCGCTGAACCCGATGCCGCCAGGATAGGCGTCGTAAATGAAGATGCGCGGCGTATCATCACCATCCGTCTCGCCGGCATTCACTGATAATCCGACATCGCGCGCGTCGCACATCAGCAGCAACTGCGCGACCTGCTTCATCGCAAACGCCAGTCCCACGACGCCGTCCCGGCGATCGTCGGTGGCGTACGGCAGCGTCTTCATCACCGCCAGCGGGATCTCGAGCCAGTACGACGTGGTGTGCATCTGTTGTTCGGGCAGGTCGAGCTCACCGGAACCGACGTTCTCGTTGGTGTGAAACTTGATCTTCTTGAACCCGACGACCCGCGACACCACGTGCACCTCGCCGTGCAACGCGACACTGGGCGCGTCGCTCGCGAAGCGATCGAGAATGGTCACCCTGGTATAGGTGATCGCGGTCGTGTAGTAGTCGCAGTCCACTTCCTTGACGTGCGCCTTGCGGCCGACGAAGTCGAGCTCCTCCACCTGGAAGATCCTGCCCTCGACCATGTAGATGGCCTTGGGATGCAGCGTCGACAGCGCGCTGGTGAAATCGGTTTCACCGATCACTTTCGCGCCGCTGGTGTGATCGGTGATCACGAAGTTGTCCGACGAAATCGACCGCAGGCTCACCGCGTTGGCCGGGTACGACTCGCTCGTCCAGTGCCACTGCCCCGCCTCCTCGTCGTGGCCCGAGCGGTGCACGAGGCCTGACTCCTGGAGCACGCCGAGCACTTCCTGCACGTTCACCCCGGGGCCCCCAACGCGCGGACTCTGCGCGTTGGGGTGGACCTGGCCGTACGATTCCTCGGTGGTGAACGGCAACTCGAACGCCGCGCACTTCACGTGATCGACCAGGATGTGCAGGTTGTCGGGATTGACCAGCGCATGCTCGGGCGAGGCGTCGAAGAAGTACGAGGGATGCCGCACCACGAACTGATCGATCGGCGCACTCGACGACACCATGACCGCGGCCGACTGCCCCGTGCGCCGGCCGGCGCGCCCGGCGCGCTGCCAGGTCGAGGCAATCGTCCCCGGGTACCCGGCCATCACGCAGACATCGAGCGCGCCGATGTCGATGCCAAGTTCGAGCGCGTTGGTTGAGACGACGCCGCGCACCTGGCCCGCGCGCAGCCCCTTCTCGATCTCGCGGCGGCGCAGCGGCAGGTAGCCGCCACGGTAGCCGCGAATGCGCTCGGGCATGCCCGGCACGTCCTCGAAGTCTTCCTTCAGGTAGGTCGTCAGGATCTCGGTGGTCGTCCGGCTCTGCGCAAACACGATCACCTGCAGGTTGCGCCGCAGGAACTCGCCCGCCACGCGCCGGGATTCCGCCACGTACGACTTGCGAATGCCCAGTTCGCGATTGACGACCGGCGGGTTCACGAACACGAAGAACTTCTCGCCCCGCGGCGCGCCGCTCCGGCTGACCAGAGAAAACGGCCGCTCCGCCAGCCGCTCCGCCAACTCGGCCGGATTGGCGATGGTCGCCGACGAGCAGATGAACTGCGGATTCGAGCCGTAGTGCCGGCAAATGCGCTGCAGCCGCCGCAGGACGTTGGCGAGATGGCTGCCGAACACGCCACGATAGGCGTGCAGTTCGTCGATCACGATGAACTGCAGGTTCTCGAAGAGCTTCGCCCATCGCGGATGGTGCGGCAGGATGCCGGAGTGCACCATGTCGGGATTGCTGAGCACGATGTGCGCCTTGGTGCGAATGGTGCGACGCGCGTCCTGCGGCGTGTCGCCATCGTAGGTGTGGACGCCGATCTCCTCGTGACCGCCCTCTTCGCCGCTGACCTTGCTGATGGCGCCCACCAACTCGTGCAACTCGGCCATCTGGTCTTGCGCCAGGGCTTTGGTCGGAAACAGGTACAACGCCCGTGTCGCCGGGTTCTTGAGAATGCGATCAAGGACCGGCAGGTTGTAGCACAGGGTCTTGCCCGACGCCGTGGGCGTGGTGACCACGACCTGCCGCCCCTCGGAAACGAGCGCGAAGGCTTCGGCCTGGTGCGTGTAGAGCTGCTGGACGCCGCGCGCCTCGAAGGCCGCCCGCAACCGCGGGTCAATGCCCGGCGGAAACGGTGCGAAGGCAGCCTCGACCGCAGGCAGCCGCCGCACGGCCGTCACGACCTCGTCCGGGGTATCGGGGCGGTCGAGGGCCGAGCCGGAGGCCAGGACCTGCAGCGCGCTTTGGAGGGCTACCTGTTTATGTTCGAGCGAGCGCCGTGCGGGCAGGGTCGTCCCTCGACCCTGCTCGGGACGACCCTGAGGCTCTCGAAGGGTCGCAGTGTCTGACGCCATAGGTAATCGTGTGCAATGCTACACGATCATTGGACGAAAGGGCGAACAAAGAACAAAAGGGAGGGTCCGGCTAAAGCCGGACGCTACGTCTTGACGAGCACAACCCGGCGGTTGCGGGCGCGGCCCTCTTCGGTGGCGTTCTCGCCCACGGGTTGGGTATCGCCCAGGCCTACGGTCGTCAGGCGCGCCGCGTTGATCCCCTTTGCCGACAACCAGGCCGCCACGGCTACCGCGCGCGCGTTCGAGAGCTTCAAGTTCGCCGCCTGGTCACCGACGTTGTCGGTGTGGCCTTCGATCCGCAGCTGCCAATCCGGGTTGGCCGTCAGCACGGCGAGCACGTCGGTCAACACGGCGTCCGACCCGGGCGTGATGATCGCCTGACCGGTCGCGAAGGTGACGCCGTACACGTCGAGCTTCCCGCTCTTGGCGATGGCATCCGACATGGCCTGCGCAGTGGCCGACATTTCCTGCGCCATCTCCTTCACGAGGACCGTCGTCTGCTCGTAGACCGGGAGCTCGTTGAAGTCAGTGAGCTGCACGAACACCCACTGCGCGCCCTTCCGCACCGTGATCGCGGCACGTTCGTGGCCCTCGTACCGGCCGTTGAACACCATCTGGTACCCCGCCTTCTGCAGGGCGGCCTCGAGATTGCGTTGCAGCTGCAGGTGCGAAATCGTCGCCGGGCATGCGAATTTGTTGTGGTCGCCGGCGCCCTCGAGCGTTTTCGTCTCGCCCGCTTTATTGATCACGACTTCCCAAGCGTCGAAGTCCTTCGCGCTGCATTCATAGATCTGGCATCCGGTCATTCGCGACACCAAGGGGGACGGCTTGCAGCCTTCGACGTCCGGCTCGCCGGGCTCCTGGGCCCAGGCCGGCCTGCCAAGGGCCAGGGCGAGCAACAGAATCGAAGTCAGCCGCGTCATGTTTGCCATTATAGTTCCCCCCAATGCCTACCCTCGTCCGCCGCCTCGGCCTGTTGAGTTCCATTGGCATCGTCATCGGCATCACCATCGGTGGCGGCATTTTCCGCACGCCGGCCGGCATTGCCACGCGGGTGCCCGATCCCATGCTGATGATGGCCGTCTGGATCATCGGCGGCATCATCGTGCTCTGTGGCGCGCTCGCCTTCGCGGAACTGTCGGCGGCCATGCCCGAGACGGGCGGCATGTATGTGTACCTGCGCGAGGGCTGGGGACGTCCCTTCGGGTTTCTCTACGGCTGGGCGCAGCTGGTGCTCATTCGCGCCGCGGCGCTTGGCGGCATCTCGTCGGTGTTCGGCGAGTACTTCATGCGGGTCTTCGGCCTCGATCCCATTGCCCACCCGGCGTGGGCCGACTATCTAGCGGCCGGGGCCATCATCTTCGCCGGGGCCACCAACATCGTCGGGGTCCAGCTGGGCGCATTGTTCGCGGGCATCTCGACCATCACGAAGTTCGGGGCGCTGGCGCTGCTGGTCGCGGCGTCGTTCCTGCTGGGCGGCGATGCCGGCGCCTCGTTCGGCCACCTTGCCTCCAACGGCGCCGCGGTGGATGCCGGCGTGTTTGGCCTGGCGCTGATCTCGGTGATGTGGGCGTACGACGGGTTCGCCGACCTGACGTTTGCCAGCGGCGAGGTCAAAGACCCGCAGCGCAATCTGCCGCGGGCGATCATCATCGGCACGGTGATGATCATCGCCATCTACCTCCTCGCCAACGCGGCCTACCTGTATGTCAGCCCGATCGAGAAGGTGGCCAGCTCGCCGCTGATTGCCGCCGACACCATGGGCGCGCTGTTCGGCCAGATCGGCGTCTCGTTCATCGCGGTCGTCGTGATGATCTCCACGTTTGGATCGTTGATGGGCAGCATGCTCGCGTCACCGCGCATCTTCTTCGCGATGGCCGACGACAAGCTGCTGTTTGCCCCCATCGCCCGGGTCCACCCGACGTGGCACACGCCGTATGTCGCCATTGCGCTGGCCTCGGTGCTGGGCGTGGCCATGGTGATGACGCAGACCTTCGAGCAGCTGACCGACACGTTCGTGCTCGCGATGTGGCCGTTCTATGCGTTGAGCGTGGCCGCCATTTACACGCTGCGGAAGTCGCAGCCGAACCTGCATCGGCCCTACAAGGTGGTGGGCTATCCGTTCGTGCCTGCGGTGTTCATCGCCGCCGCACTCTACCTGGTCGTGAATGCGCTGATCAACGATCCGGTGTGGACCTCGATCACGTTCGGCGTGGTGCTGCTGGGGCTGCCGGTGTACTACATCTGGTTCAAACAGAAGGGTTCAAGCACTTAGGTTCAATCACGAGGGTTCGAACACGGGGGTTCTCCTGAACCCTCGTGATTGAACCTTCGTGATTGAACCTTCGTGATTGAACCTTCGTGATTGAACCCTCGTGATTGAACCTCTTTCAGAACATGCGCGACTGACACCCGTCAACAACCACAGTAGTGCCGCTGACCCAGCTGGCTTTGGGCGACGCCAGAAACGCGATCGCGGCGCCGATTTCTTCAGGCCGGCCGAACCGGCCGAACGGCAACTCGCGGCTGATGAACTCGGCGATCCCCTGGGGATCCGCCTGCTGGCGCTTCCACCACGACCCGCCCTCGAACAGGATCGAGCCCGGGGCCACCGAGACCACTCGCACCTGATCTTTTGCCAGTTGTTGGGCCAGCGACTTGGTCAGGCTGATCTCCGCCGCCTTCACGGCGTTGTAGGTCATGCGGCCGCCCGACTCGCGCCCGAAGATCGACGACACAATGACTATGACCCCGCCCTGCTTGCGCAGGTGCGGCACCGCCAGGCGCGAGGCGCGGATGGCTGGAAACAGGGTGTGATCGAACGCTTCGTGCCATTCGGCGTCGCTGGTCGCTTCGAGATCGCCGCCCTTCGCCACGCCGACGTTGTTGACGAGCACGTCGAGCCGCCCAAACGTCTTGATGGCCGTCTCGATGACCGAGGCCACCCCATGCTGGGTCGAAACATCGGCGGTCACCGCCTCGGCGCGGGCCCCGTTCGCCGCGGCCGCGCGCAACTGCTCGACGGCGACCTGCAGCTGCTCAGCGCCCCGCGCGCACACCACCACATGCGCGCCTTCGCCAATCAGCGCTTCCGCCGCCGCCAACCCCAACCCGCGGCTGCCACCGGTCACCACCGCCACTTTTCCCGTCAGTCCTAAATCCATATCTCCCCAACCCGCACCCTGGCACCCTGGCACCTTGGCACCTTGGCACCCTATCTGCCCGTCAAGTCGTTCAGCCGCCAGTCGAACTCGTGAAACACCATGACGAACTCGTTCCGGCGAAGGAACTCGGCTTCGTTCGGCACAATCAGCGGCTCGATCAACGCCAGTACCGAGCGTTCCAGTGGGCTGCGGGTCGCGTACATCGCCGGCGCGCGATTCGCCAGCGTCCGAGTGAACAACGCCTCGCGCCATGAAAACATCGGGTTCACCGACAGCCGGTTGTTACCGGCATCCACTTGCACCAGGACTCGCCGTGTCACCAACTCGCTGGTCATCGTCGTCAACTGCTGGTCGAGCCGGTCGGCGGTAAAGGCTTCGCTCTTGAGGCGGCTGCCGCCCATGGCGCCGCGACCAAGCGCCAGCAGCGCGCGCGGGTCATCGAAGCCGCCGATCACGTCTCGTTCGAGGGCGTCGAGCGTCAACTGGCGCCCGCCGGCGCGGAACGTGCGGCGTTCGAACGCACCGGGAATCTGCCGGATGCTGTTCGCCGGATAGTCAGGGGCTTTGCCACGAATGGGATAGCTGTCGATTACCGAACGCAGCACAAAGGCGTTGTAGGCGTTGATCCAATATGCGAGTTGCCGCGGCTGCGACCACCGGGCCACCGTGTCGGCGCCCACCTCGCTGATGGCCTGGACGTAGCGATCGAACTTGGCGCGCTCCTGCCTGAGCGCGTAGTAATAGACGAGGCCGTCGCGGACGTAGAGATCGAGAATCTCGTCGAACGGCTTGTGCAGGGGATCGACCGTCGCCGTGACTGGTTCCTGCGCCGCCGGCGGAGCGGCGATCAGGAGCACCAGCAGAGCCGTTACCATCAATCGCATCGTCTTTAGAGCTTAGCCAAGAACGCGGTCAACGCGGCGTTGAATGCGTCGGGCTGCTCGAGATTCGACAGGTGTCCGGCGGCCGGGATGGTGACGAGGGTCGCGCCGGGCACCGCATCCGCAATGCGCCGCGAATCCTCTGGCGGCGTCAGTTCGTCTTCCTCGCCGACGATCACCAGCGTGGGCACGGTGACTTGCGCCAGCAGGGCCGTTGAGTCGGGGCGATGCATCATGCGGTGAATGGCGCCGCGAATCGCGACCGGCGACTGCTGCTTGATCAACCGTCGCACCTGCGCCTCGATGGCCGGATTCAGCTCCAGGGTCGTCTTGCCGAGCAGCTTGGGCATCATCTCCCGCGCCACGCCGGAGGGGCCTTCGCGGTCGACCAGCGCCAGCATGTTGCGCCGGTTGGCGCGGCCTTCCGGCGTGTCCGCAGTGGCGCGGGTGTCGGCCAGGATCAGCGCCTCGATGACCTGCGGCGCGCTCTGCAGCAAGGCGAGCGCCGCGTAGCCTCCCATCGACAGGCCGCCGATCACAACCCGCGAAAGCGACAGCTCGCCCAGCAGGTCAACCACATCGCCGGCGTAATCCGACATGGCCAGCGCGCTCAACGAATCAAGCTCGGTGGAGCCGCCAAAGCCACGCAGGTCCGGCGTGATCAGACGCCATCCAGCGGGAATGGCGCGCATTTGCGGCTCCCACTGATTCGCGCCGAGCGGAAAGGCATGCAGCAGCACGTACGTCCGCAGCGCGCTGTCGCCCGGGGCCGAGTCGAGATAGGCAATGGTGCTGGAGCCGATGTGACAGTACTGGCGCGTCATTGAGGGGTAGCCGGCATTGTATATCGCCAACCGGGTCTGACCCCGAGCAGGTCGTGCCGAGGGGTCTGACCCGAGCGCGGTGGAGAAGCACTAAATCTCGATCGCGCCGCCAAATGTCTTCAGATGATCGCGGAACGTATAGGCGGGATTCGACGCGCGCTTGGCGAGGTAGCCGTGCAAATCGAGCTGCGACCGCAACAACTCGCCCTTCAGCAGGCGGGTGGCTTGCGCACCCTCGCGAACGGCGATCTCACGTGCCGTCTCGATCACCTCGGCCAGGTGGGTCAGTCCGACGAACACGATGCCATCGTCATCGGCAAAGACGACGTCGCCGGACGACACGGTGGCCGCGCCGAACCGGGCGCGGATGAGCGCATCGTCTGCGCGCGACCGCAGTTCGAGCGGCCCGTTTGGACAGGTGCCGAGGCTCCACACCTTGGCGCCAATGGCGCGAATGGCGGCGGTATCGCGGTGGGCGCCCCAGCAGAGCGTGGCGGCCAGCCGGCTCATGTGCGCTTCTCCCACCACGAGGTCGCCGATGCAACCCTCGTCGAGGCGGCCGCCGTTATCGATCACCAGGATGTCGCCAGGATTGGCCGAGGCGATCGCCTCGAGGAAGACATCGGTGCTGCCGGCGTGCCGGGCCGGACAGACCGGACCAGCGATCCGGGAGCCCGGGATGGTGCAGCGCAGTCCCGGAGGTCCGACGCGAACAGGCAATGACAGTTGCACGCACGCGTCGGCAACGAACGGCGTGCTCCAATCGAATCCGGCAGGAATGGACATGGGGACATTCTAAGGTGCCTAGGGTGCCTAAGGTGCCCCAGGTCAAGGGCCGGCAATGATCGACAGGATCAGGTCGCCCAAATCCGAGGCCTTGCGGTCGCCCACGCCCTTGACGTGACGCAGGCCCTCGATGGTCGCCGGCTTTGTCCGCGCGATCTCGCGCAAGGTCGTGTCGTGGAAGATGACGTACGGCGGCACGCCGCGCTTGCGTGCCACCTGCATGCGCATGGCGCGCAGCCGCTCGAACAAGTCGCGATCGACGCCTTCCCAGCCTTCTGTTTCGACGCGGGCACGCTTGGGGAGCCGGCCCTTTTCGGGCCGCTTCTGGCGTGCCAGCGACAGGTCCGGCTGCGCGCCGGCGTCCTTCAACAGCGCCAGCCCCTCCGACGTCAGCTGCAGGATCGGGTACTCGTCACCGCCCTGCTGCAGCAGGCCGTGCGCCAGCAGTTGATCGACGTAGCCGCGCAGCTCGTCGATGGTCGCGTCTTTCATCAGGCCGAACACCGACAGCTCGTGGTGGCCGCGCGACCGCACCTGCTCGCTGTCGCTGCCGCGCAGCACGTTGCTGACGTGCGCGGCGCCAAAGCGCTGCCCGACGCGCGCGACGCACGACAGCACCTTGCGCGCAATGGTTACGGGGTCGGCCACCGTCTCCAGCTCGCCGAGGCAGTAGTCGCAGGCCCCGCAGTCGTCCTTGGTGAAGGTCTCGCCGAAGTAGCCGACCAGGCGCTTGTGCCGGCAGCCGACGCTGGCGGCGTAGCGCTCCATGTCGCGCAGCAGCGTGCGGCGCGCGTCGGACATCTCGCCGTTCTTCTCGAGCATGACGCGCCACTTCAGGAAGTCGGCGCCAGAGGCGATCAGCACGCATTCGGCTTCGAGACCGTCACGGCCGGCACGGCCCGATTCCTGCTGGTAGTGCTCGAGCGACTGCGGCGCGCCCGAGTGGATCACGAACCGCACGTCCGAACGGTCAATGCCCATGCCGAAGGCGACGGTGGCCACCACCAGGTCCACTTCTTCGTTCAGGAACGCGTCCTGGTTGCGGCTGCGTTCTTCGTCGGGCAGCCCCGCGTGGTACGGCCGCGACCGACAGCCGGTGTCGTTGAGCCACTGCGAGAGGCTGTCGACCTCCTTGCGCGAGGTGCAGTAGATAATGCCGGCCTGGCCGCGATGGCGCTCGAGCACGTCCAGGATCTGGGCTTTGAGCGTGGCCCGCGCCAGCACCCGATAGACCAGGTTCGGCCGGTCGAACGAGCCGACCAGCTCGGCGGCGTCGCGCAGGCCCAGCTGCGTGATGATGTCCTTGCGGACGCGACCGGTCGCGGTGGCGGTGTAGGCGTGCATGCTCACAGACGGCCACCGCTCGCGCAGGCGTGCCAGCTGGCGATACTCGGTGCGGAAGTCGTGCCCCCACTGGCTGATGCAGTGCGCCTCGTCCACGGCGATGAAGCTGACCGGCTTCGATTCGAGCAGCTTCAGGAAGCCGTCGCCACCGTCGCCGACCAGCCGCTCCGGCGCGACGTAGAGCATGCGGTAGCGGCCGTCGCGAATGCCGCGCGTGACCTCGGCCCTCGCCTCCGACGGCATCGAGCTGTTGTAGTACGCCGCCGAGACGCCGTTGCCAACCAGCGTGTCCACCTGGTCCTTCATCAGCGAAATCAGCGGAGAGACGACAATGGCCAGCCCGTCGCGGGCGATCGCGGGCGCCTGGAAACAGAGCGACTTGCCGCCGCCGGTCGGCAACACCAGCAACGAGTCGCGGTTGGCCATCACCGCCTCCATGGCTTCGAGTTGAAGTGGCCGGAAGGAGCTGTAGCCCCAATATTTCTCAAGTATCCCGGTTAACAACTGGACTTTCCGCAACCAACGAGAAAGGGCCGGGATTGCTCCCGGCCCCGCCCCTAGTCAGCCTCTTACAAAACTAAACGTCGTGACCGTCGCGTCCTTCGTGGTTGCGTCGGTTACGCACAGCCTGAAGTCGTGCCGCCCTTCGACTCCGCTCAGGACTGGAACAACGTCAGGCACAGCCAGACGTTGTTCCGCAGTTGCTGCACTTATAGCAGGCGCCGCTGCGCACCATGATCGACCCGCAGGTCGTGCACGGCGGCGCGTCCTCCTGGTTCTGCATGGCGGCGAACTGGTGGGTCTGCGGCACGATCACGCCGGTGGTGCTCACCGTCGCGGTCGGTGACGCGGTCACCTTGGGTGCCGGAACGGCGGCAGGTTCAGCCGCGTAACTGCCCGCGGCATCGTCGCGATTGTTCACGCCGGCGTTGAACTGGGCCTCGGCCGAGAGGAACTTCGACGCCATCCAGCGGAAGATGTAATCGACGATCGACTTGGCGAACCGCACGTCGGCGTTCTTGGTCATGCCCGACGGCTCGAACCGCACGTGGCTGAACTTGTCTACCAGCGCCTGCAGCGGCACGCCGTACTGCAGCGCGTAGCTGATGGCCTGGGCAAACGCGTCGGCAAAGCCCGAGATGGTCGAGCCTTCCTTCGCCATGACCAGGAAGATCTCGCCCGGCATGCCGTCCTCGAACAGGCCCACCGTGATGTAGCCCTCGTGGCCGGCGATGTCGAACTTGTGCGTGATGGCCTGCCGTTCGTCCGGCAGCTTGCGGCGAGCCGGCGCCTTCTGCGCGAGCGCGGCCGCCACGGCCGCCTTCACGGCGTCGGTCGTCTGCTGGCTGATCACCACGCCCTTGGCGTCGATCGCCGCTTTCGAGGTGTTCAGCGGCTGCGTGCGCTTGGAGCCATCGCGGTAAATCGAGACGGCCTTGGCGCCGAGCCGCCACGACTCCAGGTACGCCTGCTCGATGTCTTCGACGCTGGCGTCCTTCGGCACGTTGACGGTCTTGCTGATGGCGCCCGAAATGAACGGCTGGGTCGCGCCCATCATCTTGATGTGGCCCATGTAGTGGATCGACCGCTCGCCCTTCGAGGCCTTGAAGGCACAGTCGAACACCGGCAGGTCGCGCTCCAGGAGGTGCGGCGCGCCTTCGATGGTCTCCTGCTCGTCGATGTGCTTGATGATGTCGGCGATCTGCGAGGCCGTGTAGCCCAGCTTCTTGAGCGCGGGCGGCACCGTCTGGTTGACGATCTTCATCATGCCGCCGCCGACCAGCTTCTTGTACTTCACGAGCGCGATGTCGGGTTCGACGCCGGTCGTGTCGCAATCCATCATGAAGCCGATGGTGCCGGTGGGCGCCAGCACGGTGGCCTGCGCGTTGCGGTAGCCGAAGTCTTCGCCAAGCTCGACCGCCTCGTCCCACGCCTGCCTGGCGCCGTTGTAGAGGTCGTCCGGCACGTGCTTC
Source organism: Acidobacteriota bacterium (assembly GCA_030697165.1). Taxonomy (NCBI): domain Bacteria; kingdom Pseudomonadati; phylum Acidobacteriota; species Acidobacteriota bacterium. Next base: position 378,046 of record JAUYQQ010000015.1, read on the forward strand.
TGGTCGATGTCCTTGATCGCGTCGCGGTGCTTGCGCATGACGCGCAGGAACGGCTCGCGGTTGATGTCGTAGCCGGCGAACGGACCGCCGTGGTCACGGGCGATCCGCGCCGACTGGGCGTAGGCCTCGCCGGTCATCACCGCCGTCAGGGCGCCGGCGTAGTCGCGGCCGGCATCGCTGTCGTAGGGCAGGCCGCGCGACATCAGCAGCGCGCCCAGGTTGGCGTAGCCGAGGCCGAGCGGACGGAAGGCGTGGCTGTTCTTGGCAATCGCCGGAGTCGGATAGCTGGAGTTGTCGACCAGGATCTCCTGCGCGGTGATCATGGTGCGGCACGCCGCGCGATACGCCTCGACGTCGAACTCGCCATCGTCCTTGACGAAGGTCATCAGGTTCAGCGACGACAGGTTGCAGGCCGAGTCGTCCAGGAACATGTACTCCGAGCACGGGTTGCTCGCGTTGATGCGGGCCGTGTTCGGGCTGGTGTGCCATTCGTTGACGGTGGTGTCGAACTGCATGCCGGGATCGCCACAGACCCAGGTGCCTTCGGCGATCAGGCGCATCAAGTCACGCGCCTTGTAGGTGTCCATCACCTCGCCGGTGGTCACGGCCCTGGTCTGCCACAGGCCATCGTCCAGCACCGCGCGCATGAACTCGTCGGTCACGCGAACCGAATTGTTCGAGTTCTGGAAGAACACCGAGCCGTAGGCGGTCCCCGTGAACGAGCCGTCGTAGCCGGCGTCGATCAGCGCCCACGCCTTCTTCTCTTCCTCGACCTTGCAGCTGATGAAGTCGACGATGTCGGGATGCTCGGCGTTCAAGATGACCATCTTGGCGGCGCGGCGCGTCTTGCCGCCCGACTTGATCACGCCCGCGAACGCGTCGAACCCCTTCATGAACGATACCGGCCCCGACGCCGTGCCGCCGCCGGCCAGCAGTTCCTTCGACGAACGGATCGCCGAGAGATTGCTGCCCGTACCGGAGCCGAACTTGAACAGCATGCCCTCGGTCTTGGCCAGGCCAAGAATCGAGTCCATGGTGTCGTCGACCGCGTTGATGAAGCACGCCGAGCACTGCGGCGCCTTCTCAAAGCCGCAGTTGAACCACACGGGGCTGTTGAAAGCCGCCTTCTGGTGCACCAGCAGGAACTTCAAGTCGTCACTGAACGCCTGCAGCGCCGCGTCCGAGGCGAAGTACTTCTGCTTGCGCGCCCAGGCGGTAATGGTGTCGACAACCCGGCCAATGAGCTGCTTGACCGATTGCTCGCGCTCGGGCGAGCCGATATGCCCCCGGAAGTATTTTGAGACAACGATGTTGGTGGCCTGTTGCGACCACGACTTCGGGATCTCGACGTCCCGCTGTTCGAAAACAACGGTGCCCTTCTCGTTGCCGATGATGGCGTCGCGCAGCTCCCATTCGACCAGGTCGAACGGATCGCTGCCGGCGGCCGTGAAATAGCGCGGAAACTCCAGACCGGGGGAGGCCTGAGACTTTCTGCTTCGTGCTGACTCTGTCGGTTCAACGTTGCCCGACGACGAGCTTGCGGTCTGTCCCGCGGGTGATGCTGACAGACCCTTCTGGGAAGCGCCTTCCTGCATGCTTCTTCCTCCGAATGGCGACACCCCTCCCCTATGGGGCGGACGCCCTAGCTAATCAAACGTGTTTCTAAAATTGGTTGGTACGCGCGGTCTGACGTTTCTAAATCGGCTCTTTTGGTTCTCGAGTTCGGCTCCGATTCAGCCTCAATCGTTGGACGCCGGGAGGTGTCTGACGATTGAAAGTCATCTTCGAGCGCGGAGCCAAATATGCGCCTGTAACTATTTGTTGTCAAGCACTTAGCCACTACATGTTGCGTTTTTCTTTTAGGTCGTCCGCAATATATCGCGGAAACCGGCCAAAAAACTTCCATTCGCTATATTTTCGCTTAACGAAAGTTTTTCGGCAAGGTAAACAACGGTTGGGGTGCAGCCGCGTGCAACCGCGACTACTAGAGATTAGATGTCAGAAGTCAGCGGACGAGCACAGCGGCGATCGTTGCCGCCTTGTCGGCCAGCTTGCCGGCGTAGATGATGTTGCGCGCCTTGAGAGCGTCTTCAGCCTGCTGCAGGAAGCGGCGGGCTGCGTCCGCCTGGCCGCGGCCATCGGCGTTCAACGCGGCCGGGTTGAGCCGTGCCAGGTCCCGCGATGCCCTGGCCATCAACTCGCGAATCGCGCCGGCGGTCTGCGCCTCGGTCCCCGGTGACAGGGTGAGGGTCAGCGCTGGCGCTGGCGGCTTGACGGCGTCGGCGACCGGCTCCGTGGCAGGCGCCGACTCCGGCCTGACGTCGGCCCGCTGGGGCCGCGACGGCGGTCGCGCGGGCACCGCCTCGACCACCGGCGCCACCGGCACCAGGGCCGGCTCGTCCTGGTAAATCGTCACCACGCGCGGCGGCGGCGGCGGCGGATCGAGCAACGGCAGTTCGACTTCGGTGCGCACCTGTGCCTTCGCCGCGCACGCGCCAAGCATCGTCGTCAGCAGCACAATCGTCGCCAGCCGGGCCCGTCTCATCATCCCGATTCTATCCGCCTCCGCTCCCATTCGAGGTGTCGAGCTGCGGCGTGACAGGTCGCCCGTCAGGCAGGACCACGATGAACGCAGTCCCCACCCCGACGGTGGATTCCACGTCAATGGTGCCGTTGTGGATCTGCACCGCCCGGAACACCAGCGCCAGCCCCATCCCCGATCCGCGATCCTTCGTCGTGAAGTACAGCTCGAAGATGCGCTCCAGATTCTCCGGCGCGATCCCCACCCCGGTATCTTCGACGCGCACGCTGACGCGGTGGTCTGGCAAGACGCTGCAGGTCATCGACAGTCGCCCGCCCTTCGGCATGGCCTGGATGGCGTTCTGGGCCAGGTTCAGGAACACGTCGCGCAATTGGGCCGGGTCGCCCTCGGCCACCAGCGTCGAATCGCCGCACCCCGCCTGGATGGTGACCCCGGCGCGGTCGGCTTCGGGCCCGACGGCGGCCAGCACGTTGCGAATCAGCGGCGCCAGCGGCACCGGGCCGAACGACACCTCTTCGGGCCGCACGAACTTCAGGAACCCCTGGATGCGCTCGTCGAGCTTGCGGATCTCGCCGGCGATCACGTCAAGGTGCGGGAAAGCCGGACTCGCCGCATCGAGCTTCGCGCGCAGGAGCTCGATGTGGATCGTCATGGCGTTGAGCGGGTTCTTCATCTCGTGCGCCACCCCGGTGAACAACCGGCCGACGCGCGTGATGCGCCGCGACATCTCGCCCAGCTGCGCCGGCGAGAGCCCGCCCGGCGACGCCGCCCGCAGTTGCGCGCTCACCTGGTCGAACACATCGCCCAGGTCACGCAGTTCCTCATCGTCGCGCAGGTCCAGGGTGGCGCCCAGGTCACCGCGGCCCAGCCGGGTCAGGCTGCTGCGAATGACGTGCATGGGCCGCAGCACCAGCTGGGCCAGCAGCATGGCGACGACGATCGCCACCACCAACGCGCCCCCCGCGACCAGGGCCGCTGACGTGATCGACGGATTGAGGTAACTGCGCAGCAAGCCGGGCATCAGGCTGACGCGTATCTCGCCGAACGGCTGATCGCCGAGCGCCATCGGCTGGGTCCACTCGACATTGTTGTCATTGAGATAAATCGCTCGCAGCTTCGCCACGTCGTTGAGCGCGAACAAGTCGTTCAGCTGCGGCAATCGCGTGACGGTCCTGCCGACTTGCTCTGGATTGCTCGACGCAATCACGACACCGTCCGGATCGACGATCGACGCCTCGATGATATCGTCGGAATACAGCGCCGCCTGCAACGCGGACTGCACAGCGCGGCTGTTGCGGACGTCCTGGTACGCCGTTTCCGGCGACACGATCGCAATGGCCGCCTGCGAATACACCGAGCTGCCAAACAGATTCAAACGATCCCGGCTCCCGGCGAGCAGGATGACCACCGTGTTGCCCAGGTGCAGTAGGCTGAGCGCAATGACGATCAGCGCCACCATCGCGGTAACGCCCAGCACCTGTTTTTGCTTGATCGACAACCGCATGCCGGCCCGACCTACCCGCGCACGTTAGGCACCTTAGGCACCCTTGGCACCCTCATCCTTGAATCGATTCAGCTTGTTGTGGAGGGTCTTGAGGCTGATTCCGAGCATCTCGGCGGCGCGGGTCTTGTTGCCGGCGGCGGCCTCGAGCGTGGCGAAGATCAACTTCTCCTCGGCCTCGTCCACGGTCATCCCCGGGGCGATGGTCACGCCGTTGGCCGGGGCCACGGCGGCCGGCGCGGCGCCAAGCGCCGGCAGGTGCGGCAGTTCAATCACCTCACCGCGGGCAAGGATCGTGGCGCGCTCGATCACGTTGCGCAGTTCGCGGACGTTGCCGGGCCAGTCGTATTGTTCCAGCAGGCGCATCGCCGCCGGCGCCACCGTCTTCACCGAGCGGTGGTCGCGGGTGTTGAACTCGTCGACGAAGGCCTGGATCAACAGCGGCAGATCGTCCTTGCGTTCGCGCAACGGCGGCAACTTGATGCTGAACACGTTCAGCCGATAGTAGAGGTCTTCACGCAGGCGGCCCTCACGAATCGCCGTTGCGGGATCGATGTTGGTGGCGGCGATCACGCGCACGTCGACCGCCTGTTCGGTGCGGCCGCCCAACCGGCGGAACTTCCGCTCCTGCAGCACCCGCAGCAGTTTCACCTGGGTCGCCGGGGTCATCTCGGCGATCTCGTCGAGGAACAAGGTGCCGCGGTCCGCCAGCTCGAAACAGCCCAGCCGCCGGTCGGTGGCGCCGGTGAAGGCGCCCTTTTCATGACCGAAGATCTCGCTTTCGAGCAGGGTGTCGGGAATCGCCGCGCAGTTGAGCGCGACAAACGGCGCGTTCGCGCGTGGGCTCAGCTGGTGAATGGTCTGGGCCACCAGTTCCTTGCCGGTACCCGACTCGCCGAGCAGCAGCATCGACGCCGGCGTGGGCGCCGCCTGTTCGAGCACTTGATAAAGGGCCCGCATGGCGGGACTGTGGCCGATGATGCGGCCGAATCGGCCGCTGCCGGTCAACTGGCGGCGCAACGCCTGGTTCTCGCGCTTCTGCTGGTTGATCTCAGCCAGCCGCACCAGCAGCCGCTGCAGCTTGTGCGGATCGAGCGGCTTGGTCAGGTAGTCTTCGGCGCCGGCCTTGACCGCCTCGACGGCCGTGTCGACCGTGCCCTGCGCGGTCAGCAGGATGACCTTGATCTGCTCGACCTCGCCGGCCAGGGCCTTGAGCAGGTCGAGGCCGCTCATGCGCGGCATGACCATGTCGGAGACGATGATCGACGGCCGGAAGTCGGTGACCCGCTCGAGGGCCTCGGCGCCGTCGCCCGCCGATTCCGCGGTGAAGCCCCACGCGCGCACCAGCTCGGTCAGTCCCGTCCGCGTCGCGGGATCATCGTCCACGATCAGGACGCGTTCGGCAGCATGGGAGGTCGGCTCGGCCACTGGTTCGAGTGTACCATCGGCTAGAGCGAGAGTGACGCGTGCTGCCAGACACCCCGATCGATCCTGAACCGGCCGCGGTCGAGGCAGCGCCCGCGCGCCGACGGTGGCGGGCGTGGGCCGAGATCCTCCTGTGCTCCGGATATCCGACGCAGTTGCTGCTCGGGGCGGGCCTGCAAGCCGCGGGCATTGCGCCCCTCACGGTCGATGGCACGCTGTCGGCGACGTTCGTCTTCGCGTTGGCGCTCGGCGATACGGTGGTGCTGCTGTCGCTGATCTGGTGGTTGCTGATTCAGGGCGGCGAGCGGCCGCGCGACGTCTTCCTCGGCCGGTGTCCCGTGGGCGGCGAAGCCGTCGTGGGGGTGCTGTCAGTGCCGTTCGTGGTGGCGCTGATCGTGGTGCTGTCGCTCGCGATCCGGGCGTTCGTGCCGTTTCTTCGCAACGTCCCGGTCAACCCATTGGAGGGACTGCTCGGGACTCAGACCGGCCTGCTGGCGTTCCTGTTTGTCGTGATCGTCGCCGGGGGACTGCGCGAGGAGTTGCAGCGGGCGTTCCTGCTGCATCGGTTCCGGCACAACCTGGGCAGCGCCGGACTCGGACTGGTCGTCACGAGCCTGGCGTTCGGCCTGGGGCACACCCTACAAGGCTGGGACGCCGCGATCCTGACCGGCGCATTGGGCGCGACGTGGGGCGCGATCTACCTGACCCGTGGCAGTGCGATCGCCTCGATCGTCAGTCACAGCCTGTTCAATTGCGGCGAGCTGCTGCGCGCGTTCCTGCGCTGAGTGCTCGTGGGGCTCGGCGCTTCGCGCCATTGTCGGGCTCGGCGCTTCGCGCCGTCGTGCGGCGCCTCGCTCCGCTCGGCGTGGGGAATCCCGCAGGAGGGCCGTGAGGCCCGACCCCCACGAGGGGCGCAAGCCCCAAGCCCCACGAAGGCGCGAAGCGCCGAGCCTTACGAGCGCCGGCCTGTCCACCGTAGCGCGTCAGCGCGAAGGTGGGAGGCGCGAGCCCACACTACTGCGGCAGCAGCACGACCGTGGTGCGGCGGCGAAGGTCGGATACCCAGTCGGTGATCAGCTCGCGGCGGCGGGCCTCGACCAGGCGCTCGCGCAGCGCCGGTGCCGCCTGTTCGAAGGTGATGCCGGCGCGCTCGAAGGCGACCCGCTCCTGCGTAAAGAGCACGGCGACCTCGGCGTCGGTCGGCGTACTGGCCGAGGCAAACCGCTGCGCCAGGTACGCGACGGTCCGCAGGTCGTCCCGCACCCAGGCGCGCAGGCGCGCCTCGGTGAAGCCGGTGGCCGCGAGAATCCGCGCCCACTCGCCCGGCGCCGGCAGCTGCTTCCGGAGTTCATCGATCCGCGCCTCGACCGTGCCGTCCGACGGCGCGGGCGGCGCATAGCGCTGGACTTCGCGCAGGACCAATTCCCGATCCACCAGCACCTGCGTAATCGAAGCCGGATCGGCCCCTGGCGCGGCGGCCACCAGCCCGAGGCGAACCGCCGCCTGCGCATCGCCGAGCGTGATTACCTGCGTGCCGACGATCGCGAGCGTCCGATCCAGCAGCTCGGCGGGCTGGGCCGCCGCCGCCGGTGCCAGCCACGCCACGAGCACGCCGCATAGTAGGGGTCTCATCTAGTGGAGCGTATCAGTGATTACGAACGTCCCATCAATCGGCCCATTGAGGCCACTGGGGTCGTTCCGAAGGAACGATCCGCATTCGCTCGAACGGACACTCCGCTAGAAGGCCTGCCCCAGCGAGATGTGCAGCACGTTCGATCGCTCCCGCCCACCGGTTGCCAGCAGCTTCGTGCTGAGCTTGAAGCCCCAATCCACCCGCAGCGGGCCAATCGGCGACCGATAGCGAAAGCCGATCCCGCTGGTGAGCCGCAGTTCGTCCAGGCGGATGTCGGACGCCAGCTTGAAGACGTTGCCGGCGTCGGTAAACCACACGAACTGCAGGTTCTTCCAATAGGGCGCGCGGGCCTCGAAATTGAAGACGGCGAGGCCGTTGCCGCCTTGCGGGAACCCCTGCGGATCGAGCGTCTCGGGCGTGCCCAGCCGGTCGAGCGCGAAGCCGCGCACGGTGGTGTCGCCGCCGGCAAAAAACCGTTCGCTCGCAGGCAGGTCGCGAATGGTAGTGGGAAAAGTCGCCGCCCGCGACCGATCGCGCGCCACGTCGGCGTCGGCCGGCGCGGCGATTTCGATGACCGCCGGCACCACCTGTGCGGAGCCGACCGCGACGCCCACGCGCGCGCCGGCCGCCAGCACGATGCCGCGGCCCGGCAACCGCCGGTAAATGAACGCCTGGGCGAAGCTCTTCACGAACCCCACTTCCGAACCGAGCACCCTCGCGGCGATCGATCCGTCGAGGCCGAGCACCGACCCTTGCTGCGGATCGAGCACATCGTCACGCGAGTCGCGCAACACGGAGCTGAAGACCTTGGACAACCGCACCTGGGGAAACAGCCGATCGATCAGGAGTTGGTCGTCTGGCGCGATGCGTTCGTTGTAGAGCTTCGTGTAGTCGAAGGTGTAGCGGCCGGTGACGGTGAAGCCGGTGAACCGCTTGGCGTAGTCGGCGGTGACGCCCTTGCGATTGAAATCGAAGCTCGAGCGCAAGCCCTGCTCGATGAACGCGCTGAACTGGGCGTCGCCGGTGGTGCCAAACGCCCGGGGCTCCCGAAACGTGAACAACCCGCGATAGTCGTTGAGGCCGTAGCCGGCGGCGTTGCCGCCCTCGATCCCCTCGTCGCCGTTGCCCTTGCGCAGCGTCACGCGGGCGAACAACGTGACCGAACGGTTCTTCCCCCACAGGTTGCGCCGGCTGATGTCGAAGAAGCCGCGCGGCGCGACGTCGAGTTCCTCGTTGGCCTGGCCATCGTCGTCTGTGCCGGTGATGCCGCCGACTTCGATGCCGCCGCCGTAGCTGATGGTCGTGGCCGGCGCCTCTTCGAGGTCGACCAGCACGTCGCGGCTGTTGGACCCGGTGCGCGGCAGCTCACTCACCCGCACGCGGCGGAACAGGCCGGTCGCCGCCAGCTGGCGCTGGCTCTCGATTAACGCGCCGTCGCTCAGCGGACTGCCGGAGCGGATGGTGAGTTCCCGCCGGATGAGGTCGATGCCGGTCCGCAGGTTGCCCTTGATCAGCACGCGGTCGACGACAATCTGCGGCCCTTCCGTCACCGTCCAGGTGATGGCCACGCGGCGCTGATCGTCGGCGAACGCAAGCTGTGAGATCACCGACACGTTCTGGTAGCCTAGGCCGCGATACGTCCGCAGCAGCGTGTCGCGGTCGGCCGCCAGTTGCGGGCGGTAGAATGGCCGTCCGGCCGACAACGCCAGCTGCGAGGCCAGCTGCGACGGCTCGAGGGCGGTGACCCCTTCCACCGTGGCGCCGGTGACCTCAGTGGGTTGCCCCTCCTGGACCTCGAACCGCACCTCGACCGGCCGGAACGACGCGCCGCCGCGCGTCTCGGCGGGCAGGACCTGGATGGCCGGCGTCACCGTCGCTCGCGAATAACCCCGCACGTGGTACAGCTCGGTGATCGCGGAGGCGACCATGCCGACGCGCGACTCGACGTACGGCTCACCCGCCTTCAGCTGCAGCAGCGGCGCAATCTCGGTTTCGTCGAGCCCGTCCAGCCCCGAGATTTCGACCAGGCTGATGCGGTGCTGCGGGCCGCGCGTCACCGTGAACGTGACAATCACCTCGTCGCCCTCCTGGCGGCGGGCGAACGGGGCCTGCGCCGAGCGATAGCCGGCGCGCCGCAGCGCGTCCTCGATGCGGAGACTGGCGTCTTCGAGCAGGTCCTGGTCCACGGTCCGCTCTTCGCGCACCGGCACCAGAGCCTCGCGATTGCCCTCGAGAGGGTCGCCCTCGAACACGACCCGCACATGCGGCCCGGGTTCGACGGCCACTTGGACATCCACGCTCGCGCCGTCAGCCGAGAAGTCGTGAGCCTGGCGCACCCGCGCCTCGTAGTAGCCGCGGCCGCGCAAGTCTTCCTCGTAGTCGGCAATGCGCGCCTCGAGCGCGGTGCGATCGAACGGGCGCCCGGCCTGCAGGCCAAGGCGCTCGATGACCTCGGCCTCCGGTGCGATCCGCGACGTCGTCACCGTGATGGCGCGGATGGCGGCGCGCGAACCGGGCTTGATCGACAGCACCAGTGTCACTCGCTCGGGCTGGGACTGATTCTCGTCGAGGCGCGGCAGGATGGCCGCCTGACGGAAGCCGCGATCGGCATAGAAGGCCCCGAGAACGGTCACCATCTCGGGCACCCGGTTTACCGACGGGAGCGCGCCAAACCGGTCCGCCAGTTCGGCGCGGATGGCCGCGCCGGGCACCTGGGCATGGCCGTCGATCTTGATGGCGCCAATGCGGCGCACCGGGATCAACAGCCACCGGACGATCACGCCCTCAGCCGACGGCGCTGCGACCACTCGCACATCCTCGAAACGACCGAGGCCCACCAGGTGATCGATCGTCGCCCGGACCTGGGTCATGGTGAGCGGTTCGCCAATGCGGGTCTCGATTAACTCGATCACCGCCGGCTCGGTAAGCGGCACGCCGGCGACCTCGACCCGCACGTCGGCAATGGTCTGGCCGACGTACTGGCGGGCCACGGCCGCGTCGGCGAGCAGCAGCAGTACGACCAGGACCACGCCTGCGCGCATCAGAAGGCGTGCCTCTTGCGGACTTCGAGCGCGTAGGTCCGGTCCTCGTTCTGCGAGAGGACCCACGACAGGGTGTCGCTTTCGTCGAACTCGAGCAGGATGATCTGGTCGTACTCGGCCGACGACAGGCTGCGCGCGTAGGTCAGGAAGACCCGGCTCGAAATGCGCTTGCCGATGGTGACGCGCGCCGTGGGATTGAGGTTGACCCGAGCCGACTGCTGGTACGGATCATTGAGGAGCGGCGTGATCTGGAAGGTGTCGACGCCGAAAGTCTGCTCCACCACGCGGCCAACTTCCGCCGAGAGGGCGCCGGTCAGGGCGCGCGTGGCCCGCGCCTCGACCAGGCGCTGCTCCTGTTCGTTCGGCCGCTGCAACCGCGCCAGCTCCATGTCGCCACTGATCGCCTGATCGCTGAACAGCAGGGTCAGGATGTCAAGCGTCTGCAGTGGCGGATCGGACTGGAACTGCGGCTGCAATCGGTCGGTCGTGCCCGCCATGCGCATGGTGATGCGGTAGGTTTGCCCCGGCACCCGGACGCGCGTCTCGGCTTCGATGTCGAAGAACGGCTGAATTCGTTCGGAGTTCGCGAAGTCGAGGCTGCCGCGCGTCACCTGGTAGCGGCGTCCCTCGAATTCGACATCGCCGCGGACGATCTCGGCGCTGCCAAAGACCAGCGGCCGGTCCAGCGTTCCGCGCAGGGTCAGGTCCGCGCTGGCAACGATGCGAGCCTGGTCGTTGTCGATGCGGAGCGTCGACGGCGCCAACAGCCGGACGTCAAACCGCAGCGCCGACGGGGCCGCCACCTGGCCCTCCACGGTTGGCGGCGCCGGGTCGCCGCCGCCGAGGCCGCTGAACAGGCCGCCGGAGGTATCGATGCCGCGGGTCCAGCTCGCGCTTTTGACGTTGACCGTGCCGGTGACCACCGGCGACGCCGCGGGTCCCTGCAGCGCCAGTGTGACGTCCACCAGCGAACGCATCCCTTCGGGATAGCGCAGGCGCATGTCCTGCCCGATTGCCGTCACGTCGAACTCGCTCAGCTGATACGCGGCCAACCCGACCCGCCCGCCAAACTGCACCGCCCCGCCGCCGAGCCGCGCGCCGAGCCCGTCCAGGCGCACGCCGCTTGCGTCGAACGTGACGATCCCGTTCACCTCTTCAAGGGCGTTCGGGAACGACAGCTGGCGGATCCGGCCGCCGGTCAGGAGCGCGTTGCCGGCCACCACCGGTTCGCGCGCCGTGCCGGTAATGCGCGCCGTCACCTCGGCGCGGCCCGAGCTGCGGACGTCTGCGACAAACCCCTGCAACACCGCCAGGTTGGCGGCGCCGTTGGCCTGCAGCGCCAGTGACTGATCGCGCAGGTCGACCGTGCCCGACAGATCCAGCTCGGTGCCGTCGCCGACCATGCGCAGCGAATCCACCACCAGCGACTGCCCCTCGATGCTCAAGCGCATCGGCGCGGCGTTGCGCAGCTGGTAGTCGACCAGCCGCAGATCCACGGATTCGACCGTCGTGTCGACGCGCAGGGCATCGGGGTTGTACAGCTCACCGACGACGCGAATGGTGCCGCTGGCAATGGCGGAGGTAAACGGCGAGAACCCCGGCTGGAGCGCGCGGACGAACGGGTCGAGCGACGAATCGCTGATGCGGAAGGACATCTCCGCATCCATCTCGTCGTTCAGTTCGATGCGGCCGGTGCTCGACACGGCCAGTCGCGCCGAGGCAACTTCCATCTCGTAGGTCATCAACAGGCCGCGCATCGACAACCGCCCCGACATCTGCCCAACGCCCTCGTCGCCGAAGAACAGGTCGCTGGCGCTGAAGCGCACATCGTAGCGAGGCGCCTCGAAGGTGCCGGTGCCGGTGGCGCTGAAGTCCAGCGACCCGAAAATGGTCGGGTAGCCGGGATAGGTCGTGAGCGCCAGGGTTTCGACGGCGATATTCCGGCCGTCGGCGTCGAACGAGTAGGTGCCGCTCCAGCCGACGTAGGCCGCGCCGGTAATCTGTCCGCCGCCTTTCGACATTTGCAGCGCGTCGAGCCGGACCCCGGCGCCCTCGAAGCGCAACCCGGTTTCGAAGGATGCAAATGGCTCGTCGTAGGCAATGCCGCGGGCAACCGTCATGCGGCCGAAACCGTGCGGCCCCTCGTAGCGGCCAAAGACATGAAAGTCGCCAGACAGGGGGCCGTCAACCTCGTAGTCCTGCAGGTCGAAGGCCTCGCGCAAGTCAGCCAGCTCCCTGTCCGTGATGCGAATGCGGGCGTCAATTTCCTCGCCGCCGTCGGCGCGCGGGTAGCCGAGCGAGAACTGGCCGGTCACGTCCATGCGCGACAAGCCCGAGCGGATCACGGCACGGCTGACGTTCGCATACGAGTTCTCGACCACGAAGTCGCCGTCGATCTCGCCCCAGTTCACGTCCCACGCGCGCATCTCCTGGCCGACCAGCCGGCCTTCGATGCGCGGCCGCCTGAACGCGCCGAGCAGCACGCCCTCGAAGCGGCCCACCCCATCGATCGGGATGGCCTGGGTGGTCGCGCCAAAGGCCGTCATGATGCCGGCCAGCAGGCGGTCGCTTTCCTGCCAGTCGCGGGTCGTGACACGGAACGGGATCTTCGAGCGTTCGCCGTAGGCGGTGGCGCCCTCAAACGCCACGTAGGTGTCTTCGGTGAAGACCTGGCTCGGTTCGAAGCGCAGGGCCTCGGGATCAAACGCGTAGGTGAGGTTCCCGGCCACCGGCAGCGGCGCCATCGGCGTGTGGTTGCTGAATGGGCCCTGGACGAGATAGCGGGCGCGCGCGGCCGCCGCGGCGCCCGCCGGCAGTTGCGGTCCCTGTAACGCCACGCCCGCCGGCGCGGCCAAGGTCACGGCGCCCTCGCCGGCACGATCGGCAAACCGACCGAGCGTCCACGCCATGGTGTTGTGGCCGCTGGCGCGACCTGCCACCCGCAAGCCGCGCATCTGGAACACATCCGACAATGCCGCCAGGTCGACATCCGCGTACTGCGCATCGAACTCGGCGCGCGCCGGCGTCGTCGGATTGCCGAGCGGCGCCATGAGGTAGCGAAACTGGGTCGTGCCACCGTAAAACCCCGAAGTCGCGTGCGTGACCTCCATGCGATCGCGGACCCAGACCACCGACCCGGCCAGGTTGGGAAAACGGAAATCGTTGACGCCGGCTTCCACGCTCGAGAAGTCACCTTTCAGTTCACGGCCACCCGTGAACATGTGGAAGGTGCCGTTGAAGAAACCCTCGCCCGACAGGCTGAACGTGTCATTAGCGAAGAAGATCTCTCGCATGCGCGGGAACTGCATGCGGGACTTCACCTGGTACAACTGCTCGGGCCACTTCGCCGGCTCGATCACGCCCGAGATCTGCGAGACCGCGCCATCGGTAATCAGGTCGATGCGATCGAACACGATCTTGCCGTCGGTCAGCTTGAATGCGGCCGCGAGTTCGGCCTTCATCGGCACGTACTTCTGGATCTTGAGATCGCCGTCATTGAACTTCATCGTGCCGCGGTACGTGCCGACCTTGGCCACCGTGACATCGAGATTCGGGGCGACCATGAACCAGTCGGAGCCGTAGTCGTTGACGACCAGCTCGCCGCGATGGGCGCGCACGTACTGCAGGGTCGTGACCACCAAACCCGGGCCGGTGCGCGGCGCCCGGGGCGGCCCGGTAACGCGCGGAAAGGTCTGGCGGCCATCAGGGAACGACTCGATCACCATGCGCCAGTCAGTCATCTCGATCTCGTCGAGCAGGACCTCGCGGCCGAACAGCGCGCCCCAGGTGAGGGACACCTCGATGCGCTTGGCGGTGAGCCAGGGCGGCTCGCCGGGCAACATGCCGTCGATGCGCAGGTCTTCGATCACGAACCGGCCGCGCGCCAGGTGCACCCCGAGTCGGCCAATGGTCAGCTTGCGCTCGAGCCAGTTGCCGCCCGCGGTCTCGGCGCGCGCCCGCAACGCCGGCCCCAGGTCGATGGTCAGCGTCGAGACGACCACGACGGCCACGACGATGCCGATGACCAGGGCAAAGCGGCGTGCCAGGCGATACCCGATCGCGAATGCGGAACGCAGCTGGTTACCGATCTGCGTCATCCTGCTCATCGGCCGCCGTTACTCCACGACCAACAGGGTCGCGCCCGCGTCCACCGACTGCCCTTCGGCCACCGACACCTCGCGCACGCGGCCATCGCGGACCGCGCGCAGCTCGTTCTCCATCTTCATGGCCTCGACCACCACCAGGCCCTGCCGCGCCGTCACTTCGTCGCCGGCCTTCACCAGCAACCGCACGATCTTGCCGGGCATGGGCGCGAGAATGCGCTGCGGGCCCGCGCCGACGGCGGCGCCGGCCTTCTTCTGGCGCCCGAACGCGCCGGCCTGCCGGACCTGCACCGGGATGACCCGGCCGGCCACGTGCACGTCAAACTCACCCGCCGCGCGCCGGGTCGCAAGCGAGGCGTCCACGCTCGTCACCGGCGCCGAGCCGTCGACCGGCCCCACCAGCAGCGACAGCGTCATGTCGCCGACGCGCCGCGCATCGACCACCAGGGTGCGGCTGCCAATGGCCACGTGCAGCAGCGGGCCCTTGCGCGTCACCGAGACCAGGTGCGCGCCCTGGCCGACGGCAATCTCGTAGGTCATCGCAGCGCCTCCGCCCGGCCGGCCTGCTTCCAGACGCTGATCGGTTCGGCGGCCGGTGCGGCCGTGGCTGCACGGGTGAACAGGTGCACGGCGGCGGCCACCATCGCGAGTTCCTCGTGACTGGCGTCAATCACCTGCAGCGTCCCGCTGCCGGGCGCGCCCATCTTGCGGTCGATAAAGGTGGTGTCGAACCGCCCGGCGATGAAGTCGTCATCGTCCAGGATCCACTGGAAGAACGGGATGGTGGTGCGGATGCCGCGCACTTCGTACTCGGAGAGCGCCCGCTTCATGCGGGCAATGGCGTGCTCGCGGTTCTCGCCCCACGTAATGAGCTTCGAAATCATCGGGTCGTAGAAGATCGGCACTTCGCCGCCTTCGTAGGCGCCGCTGTCGTCACGCACGCCCGGGCCGTGCGGCACGCGCAAGCCCTGGATGCGGCCGGGTGATGGCAGGAAGCCGTTCTCCGGATCCTCGGCGTAAATGCGGCACTCGATCGCGTGGGCGCGAGGGCTCAGCAACGCTTCCGGATCGAGATCGAGCCGCTCGCCCCTGGCAATACGAATCTGCCACTGGACCAGGTCCACTCCCGTGACCATCTCGGTGATGGGATGTTCGACCTGCAGGCGGGTGTTCATCTCGAGGAAATAGAACGAACCGTCGCTGTCGAGCAGGAACTCGATGGTGCCGGCGTTGGTATAGCCGACCGTCCGGGCGACGGCGGCCGCGGCCGACGTCATCTGCCGTCGCAGCGCCGGTGAGACCGCAAGCGACGGGCTCTCCTCGACAACTTTCTGGTGCCGCCGCTGGATCGAGCATTCGCGCTCGACGAACGGCAGCACGGTGCCGTGGTGATCGCCGAGCAACTGCACTTCGATGTGCCGCGAGGCGAGAATGCGCCGCTCGAGGTAGACGGCGCCATCGCCGAAGGCCGATTGCGCTTCAGAGCGCGCGGCGCGGAGCGCCGCCGGCAATTCCGCTGGCGACGACACCATGCGCATGCCCTTGCCGCCACCACCCGCCACCGCCTTGAGCATGAGCGGGTAGCCAATGCGCTCGGCCACCGTCAACACCTCGGCGTCAGAGGTCTGCTCGCTGAGCGGCTCTTCCGTGCCGGGCACGACCGGTACGCCGGCCTTGATCGCGGCCTGCCGCGCCGCGGTCTTGCTCCCCATCAGCGCGATCGCTTCCGGCGTTGGGCCGATGAACACGAGGCCGGCATCGCGGCACGCCGCCGCGAAATCCTCGTTCTCGGCGAGAAAGCCATACCCAGGGTGCACCGCGTCGGCGCCGGACTGCTTCGCCGCGTCGATGATCGCGTCGATTCGCAGGTAGCTGTCGCGAGGCGCGCTCGGACCCACCGGCCAGGCTTCGTCGGCCAGCCGGACATGCAACGCCGCACGATCACATTCCGAGTACACGGCCACGGCGCCAATACCCATGTCGCGACAGGCACGAATCACGCGCACGGCAATCTCGCCGCGATTGGCGATCAGGATCTTCTTCATTAGACCGAACCGCTTACGATTCTATCAGTTACAGGCACTGATGTAGTATCGCCTCGTGGTCGGGCACAAGGCCGTGACACTCAGTTGGCGCGTGTTCTCTCGCTCGCTTCAGGAGTCGTCTGGCGGCGTCTGGTTGTTCGTCGCCGTGGCGCTGCTGGCGGCGTCGACCATGGGCCAGTCGTCCGCGCGGATGGGCGAAGCGCTGGCGCTGAACGAGATCCCACGCAGCCAGGCTCCGCTCGTCCTCGGGCTGTGGCTCTGGGCGACCTTCATGGGGGCGTTTGTCTACGCGGTCGCGGCCGGCGAGTTGTCGTTCATTCGCGCCCTGCTCGCGGATTTCGCGACGCGCCCGTTGTCGCACTGGCAGGCGTTTCTGGCCGTGCAGGCCGTCACCACGGGCGGTCCACATTCGCTGGCTGTGCTCTCGGCCGGCTTGCCCTGGCTCGTGCTCCTTGGCAGCTGGCTGCACGGCACCGCGCTGCTTGCAGCAGTCGCCGCCACGTTGGTACTCCTGCGCCTGCCGGTCTCGCTGCTGCTGATCGGTTCGCGAGTGCTCAGCGCTTCGCTGGCCAGCGTAGCCGTGATGGTCGGAGCGACTTGCGCGGTGGTAACCGCGTTGTGGGTGGCTGCGCCGGACCGGTTGACGGCGTGGTCACCGCCCGGGCTGGTCGTGCGCATCGTGATGAATGAAGCCGCCCTCGGCGCATGGACCGGCCTGGTGGTGTGGACATTCGCGCTCGCGGCGATCGAATTTTGGTCGGTACGAATCAAGGCCGCGCCACGAGCGGCACCGGTCGCAACCGCACGTCCCCTTCCGCCGATATCAGCTTTCCCAGTGTGGCTCGCGCGCCTTTCCGGCTGCCATGCAACGCTGCTCCATGGCGAGTTGGTGCGGCTTAGCCGTTGGCGCCGATACCAGCTCTCGTGGCTCATGGGCGGGGTGTTGCTCGCGCTTGTGGGGGCGCGCCTGGACGAAAGCCCGGATTTGATACTCCCGCTGGTCTTCTCACTCGTGCCGGTCCACGTCGGCACCAGCGTGCTTGCGAACCTGTTCGCCACGGACCGGGCGGGGTTCCACGCCTTCCTGATGGCGCCCCTCGGGATGCGCGCGGTGGTACGTTCCAAGATCGTCGCCGTCCTGCTCTTCACCCTGGTCGCGCAGGCCGCGGGATCCGCATACTTGGTGGCGCACGCGGTGCCATGGCCGCTCGTGACGGCCGGCGTGATCCTGGCGGCTGGCCTGTTCATGTGGGCGGCAGCCGTCGGCCTGCTAACCAGCGTGCTCTTTCCGTCGCCGTCGGATCCCCACACGGTGGGCGGTGCCCTGATCGGCACACCGGCGGTTCTCGTGGTCGCGGTCGCCAGCAGCCTGTACCTGGGGCCAAGCCTCTACCTGGCATACGCGCTCCAGACCGGACGGTGGACTTCGGTCGCATGCGCGTTCGCCGCGCTGGCGCTGGTCGGCGCTGCCGCGGCAGCACTGGCCGCGGGGTCGCGCCTGGTGCCCCGCTTGATCGCCACACGGCAAGAAGTCATGCTGCAGGCCTTGGCGACCGGAACCCGCGCATGATCGAGGCCCGCGACATTCACAAGAGGTACGCCGACGTAGCCGCCCTGTCGGGCGTGTCGATCGCGATCGGCGCCCACCAGGCCCTGGGGCTGGTCGGGCCGAACGGCGCGGGAAAGTCGTCGTTGCTGCGCATCCTGTGCGGCGTGAGTCGTCCCGACGCCGGCTCGGCGCAGCTCGATGGGCACGATCCGGCGCACCATCCACGGCCGGCGCGGCGGCGACTCGGATGTGTCCCGGAGCAGCCCCCTTTGTTCGATCTGCTCACGGGTGGCGAACACCTGATGTGGGTGGGCCGGGTCTACGACATTCCCGATTCGGTGCTGCGGGCCAGAATCGAAGAACTGGCGGCGGCGCTGGAACTGACCGATGCGCTGCCACGCCGCATTGCCGGCTACTCGAAGGGCATGCGCCAGAAGCTAGCCTTCGCCGGCGCGCTGCTCCACGACCCGCGGCTGCTGATGCTGGATGAACCGTTTGAAGGGGTGGATGTGGTCGCGGTCGATGCGATGAAGGCCATCATCCGGCAGTTCGTCGAACACGGCGCCGCGGTGCTGCTCAGTTCGCACATCCTCGGCCTGGTCGAGGACGTCTGCACCGAGTTCGCCGTCCTCAACGCCGGCCGGGTTGTCTTTGCAGGCGACCGGCCACAACTGGCGCTCGAGGCCGCCAAGCTGAGGCACGAATCGTCGGGCCGGCCGCTCGAGACCGTGTTTCTCGACCGCGTGGCGCGCGATCGGGTCGCCCGGCGGCTGACAACGGTGGCCAACGGGCCATCTTAGCCGCCGGCACCACCGGGTCGGTTCACCCGCTCGGCATGGACGACGAAGCGCTGCGGCGCGGGTCCGACATACGAAAAGGGATAACAGGTGATCAGGGTCAGGGTGTCACGCGTTCGCGGAGCCAGCACGCGCAGGTCATCCGGCTGCACGATCGCCGTGCCGGTCACCTGGTAGTGAAACTCCTCGCGCGTCGTCCGGAACGTGATCGCGTCGCCAACGGTCACGCGCTTGAGCGGCCTGAAGAGGCCGTCGCGGTGGCCCGCCAGTGCGCTGTTGCCCGGTTGCCAGGGCAGCGGCGTATCGGGCAGGTGTCCCACCGACGCCTGCAACGCCGTTTCGTCATCACCCTCGACGACCGGCGTCGACAGTCGCAGACGCGGCACTTCCAGCATGCCAACCAGGCTGCCGGCAGCGACGGCCTGCGGCACGTTCGCCGCGGCAGCGCGCTCGAATTGGGCGACGTTTTCGCGCCGCAGACGGTTGCCCTCGATCGTGACGTAGCCATACGTGCCCAAGCATCCCAGGCCGACGCCGAGCAGGCCGAACTCGAACGCCGTCGCGAGCCAACCGCGTGAGCCGGTCACGGCTGGCCCCCACCTGGTTCGGAGAGGTAACCATCGCGAGTCCGTACCCGCAGCACCTGGCCATCCGGTGCGCGAACGTAGACGCGGACGGTGCGGCGGCGCGGCCCGGAGGCGTGGCCCGCCCCGGCCGTCGGTGTGTAAGCCAGCGTGTAGGCACTGCGGATATCACGGGCAATCCGTTCCAGCGTCGGCGGCACCTCGTTCAGGTTGCGGGGTTGAAACGACTCGCCGCCGGTTTCGCGCGCCAGGCGCCGGAGCAGGCCGGGGTTGCCGTCTCGGACCAGCGGGTCGATCAGTGCGACGGTGTAGATCACGGCGTCAGCCGCGCGCGCATCCCGCACGATCTGTTCCTGGCTGGTAGTGCTGGCATTGTCGCCACCGTCGCTCACCAGGATCAGCACCTGCCGGGTGTGCACGCCGCGGCGGAGGCGGCGCAACGCCTCGGCGACGCCGTCATAGAGTGCGGTCATGCCGCGGGCGGTGATGGCGCTGGCCATGGCGGCCGCGAACTCATCGAGCCGCGTCGTGGCGATCACGGCCGGCGCCCACGCCTCGCGCACGTGCTCGTTGACTGCCAACGCGAAAACTTCATCTTGTGGGTGGCTGTTGCGGGCCAGCGCGACCGCCGCGGCAACCACGCGTTCGCGGCTGGGGGCCATGCTGTTGCTGTTGTCGATCACCAACCCGATGCTGGCGGGCACGTCGACCCCCGAAAACAACGTCACGTCCTGCGGCTGGCCATCGTCGATCACGGTGAACGCATCCCGTGACAGCCCTGAGACGTAGCGGCCGCCGTCGCGGACAGAGACGTGCAGGACGACGAGCCGCGACTCGGACTTGAACACCGGTTGTTCAACGGGAGCCGGCACCACGACCTGCGCCGCCGGCATTCCGGCGCAGAGCGCCAGCAGCACGAAGATCGCGGGAGGTGCGTTGGTCACAGTGCAACCAGTGCGCGAGGAGCCGGCAGGTGCCGGCCCCCCTCGCAGTATGAACTAGCGGACCCGACGCGCGCGCAGCAGGCGGCTGCCGAGCAGCGAGCCAATGCCGACCAGCGCCAGCAGGGGCAGCAGGCTGGCGGTTGCGGGAAGCTCCGTGCGTTCGACACGGGCGGCCGCGGTCGGCGCCGTCTGGGCGCGCTCCGTCACCACGGGTTCGGAGGCGCGCTCGGCCACGACCGGCGCGGCCTCGGCGGTGATGGCGGCGGGGGCATCGGCACCGGTACGGTCGACGCGCGTCATGTCCTGTTCGGCGACGGTGTCCGCGACGGGGGCTTCGGTCTTGGTCGTCAAAACCGACTCGCCGGTCCGTGCCGCCAGCTTCATGGCCTGCGATCGCGGATAGAGGAACTCATGCCCGGTCGTGCGGCCGGGATAGAACCACACCTTGACGGCCTGCGGCCCGGTTTCCGGGCCTTCCATGAAGCGCACCTGCGGCTCGTCCGACGCCTTGTCGAGCGTGTAATTGGGAATCGCCAACAGGGTCGCGTGTAACGTCTTGCGGTCCTGGCTCATCACTCTGACAACATGCCGATTGGTCGCACCGTCGGCCAACGCGAACAGGTAAGTGCCGGCAGGCAAGGTCGTGCCCGGCAGCTCAACCGCCTGGCTGAACGTGAAGAAAGTGTCCTGGTTGGGCAGACCGCCTTGCGCGGATGCGGTAAGCGGGAACATGGTCGCCGCGACGAAGGTGCACGCGAGCGCCACTTTACGAATCGATGTCATCTATCCTCCTCCTCGGCGTACGAATGGTTTAAGAAGAAATGCCGAGTTCTTTCTCATAGAGAAAGCAAGGATGCGGCCAGCTTTCGGTGGTACTGCGGTGACCAATCTAGGCGAGCGCGTGCGTGATCTTGGTGATCGCGCGATGACAGTGAGGAGCGAATGACACCAGGGCAGTGGAAGGCTGCGCACGTCGGACCAAACCGTGCGCAGCAGCCGAGCTAGGGCATTCGTTGCGAATCGTCGAACGTCACCACGACCGCGCCCTTGGCGCCCGGGATCACCGCCTCCGGCGCGCCCGTGCTCGACGCATAGATGCCAATCGGCGAACCCGGGGCCGGCGGCGCGTTCCCGCTCATCCCGCCCTTCTCGTCGTATGCCACCGCAATCCACACCCGCTCCACACCCACCTCGAACGTCGCCGTCGCGCCGTTCTTGTCAACTGACATCTCGGCAATCGGCATCGAGTCGGCGCCAATGTCGGGCGAATCAAACAGCCACACCCAGACTCGATGGCTGCCATCGACGGTGCCGCTTCCCTTGTAGTTGACCGTCACCGCCACTGCGCCTGCGGCCGCGCCGTCCGGGGCCGCGGCGTGAATCCGGACCGTGTCACCGAACACACCTGCGGCCATCATGGCCACGACGGCCAGGGCGGCCTTGCCCGCCATGGCCCTGGCGAAGGTGGGAATGCTCTTCATCATGGTTAATCTCCCTGTCCGACAATCGTGCGGACACCTTCACAGACGGCGCACGCGCGTTCGCTGTTCAGGCCGATGCCTCGACCGGTCGAAGCAACCGGTTGAACGGCCGGGGAGTTCGGGGCAACGGACGGTCAGGAACGCTGTCGGTCGAGGAACTCGTCGAAATCGGCGCAGGTGGCCGACGGCGGCGGCTGTAATGCCGCGAAGTGCCCGGCGCTGAAGCTGGTGGTCAGCGCCACCACGGACATGCCGGCGGATTGAGCCGCGACAATGCCCATTGGCGCGTCCTCGAACACCAGGCAGTCGCCGGCCTCGACGCCAAGCCGGGCGCCCGCCGCGGTGAACACGTCGGGCGCGGGCTTGCCCCGTGCCACCTGGTCGCCACGGACGATGATCTGAAAATCCATGACCAGGCCGATCTCGGTAAGGGTGTGCACGACGTTTGGCTCCGGCGCCGACGTGGCCAGCGCCATGGGCACCGCCGCGGCTCGGTAGTGGGCCAGCAGTCGCAACAGGCCCTTCATGGGCACCAGCCGGCCCCGCGACAACTCGCGATAGAGACCTTCCTTCTCTTCCTCGTAGGCCTGCCACTCGTCGCGCGCGACGTCACGGCCGAACAGAATCGGAAAGATCTCGCTGTTCCGGCGGCCGTCGAGGCGGGCGCGGTCCTCCGGCGTCAGCGCCGGCAACTCATGCCGTGCGGCAAACACGGCGAAGGCCTCGGCGTGCAGGGCCATGTTGTCAACGAGGGTGCCGTCGATGTCGAAGATGACGGCCCCGGGCTCAAACGGCGAGGGCATACCGTATTATCAGGCACGGTGATCCTGAACAGCCACAATGAATGGGGTAAGTTGCAAACGGTAGTCGTCGGGCGAGCCGACCATGCGCGGGTGCCGGTTGACGACGTCAGCCTGCGCGCGATCAATTACGCTGGTAATCGCCGGCGCGCGGTTCCGCACGGGCCTTACCCGCAGGCCGTTATCGACGAAGCCAACGAGGATCTTGAGTACCTCTGCGGCGTTTTCGTTAACGCCGGCGTCACCGTCTATCGCCCCGAGGTGCCCGACACCGTCCTCGAGCACGGCGTCGGCCACTGGCGCAGCGACGGTTATTATGCGTTCTGTCCGCGCGACGGCCTGCTGGTCGTCGGCGACACCGTTATTGAATCACCCATGGTCTTGCGCGCGCGGTATACCGATGCCTTCCCCTACCGGCGCATCCTGCAGGAAGCGATGCGGGACGGCGCACGCTGGCTCGCGGCCCCTCGCCCGCAGCTTCCGGACGAAGGCTACGACGAAACCGCAGACCGGGATCACAAGAGCCTGCGCAACCTCGAGCCGGTGTTCGACGCGGCCAACGTGCTGCGCGCCGACCGGGACCTGCTGTTTCTCGAAAGCAACAGCGGCAACTCCCTGGGCGCACTGTGGCTGCAACGCGCCCTCGGGACAGAGTACCGGGTGCACCTGTTGTCGGGGATCTACAGCTATATGCATCTTGACAGCACGATCAGCCTGCTGCGGCCGGGCCTGGCGTTGCTCAATCCGGCCCGCCTCAACGCCGGCAACCTGCCGCCCTTCTTCGCCGGCTGGCGGCTGTTGTGGTGTCCCGACCCCGTCGACATCGGCTTTCATGCCCCGTACGAGCATGCCAGCCAGTGGGTCGGGATGAACCTCCTGATGCTGGACCCGCAGACGGCGGTCGTCGAACGAAGCCAGTTGCCGCTGATTCGGATGCTCGAGGCCGAAGGCATTGAGGTCATTCCGGTGCCGATCCGCCACGCGCGGACGATGGGTGGCGCCGTTCACTGCGTGACGCTGGATCTGCATCGCCACTAGGCCACAGATTCGCACCAATTACACGCCGATAACTCGGACAGTCTCCTAGCGGGACCGGTTGATGCGCGGGCGGTCGCGGCACACTGCCAGCCGCGCCGCGAGGACCCGAACCTGACGACTACCCCAGCGCCGCAGCCGCCGTAGGGCCGCATCACCGCCGCCAGCCGTAGCCCTCTCGCGCTGCTCGGCGGCCACGTCTCGCTCCGGTCCCCACGCCGGGCGGAGATTGGCCAGGTCGAGGTTCGGGTAGTCGGCGATGAACGCGCGCTCGCCGGATGCCGCGATCGCGTAGACGTCGGGCGACTCGCGCAGCCTGGTTCGATACGACCCGTACCACTGATGCCACACCACTGGCACCTCGCCGTCCTTCAGCAGGTTGCCCAACCCGTACTTGGGCGAGTGGTACGGCCGCAGGTAATGATGCCGGGCCAGCCGCTGGCCGATGCCGTAGTCGAAGTCGAAGTGCCGGGCGCCAGCCACGGGCGTGCCGAACACGCCACCCAGCCCAAAGCGTGCCTTGAATGCCTGCCAGTCGATCAGCAGGAAATTGGCGGCGGTACACCCTGGGGCGAACCGAAGCCAGCCATCGGCACCGGGCCACCCGCCGGCGGAACTTCCCGGCAGGCGAATGCGCTCTTCGATGCCGACGAGATCGCACTGTCCCTCGGCCAGCGTGGCCATCAGCGGATCGAGGCTGGCGAGCAGCACCGTGTCGTGGTCGGCGATGCAAGCGTAGCGCGTGTCGCAGCGCGCCAACAGCCGCAGGTAGGCGTTGGTGTAGCCGCATTCCTCGATCCAGCCGTCAATGCGGAATTCGAGCCGATAGGCCGCCAACTCGCTCGCGCCCCCGTCGCGTTTGGAGACGAGGATCGGCGCCTCTGGATAGAAACGGCGAATCGATGCGAGATGAAGCCGCATCATGTCGGCGCCTGACCAGTACGGGGTCAGGAACGAGATCGGAGACGTGCCCATTTTCTCAGGAACCAGCCGGGAATCAGCCAATACACCGCCCAGAGCGGGTGGATGCGCAGGCCCTCTCTCATGAACCGCCAGCCACCGCCCTGCGCGAAGAGCCAGCGGCGAAACCCGAAGCCAAACAGCACCCCGGCGCCCTCGCGGTTGGCCCGGGCGTCGAGATCCGGAAACTGCCGCTGATAGGGGCGGACGATTTGCACACATTCCCAGACGAACTCGTCACCGTCCTTGACCGACTTGCAACCGGCGTGATGGCGAATCACCGCCACCGGGAACCGCGGCGTCGTCATGCCGGTCACCGCCAGGAACCGCAGCGTGAAATCGTAGTCCATCAGGAAATGCAGCGACGTATCGACGGCGCCGACCGCGGCAAGGTGCCGGCTCGGGAAGAACATGCCGGGACCGCCATGGTGTTCGGTGTCCCACCACTGGACGTACGCGTGCAGGTCATGCGGCTGGGGATAGTGCACCTCGCTCGCGTGGCTGCCTTCCCGCGTGCGAATGACGTCGCCGGCGATGATCTGCCCGGGGTCCCGTGCGTGCACCCCCGCGACCAGCCCCAGGGCGCCCGGCAGCAGGTAGTCGTCGGTGTCGAGGTGGTTGAACAGCGAGCCGGTCACCCGCGCCATGCCTTTGTTGAGCGCGTCGGACTGGCCGGCGTCGGGCTCGGACACCCAGTAGCTGAACCATTCCCGGTACTTCGCGATCACGTCCAGCGTCGTCTGGTGGCTGCCGCCGTCGATCACGATCAGCTCAAGATCCGGATACCCTTGCAAAAGCACGGAGCGGAGCATTTCCTCAACGTAGCTGCCATGGTTGAACGACGCCACGACCACGCTGATGCGGGGCCAGTGGCTGCCGTCGGGAAGCGCCTCTGGAAGCGGCGGCGTCTCGATGGTCCAAGGCCAGCCGCTGCGACCATCGGGCGGCGCCGGCAGTGCCTTGAGAGACGGGCAACGCATTGCGTATCATACCGTTCGACCCTCGCTTCCATGCCATCCCAGTGTTGATGCCCAGCGCGCCAAGCCCAATCAGACGGTTGCTCAGCCGCGCCAGGGCCCGGTGGCGTGACAGCCAAGTGCGAGGGCAAGTGGCCGCCGCGCGCCTTGGCCGCGGCCTGCATCTCGGTGCCGTCGCGGCACGCATCCGGACGCCGGAGGTCGCGGTGCTCGAATGCCGCAGTGGCGCGGATGAGTCGGGCTTGTTTTCAGAATTCGCGGCGGTGATCGGGCTGCTCGATCATTACGAGCGATGGCGGCACCTCTACGCCGGCGTGCGAGTCCAGTTCGGGCACGGCCTGTACTTCGACGCCGCCGTGGGGCCGAATTGGTGGGAGTACTACTTCGCACCCATTGACATCCGGGACCGCGCCGAAGCCCGCGCGCGTGCGATCGATCCGCACTATCACGACCTGTGCGCCAACCGGGTCGAGCGGACGATGGCTCGAGTCCGTGGCGCCGCCCTGGTTCAGCAACACGTGACGGTCAGGCAGGACGTCAACGACATCGTGGACAACTTCATCGGCCAGCATTGGACCGGTCACCACGTGATCGGGGTGCACTACCGAGGCACCGACAAGTCAGACGACGCCCGGCGCGTACCGTACGAAGAGGTTGCGTCGGTGGTGCACGAGGCCATGCGGCGCGCCGGGACGGAGCGCTGCCGCGTGTTCCTGGCCACCGACGAGCAGGCGTTCGTGGATTTCATGCGCACGCGTTTTTCAGCACAGCTGTGTTACCGCGAGATGTTCCGCTCGATCGACGGCCGCCCGATCGATGTGGTCAACAGCGATGGCAACCACCGCAAAGGCCTCGACGCCGTCGTCGATTGCCTGTTGCTGTCGCGATCGCACACGTTGATCCGGACCGCCTCCAACCTGAGCCTGTGCGCCACGCTGTTCAACCCACGGGTGCCGGACATGTTACTGAACCCCGAACGATGAGACGGCGTACCGCGATCGCGTTGGTCGAGCGGCTCAGCTCACGGGTGGCCTGGTATGCGCGCCGGACGGGAGGGCGGGCCAGACTTAGGCTGCGCGATGCCCTGACCTCGGCGGGCGCACGCCTTCAACCGGAGCGGCTGGTGCTCGATTGCGCGAGCGGCGCCGAGGCCTCCGGGCTGTTCTCGGAAGTCGCGGCGGTCGTCGGCTGCCTGGCGCATTACGAGGCGCGGCCCGAGCTGTACGCCGGGCTGCGGGTCGACTTTCAGGAGCACGGCCTGTACTACGACCCGGCAGCCGGCGCCAATTGGTGGGAGTATTACTTCGAACCGGTCACGATTGCTTCGTCTCGGAAGGCAATCGATCGCATCGTGCCGCCATGGCAGCATGACGATTTCGCCGAGTACGTGGAGCTCGATATGCCGCGCGATGTCGCCGCCGGCATCGTCAAACGCCATGTCCGAATCAGGGAATCCATGCGCAACCAGGTTGATCGTTATTGGGTCGCGCATGCCGATGGCGCCGGCATGATCGGCATCCACTACCGCGGCACCGACAAGTGGGAGGGGGCGCCACCCGTTCCATACGAAGCCGTGGCCGCCGCGGTGCGGGAGGCATCGGTGGCGGTGGGCGACGCCCACTGCAAGATATTTGTGGCCACCGACGAGCAGGCGTTCCTGGACTACATGCTGACCGCGTACCCGGGCCAGGTCGTCTATCGACAGATGCCGCGGTCCGTGGACGGTCACCCGATTCACAAAGCGCCGGGCGATGGGTTCCGGAAGGGTGAAGACGCGGTCATCGATTGCCTCTTGCTGGCGCGATGCGCGCAACTGGTTCGCACCGACTCCGACCTCGGCCTGTTTGCCACGTTCTTCAATCCGGACCTGCCGGTGAGGCTCCTGGGTACTCCCTTATGACGCAGCTCCGTTCGATCTACTTCATCGCCGCGAACACCGCCCTCCTGATGTGGATGCTCCAGTTCGGTGCGTGTATCGGCCTGCGAGCCTACGACCGCATCGTGCCGGCCCTCTTGAATCCCAACTTGTCGGAGGCCGTCAAAGCCAACTACGCCCACATGGCGCCCAACGACCTCGATGACCTGCTCCAGACGACAAGGGGCCTGCGCTTCCGCTACGAACCGGTTGTCGGCTTCATGAACGAAGCCACGACCTCGCGGTTTGTGAACATTGATGTCCACGGCATCCGGGCCAACAGCTCGACGCCTCGGGAGATCTCCGCCCTGCGGGATGCGATTTGGTTCTTCGGCGGCAGCACGGCATTTGGCGATGGGATCGCAGATCACGAGACCATCCCCGCGCGGCTCGAGCAAGCGCTGGGGCGGCCAGTTATCAACCTGGGGGTGCGCAATTACGCCAGCACCGAGGAGAACCTGCTGCTCAATCACTACCTGAGAATTGGCTACCGACCAGCCCTCGCAATTTTCCTTGATGGGATCAACGAGACCTGCGAACCGGACTTGTACCTGGAAGAAATGAACGTCCTGGTCGGCAGGGCGCAGCATACCTACGTCTGGGACGTCGGCGGTCCCGTCACCTACGCCTTCCGCCGGCTCGGCAGGAAAATCCGGACACTTCGCGGGCTGGCCTCCGACGATTCCGATCGCCAGAGCCTGACGTGCATCCGGGATGGGCAGCAGAATGCGCTCTCCACGATCCACCGGAGGACACTGGCCGAGCGGGTGACGCTATGCCGTCTCTACGAGATCGATTGCCGGACGGTCGTCCAGCCCTTTGCGGGAACGCACGGCCGGCGCGACGGCTTCGAGAAGGCCTTCTTGGACGGTGACGGGAAGGACCTGCGCGAGCTCTTCTTCCACCTCGAGCCCGGCTGGCGCGCAGCAGGGGCCACCTTCGTGACCGATGCCCTGGACCATTACGATCGTCATGCCTTCATCGACGAAGTGCACTACAGCGCGGCCGCCAGCCGGGTGATCGCGGAGACCATCGCGAAACGGCTGAATCTAACGGGCACCGCGGCACTGGCGCCCTGAGTCAGCGCCCCAGGAAGCCGCGGATCAACCCGCAGATCGAGGCGATCTGGCCGTCTTCGAGCCGCAGCGATGACGGCAGCCACAAACCGCGTCGTGACAGGTCGGTCGCCACTGGATACGAGCCCGCGCTCGCAAACGCCGGCTCGGCATGAAGCGGCGGATACACCAGCCGGCTGCCCACACCATTGGCGTGCAAGTGAGCCATTAGCGCCGGCTTCAGGTCCCCGTCGACCAGCACATCGACAAACCACGGCGTCACACTGGAAAGGTCGGTGTGCGGCACCTCGAGGCCATCCAGGCCCGCCAGCCGCTCGCGATATTGCGCGAAGATCTCCTTCTTGCGTGCGATGAGCGCGGGCAGCCGCCCCATCTGAGCCACGCCGACGACGGCCTGCAGGTCGGTGAACTTCAGGTTCCAGCCGACGCTCAGGTAGTGGTCGCTGCCCCCTTCGAGCCGGCCGAAGTCCCGGAGTTGATTCATCCGCTGGTAGACCGCCTCGTCGCTAGTGATGACGGCGCCGCCCTGGCCGGTCGTCACCAGCTTCTGCGAGCTGAACGACAGGCACCCGCACGCACCGAGGGTGCCAAGGTGCCGGCCGCCGATCCAAGACCCGAGCGACTGGGCGGCGTCTTCAATGACGGCAATGCCACGGTCGCGGCACCGATCGACGAAACCGGGGAGGGCGCCGGGCGCCCTTCCATTCAGGCTCACGAACATCAGGGCCTTGGTGCGGGACGAGATGCGCCGCTCGGCGTCGGCGAGGTCCAGGCACAGCGTCTGGCTGTCGACGTCGGCAAAGACCACCGTGGCCCCGGCCAGGATCACGGCCGTGGCACTTGCCGCCATCGTCAGATCGGGAACGATAACCTCATCGCCGGGGCCAATCCCCATCCCTTTGAGCGCCAGGAACAGGGCCAGCGTCCCGCTTGGGGCCGCAAGGCAGTAGCGCGCCCCGGTGTAATCACAGATCATGCGCTCGAACGTGCGGGTCTCTCGGAATTCGGTGAGCCAGCCGCCCGAGCGAAGATAGCGGTCCACCGCCTGGGCGTCCGCAGCAGTCACCACCGGCTCCATTTGCGGAATGAAGGCCGTCACGCGATCACCGTGCGAGTGTTCTGGTACCAGTCAATCGTGCGGCGCAGACCTTCGTCCAGCGACACCAGCGGCGAGAAGCCGAGCAGCGCATCGGCGCGCGTGGTCGAGGCGACGCGGCGCTGGTCGCCGCCTGGGCGGGAGGCGTCGAACACCACCCGCCTGCGAAATCCGCTCAGCGTGGCGATCAGCGTGACCAGCTCGCGAATGGACACTTCCGTGCCGGAGGCGATGTTCACAAGCCCCGCCGGCTCCAGCTCCGCTCCTGCCTGCAGAAGGCCACGGGCCAGATCGTCGACGAAGAGAAAGTCCCGGGTCGGCGAGCCATCACCCCACACTACGAGGTCTTCGTCGCGAAAACACTTCACAATCGTGGCCGGAATCACGTGCGCCTGCACCCCGTCGAAATGGTCGTGCGGGCCGTACGCGTTGGCCCCCAGCACGTTGACCACGTGAAATCCGTACTCGGCACGGTACATCTCCGCCAGGTTGATCAAGTCCCGCTTCGACTGGCCGATGCCCAGATACGCGGGCGGAACCGGTCCGACATGCACCTTCTCTTCGCGGTATGGCACGTCCGCATCGGCCGGATAGGCCAACAGGTTGCCGAGCGCAATCACCCGCTCGACGCCGGCCGCGCGGGCGGCCGCCAGCAGGTTCAGGTTGATCAGCATGCAGTCGTGATACTGCGACGCCGGATGCGACCGGCTGAACGCGATGCTGCCGGTCGGCGCGGCCAGGTGGATGACCACATCGCAGCCGGCCACGGCGGCACGGCACCGGTCGGGATCGCGCAGGTCGTGGGTCGAGGATCGCGGCACGACGAGGTCCCCCCCCGTGACGCCCTCGCCGCGCAAAGCGGCCACCACGGCATGGCCGATGAATCCGCCGCCGCCGGTCACCAGCACGCGCTTGCCGGTCCAGAATGTCGGTGCCGGCACACTGGCGTTCATGCGCGGGGTCGCCATGGCCTAACGGAGCGTCACAACGCGGGGCGTGGCCGTGACGGCCCTCGGCGTGGCGCCGGGCCGCGTCCACTCCTGGCGGGCCTCGAGATAGACGCGAAGGCCATCCCATGCCGCCACGATGGCCTGAGCAGTGGTCAGCCCGGTCGCCGCCGGCGCCGGTACCCGGGTCCTTAGAACCCGTTTCCGCATTGCCTCCCCGAGAAAACGAATGATGTCGCCACGATGTCCTGGGAACTGGAGCCAGAGAAACAGCATGTACGCCACCGAAGCCCGGAGGTCCCGGGCGCGTTTGGCATGGCGCCGTTCGGGCTCGGCCGGCATGGGATGACGCACAACAGCGTCGGGCGCGTGAATCACCCGGTAGCCGTCTGAAATCAACGACATGAAGGCGACGTGTTCGTCGCCGCTCTCGATCAGGCGCCCGCGTCCCAGGCGCTCGTCGAACCGAACCGCATCGATCAACCGGTGACGCCGGAAGGCCATGGTGTTGCCGTCACCGATCTGGCCGAAGCACGCGAGCGCAAACCAGCCGGCGGCGCCCCGGTCGAAGGCCTGGCGCGGCCGCGGCCCCGGTTCGCCCGGCGCCTCGTCTTCGCTCATCGGCTGGTCTCCCCATGCCTTCATGTAGCGGGTCCGGCCTACTACGGCGGCGACGCGCGCATCGGCGAATTCCCGTGCGAGTGATTCGAGCCACCGCGGTTCGGCGACGGCATCGTCATCGATGTAAGCCACCAGTTCGGTGCGCGCGGCTCGCGCGCCGAGATTCCGCGCGCGGGTGAGGCCGGGAAGAGGTTCGCGAATGCAGGCGACGCCCCGCTGCCGGCAGATGTCGGCGACGCGGCCGGTGGCGCCGTTATCGACGACCAGGATCTCAAAACGGGGGTAGGCTTGGGCCGCGAGCGCAGCGAGGCACGCCTCGAGTTGGGCCGGACGATCGCGCGTGCAGACTACAACCGTGGTGTCGGGAACCATGATGGGTCGGTAGTCGAGCGAGTGTACCGAATCGACCCCACCCGCGCAAGGCGGGCGGGGTCCCAGAGCATGCGCGCCAGTCGGCGGCTAACCCGTGACCGTAATCGTGACCGTGGCCGTCGCCGTGCCGCCGTAAATATCAGTGATGCGGTAGGTGAAGCTCATGGTGCCGGTCGACTTCGACGCCTTGTAGGTAATCGTGCCGTCGGCGTTCACCGTCGCGGTGCCGGTGCCCTTGGCGGGCTTGCTGACGAGTGTCACCGTGAGCGGCGAGCCGTTGGCGACATCGTTCGACAGCACCGCGATGGTCACGCTCTGGCGCGTGGCCACAGTCGCCGCATCGTTAGCGGCGACCGGGGCGGGCGGTGGTAACAC
The DNA here is from genome assembly GCA_030697165.1 of Acidobacteriota bacterium. Lineage (NCBI taxonomy): Bacteria > Pseudomonadati > Acidobacteriota > Acidobacteriota bacterium. The sequence continues at coordinate 409,865 of JAUYQQ010000015.1, forward strand.
CGGCTGACCGTCCAGCGAGTTCCAGCGGCCGGGGCTGAGGACCGGCGGCGTGCCGCGTTGATCGTGAGGCACGCCGACGCTAACCTGCCCCGAGCACGACAGTGCTCCGTCGCTCGCGGTGTAGTCAATCAAGTAGACGCGACCATCGCCGAGGCCACTGCGTTCCGCGCGGACCCATGCCGTGGCGCCATTAGACTCGATGCCGCCATCCTGCATGGTGTTGCCCTGGCCGAGGCCATCCGTTGGCTCGTCCTGCCAAATCGAGGTAAAGCGAATGGTCAGCGGTTGGCCGTCGGGATCGGTAATGCCCGACAGCGTCACGTAGACCTTCCGGTGGTTCGGCGGCCACTGCAACAGGGCAGGCGAAACCGTCGCTGAACACACCGGGGGCAAGTTGCTCGGGACCACCGTGATCGTCACTGTCGCCGAGTTACTCGAGATGAGGGTATCGTGCGCCCGGTAAGTGAACGAGTCGCTGCCGTAGTAGCCAGGGTCCGGCGTGTAGACGAACGAGCCGTCCGGATTGAGCAACAGCGTGCCGTGGTTCGGTCCGGTCAGAAGGCTGGCCGTCAATGTCGCGTGGTCGACATCGCTGTCGCCGGCCAGCACGCCGGGCGCGGCCACCGTCAGCGTCCCGTCCTGACCGATGCTGAAGGCGTCGTTGACCGCCACCGGCGCGTCGTTCACGGCGGTGACGGTGATGGTCAAGGTTTGTGGCTCGCTGGTGTCCACGCCGCCATCGGCAACCCCGCCGTTGTCCTTCAGCAGCACGGTAATGGTCGCGGTGCCGAAGGCGTTGGCGGCCGGCGTATAGGTCAACGTGCCGCTGGCGGAGATCGCCGGCTGAACCGAGAACAGCGAGGGGTTCGGGTTGACCAGCTGGAACGTAACAGTCTGCGACGACTCGCCAGGTCCCGGACTGATCGCGGTCGCCCAGCTCATGCTCTGGGCTCCGGAATCTTCATCAACCGTCTGGGCCGCGCCACCGGTGAAGCTCGGGACGTCGTTCACGCCGGTCACCGTGATCGTGAAGGTCTGTGGCGCACTGGTATTGCTGCCACCGTTGAGCGTGCCGCCGTCGTCTGCGAGCAGAACCGTGACGGAGGCGGTGCCGAAGGCGTCGGGGGCAGGTTGGAAGGTCAAGGTGCCGTCAGCGGCCAACGCCGGCTGCGCGACAAACAACGCGGTGTTCGTGTTCGTCACCGTGAAGGCGACGACCTGCGCCGACTCATCCACCGGGCCGGCCGTGATCGCCGTGGCCCACCCGACAAAGGTCTGCGCCCCGGAATCCTCGAGCACGGTGGGTGCGTTCCCGCGCGTGAAGCTGGGCGGGTCGTTGACCGGCGTGACGGTGATGGTGAACGTCTGGGGCGTGCTCGTGTCGACGCCGCCATTGGCCGTACCACCGTTGTCCTGAGCACTGACGGTCACGGTTGCTGAGCCGTTCGCGTTGGGTGACGGGGTGTAGCTCAACGTGCCGGTCGCGGATACCTGGGGTTGGCCTCCGGCCGTGAACAAGGTGCTGTTATCGTTCGACACGACGAACGACACCGTCTGCGTCTCGCCCGCTCCTGCGCTGATCGCCGTCGCCCAATTGGCGACGTTCTGCGCGGCGGCATCTTCGGCCACCGTCTGATCCGGCCCCTTGGTAAAGCTCGGGGCATCGTTCACGCCGTCCACCGTAATGGTGAACGTCTTGGCGGTACTGGTGTTGGTGGTGCCGCCGCCATCGTCTTGGGCCCGTACCGTCACCAGCGCCGTACCGGAGGTGTTGGCGGCCGGCTGATACGTCAGCGTGCCGTTGGCCGTAATGGCCGGCGCCACGGCGAACAAGGCGGGGTTGTCGTTCGAGACGAGGAAGGTCACCGTCTGCCCCGACTCGTCGGCAGGACCGGGGCTGATGCCCGTGGCCCAACCCGCCAGGGTTTGCAACGGGGCGTCCTCGATCACGGTCGGAGGCGCGCCGAGGGTGAAGCTCGGGGGATCGTTCACCGCGGTCACGGTAATCGTCACGGTGGCCTGGAGGCCGGACACCGAACCGTCATTCGCCCAGTAAGTGAAGGTGTCGGTGCCGTTAAAATCGGCGTGAGGCGTGTAGTCAAACGAGCCGTCCGCGTTGAGCAGGAGCGTGCCGTGCGAAGGCGCCCAATCCATGGTCGCCGTCAGCGTGTCCCCGTCCGCGTCCGCGTCGTTGGCCAGGACGCCGCCGAGGGCTGCGACCGTGAGTTTGGTGTCCTCGCTGATCGTAAACGCATCAGGCATCGCCGTCGGCGGCCGGTTGAAGTTGTTAACGCGCCAGGTGAACGTCCACGAACTGGAGCTCGTAGAATCCGATTCAGTAACGCGGACCTGATGGCTTCCCTCGGACTCAAACGACAGCGTCCCGATAATCTTCCGGCCCGTGGGGTCGGTCGGATCGACCATGGCGCCGTCAGGCAGATCCGTCACGGTGTAGGTGAAGCCGGGCTGACCTGGGAGGAAGAACGGGACCAGGACGTCGCCCTCGGTGTTTTGACGGTTCGCGAAGCCCACCAATTCGATCGTGATGCGCCCGGTCCACCGTTTGGGCAGGGCCTCGTCGCGGGCAGACCAGACCCCGGCCTCGCTCTGGGTCCGGTAGTAGATCGTCGTGACGCCCGGTTGGCGTAAGGTCACGACCGCGCGTTGCGTCGGGGGCAACGGGTCGCCCGTGTTGAGCACCGCCAGAAGGTCATTGCCGGTCTCATTGGTACCGACAATCTCGTACTCAATCTGCTGGATTCCGCCGGCATCACCCTCTGATACGGCCGCATCCAGGTAGACGTCGAACTGGTAGTCGTTCGGGCCCACCTGCAGCATCGTCGTCACGCCCGATACCTGTGGCTCGTCACTCGGCGTTGCCGTGATGACCGGCGGCGGAGCCGAACAGTCCGCGATCTCGACTACTGTCTGAATCGGCTGTACGTCGGTCGTCTGCGGCGCCGTGGCGGTGGCCAGGACGGACACATTGCCCGGGGTCGTCGGTGCTGTCAGCGAGTAGGTATAAGCATAGGTCTCGAGTTCCTCGAGATCGACCGGCCCCGTGTTGGGACCCGTAATCACCTGACCGCCGACCGTCAATGACGGTGTCGCACCCTCGACAGGCGGGCGGGTCGCCGGCACCGTCAAGCTGAACCGAAGCTGGTAAGGATCGCCAGCGCAAACGCCCGGCACCACCACGCCGCTGGCGTCCAGCACCTCGAGATTGTAAGCAACCAGGTTGCGCGTCTGCAGGACCCAGGCGCGGTAGAGGGTGACCGTACCATCTTCGTTCGAGGCGTCATCCGAAACGGCAAGTTTCCCGGATGACGGCTCGACCGCGACGCCGTACGGCTGGCCTTTCAGCCCACCAGATTCTGATTCCGGTAGCGCAATCGAAAACAACGGATCAAGGGTGCTCTCGTCCGCACGCAGGCGATAGGCCACCACGCGGTTGTTCAGCGCGTCGGCCACGAACAGCCGGCCGCCAGCCGGATCGCCGCCGTCAGGTTGGAATGCGATGCCGAACGGCTCCGTGAATCTTTCGGTCTCGCCGCCGGCCGAGTCGCCAAACGTGAACAGCGAAGTCGGCTCCAAATCCGGTCCGTACGCGGTGATGTTGAACTCAAAGGTGTCAACCAGGAACAGGCGCGACCCGGACACGGGCGTCCCGGCATCGAATGCGACGCCAAAGGCTTCCCTCGTCCGACCATTGTTCGTCAACTGGCGGAACGGCGCCGATTCGGTGAAGTACCCCGTGCTCGAATCGAACTCGAAATCCTGATTCCGGTACGCGAGGAGGGCGCCCGGATACTGCTGGCCAAACCCAACCGCCCAAGCGGCGGCAAACGTTCCCACGACGCTCAGGGTTGGGTCGGCGGTATCGTCGGTCGTCAGACGGAATTTCGAACCGGGCGCCATGGACATCCCGTTGATGACCGCGATCTGACCTTCCGTGAGCTCGGGCGGTGTGGGATTTTCGGGCCAGTCGAGGAGCATCGTGAAGAGATGGCCCGCATCGACAGGGGTGCCCAGCGTGTCACAGGCGGGAATGTCGAACGCCATCACCCGGTTGACACTCGAATCCGACACCAGGAGTGCTTGCTTCGTCACCGTCGTGGTGCCCGTGACTTCATCAACGTCGACCACCTCGAGGTCAACGACAGCCAGCTGATTTGGCACCAGTCCTTCGGAGTTGAGCAGCGTCACGGTGCAGCCGGGCGACGAGTCATCGGCGTACGCGATCAAGTTGCCCAAGTCGGCCTGGGCGGCATAGAGGGTCCCATTGGCATACGCGACGCCGCCCAGGAACCCAGGCAATTGGGACTCGCGACGCACACCGTACAGTTCGCCTTCGTACTTCTCCTGGAAGGTGCCGGCTTGAGCGGCCACGATAACGGCGACCAGCATCGCGACCACGGAGGCGCCTGCCAAGCTCCTCCCGAATCGGCTCGATAGATACCGTGATGGGGTTTTCATCGGCGTACTTTCATGACTCATCGCCTGACCCAGAGAAACAGCTCTGAGGAGGCCATCGCGTAGCCCATGTGTTCTTCTAGGCCAAATTGTCATATAGAGTCATGCAAAGTATTGCTGAACTCTCGCTAAATCGTCAAGGGAAAAGGAGATTTGAACCGATAGCGGGGAGGCACATGTGTCACAAAATTAGACAACCGTGGCGCGTATGCGCTAAGACTGAGAGCTAAACTACAGAAATACAAACACTTACACCCTGTATGCGAACCATACAGTGGTTGGTTCTTGAATATCACTAAAGCGGAATGTTGCCGTGCTTCTTTGGCGGATTCTTGTCGCGCTTGTGGTCGAGCGTCGCCAGCGCCTGTACCAGTTTGGCCCGCGTCATCCTCGGCAGGATCACTTCGTCGATATAACCGCGTTCGGCGGCGACGTAGGGGCTGGCAAAGCGCTCGCGGAACTCGGCGATCTTCTGCGCCCGCATGGCGGCCGGGTCGGCCGCCTTGTCAATCTCGCGCTTGTAGAGAATGTTGACCGCGCCTTCGGCACCCATCACGGCAATTTCGGCGCTCGGCCACGCGTAGTTGAAGTCGGTGCGGATGTGCTTGCTCGACATCACACAGTAGGCGCCGCCGTAGGCCTTCCGCGTGATCACCGTGATCTTCGGCACCGTCGCCTCGGCAAACGCATAGAGCAGCTTGGCGCCGTGGCGAATAATGCCGCCGTACTCCTGCACCGTGCCAGGCAGGAACCCGGGCACGTCCTCGAAGGTAACCAGTGGGATGTTGAAGGCGTCGCAGAAGCGGACGAAGCGCGCGCCCTTCACCGACGCGTTGATATCGAGCGTGCCGGCGAGGTAGGCCGGCTGGTTGGCGACGATGCCCACGGGCCGGCCGCCGAGCCGGGCAAAGCCCACGAGCAGGTTACGCGCGTAGTGCTGGTGCACCTCGAGGAAGTACCCGTCATCCGCAATCGTGTGGATGAGGTCGAGCATGTCGTACGGCTGGTTTGGTGACGCCGGCACCAGCGTGTCGAGGGCGGCGTCCTCGCGATCGCCGGGATCGTCGCTCTGCCGGCGCGGCGGGTCGTCGAGGTTGTTGCCGGGCATGAACGACAGCAGCTCGCGGATCACCGCCAGGCACTCGGCGTCGTCTTCGACGGCGAAGTGGGCGACGCCGCTCTTTTCGTTGTGCGTCATCGCGCCGCCAAGGTCTTCCTTGGTGACGTCCTCGTGCGTGACCGTCTTGATCACGTCGGGGCCGGTGACGAACATGTAGCTGGTCTGCTTGACCATCACGATGAAGTCGGTGATGGCCGGCGAGTAGACCGCGCCGCCGGCGCAGGGACCCATGATCGCCGAGATCTGCGGCACCACGCCCGACGCCAGGGTGTTGCGCAGGAAAATGTCCGAGTAGCCGCCGAGCGAAACGACGCCCTCCTGGATACGAGCGCCGCCTGAATCGTTGAGCCCGATGACCGGGGCGCCATTGCGCACCGCCATGTCCATCACCTTGCAAATCTTGGCGGCGTTGGTTTCCGACAGCGACCCGCCGAACACGGTGAAGTCCTGCGCGAAGGCGTAGGCGACGCGGCCGTGGATGCGGCCGTGACCGGTGACCACGCCATCACCCGGCACGATCTGCTCGGCCATGCCGAAATCCTGGCAGCGGTGCGTGACCAGCTTGTCGACCTCCTCGAAGGTGCCGGGGTCGAACAGCCGCGTCATGCGCTCGCGTGCAGTGAGCTTGCCTTGCTCGTGGTGTTTCTGCAGCCGCGCCTCGCCGCCGCCCAGTTCCGCAAGCCGCTCGCGTTCTCGAAGACGCTCGATGGGGTTCATCGACACAGGCACCCCTAAAGGGTTGCCTCCACGCATGGGTTGCTGAGCGAGCCCACGCCTGCGAGCTTGACCATCATGCGGTCGCCGGGCACGAGCGGCCCGACGCCGGACGGCGTACCGGTGGTGATCACATCACCCGGCTGCAGCGTCATGAAGCGCGACACGTGCTCGACCAGGTACGGCACCGGGAAGATCAACTCACGCGTGTTCGAATGATGGCGTTTCTCGCCGTTCACCCAGCCCTCGATGTCGAGCGCCGAGGGGTCGAGGCCGACCGCGATGCACGGCCCGATCGGCGCGAAGGTGTCAAATCCCTTGGCGCGCGAGTACTGCACGTCCTTGACCTGGAGTTCGCGCGCGGTCACGTCGCACAGGCAGGTGACGCCGAGAATGTAGTCCATGGCGTCGGCGGCCTTGACCTGCGAGGCGCGCTTGCCGATCACCACCGCCATTTCGGCCTCGTGCTCGATGCGGCCGGCCCACATCGGCAGCCGGATGGGCTCGTCCGGGCCAATCACCGTGGACGCGGGTTTCAGGAACACCAGCGGCTCCTCGGGCAACTTCTTGTTCATTTCCGCGGCGTGGTCCTTGTAGTTCAGGCCGATGCACACGACGATCGATGGCTGCACCGGCGCCATGAACTTCAAGGCGGTCCCCGGCGCAATTTCTTCCCCGGGCTCGTAGGTGCCGAACACGTCGCCCCGCAACCAGAACAAGTTGCCACCGCGTTCAACGGCGTAGCGCCCGCCCATCCCCTGCTTCACTCGATAAATGCGATCCATCCCTGATCCCTGATCCCTGATCCCTGATCCCTGATTCCCTATCGCGCGGTCTCTTCGACCCGGTTCGACTGCGGGCTGACGTTTTGCGGAGTGGCGCGATCGACCGCGACCACGACGTAGACATAGCGCGCGCCGGTGCGGGCCGTGGTGTCGCGATAGGTCGTCGCGGTCACCGGCTCCGGGGTAATGGCCCGAAGTGTGTCACCGGGCGCGTCGCCACGCAAGACCAGGTAGCCGGCGAGGTCGGCTTCGGTGTTCGCTTCCCAGATCAGGCTGATCACACCTTCGCCGGCAATCGCGGCGAGCGACCGCGGCGCGGCCGGCGGGAACGTGTCGGCCGGTGTCACGCACGTTCGCGGCGAGGCCGGGCCTGTCACCACCGCGCCCGCAATGCGGTCCACCGGCCGCACGACGAAGCAGCGTTCGACGCCGAAGGTCACGCCCTGGATCGCGTGCTCAGTCACCGCCAGCGGCTGCGGCGTCAACGGCGTGGGCAAAGGAATCGCGAACGGATTCTCGGCGGCCGCAGTGGAGGGCACCTCGAAGAGGTGGTAGGTCGTCGCTTCGGACTGGAACCCCAGCGACTTGGCGGGCAGCGGCGGCACGACCGGCACCGGCGGCGTCACATTGGCGGGCGGCGGCGGCTCCCCGAACGCGGCCGAGCGCGCATCTGGGGAGGGCGCCCACGTGATGGTCATGGCCGATTCGGTCACGGCGATTTGCGGGGCCCCGGGCGCGGAACTGGCTGGCTCAAGCGGAACGGCGACGGGCACCGAGGCCGGCGCCTTGCGGCCACGGGCGCTGACGCCAATCACGAAGTAGTACCGGCGCGGCAACTCCGTCGGCGAAGGCGCGACCAGCGGCCCGGGCAACGGCTCCTGATCGGGAGACGCGACCCGCGCCAGGGTGGCGGGGTTTGGCGGCAGTTCAATCGCGATACGTTGTTCGGCCGTCAGGGTTTCCCTGACCACGGCCGGCACTGCCCGGTCAACGCCTGGCAGCACGGGAACCGGTGGCACCTCGACGCCAGCCGCCGGCGGCGGCAATTCGGGGAGGATGGGTTGCACCGGCACCGTCGCGACCAGCGTGGCCAGTTCGCGCTGTTCGTCGGTCTCCGGAGGACTGGCCGCCGTAATGGCGTAGACCTCGAGCGACCCGATATCGGCCGGCTGCTGGCCATCGACGTTGGCCTTCGGCACCGGGAACGACACGTACACGTCGTCGCCAATCCGCTGCGCGGTCACGGTGTCGACCGTCGCCGGCACGCGCACGAACGGCGCCAGCGGCGGCCCCTTCTTGCCGCAGGCAGCGACCGCCACGACCAGCACGAATACTGCCGCGCGAGTTGGATGGCTTGCCCTGAGCGAGAGTCGGCGCGGTGGCACCGCGCCGACGCGAGTCGAAGGGGTCACAAAATATAGCGGGACAGGTCTTCGTTCTTGACAATGTCGGCCAGCATGCGTCGCACGTAGGCCGCATCAATGGTAACCGACTTGTCCTCGAGCGTCGGCGCGTCGAACGACACTTCGTCGAGCAGCCGCTCCATCACGGTGTGCAGGCGCCGGGCGCCAATGTTTTCGGTGCGCTCGTTGACGATGGTGGCAAACTCCGCGATGGTAGCCACCCCGTCGTCGGTGAACGTGAGCTCGACGCCTTCGGTCGCCATCAGCGCGATGTACTGCTTGATCAGGGCGCTCTTCGGCTCGGTCAGAATGCGCACGAACTCGGCCTGGCCGAGCGCCTCGAGCTCCACTCGAATAGGGAATCGGCCCTGCAGTTCGGGAATCAGGTCCGACGGCTTCGAAACGTGGAACGCGCCGGCGGCGATGAACAGGATGTGGTCGGTGCGAACCATGCCGTGCTTGGTGTTGACGGTCGTGCCCTCGACAATCGGCAGGATGTCGCGCTGCACGCCCTCGCGGCTGACCTCGGGGCCGTGACTGCCCTCGCGGCCGGCGATCTTGTCGATTTCGTCGACGAAGATGATGCCGGCCTGCTCGACCCGCTCGACGGCGGCGGCCGACACGGCCTCCATGTCGATCAGCTTCTGCTGTTCCTCGCCGCTCAGCCGCTCGCGCGCTTCGGCAACGGTCACCCGGCGGCGCTTCGAGCGGCCCTGGAACAATCCCGGCATCATGTCGCGCAGGTTGACGCCGACCTCTTCCATCGACGAGCCGCTGATTAGCTCGATCGACGGGAACGACTTCTCCTGGACATCGATCTCGACCATGCGTTCGTCGAGCTTGCCCTCGCGCAGTTGTTCGCGCATGCGCTGCCGGGTACCGTGCATCTCGTCGCGAATACGGCCGGGATCTTCATCGGGCGCGGCCGGGCGCGGCGGCAACAGCAGGTCGAGCAGCCGCTCCTCGGTGTTCAGCTCCGCCTTGACCCGCACTTCCTCGATTCGCTCCTCGCGCACCATGTTGACGGCGAGTTCGACCAGGTCGCGAACCATCGACTCGACATCGCGGCCGACGTAGCCGACCTCGGTGAACTTCGAGGCCTCGACCTTGATGAACGGCGACTGCGCCAGCCGCGCCAGCCGCCGCGCGATCTCGGTCTTGCCGACGCCGGTCGGCCCGATCATCAGGATGTTCTTCGGCGCCACGTCTTCGGCCAGCTCGGCCGGCAGCTTCTGGCGGCGCAGCCGGTTGCGCAAGGCGATCGCGACCGCCCGCTTGGCCCTGGCCTGCCCGACCACGTACTTGTCGAGTTCGGCGACGATCTGGCGCGGCGTGAGCGAGTCGATGAACGTGGACGACCGCTCGGGCAAGGGTATCGACATCTAGAGTTCTTCGATCGTGAGGTTACTGTTCGTGTAGATGCAGATTTGCGAGGCGATGGTCATCGCCCGCTCGGCAATCTCGCGGGGTGTCAGCGTGGTGTTCTGCACCAGCGCCTGGGCGGCCGCCTGCGCAAACGCGCCGCCCGAGCCGATGCCGATCACGCCGTCATCGGGCTCGATCAGGTCGCCGGTGCCCGACAGCAGGAACATCGACTTGCGGTCGAGCACGATCAACATGGCTTCGAGCCGCCGCAACGCGCGATCGGTGCGCCAGTCCTTGGCCAGCTCCACCGCCGAGCGGTCGAGGTTGCCGCGGTACTGCTCGAGCTTGGCTTCGAACCGTGCGAACAGCGCGAACGAATCGGCGGCCGAACCGGCGAAACCGGCCAGGATGCTGTCGTTGTAAAGGCGGCGGATCTTGCGGGCGTTCTGCTTTACGACGGTGTTGCCGAGCGTGACCTGCCCGTCCCCGGCCAGCACCGCCCGACCCTCGCGGCGCACCGCCAGGATGGTCGTGGCGTGGAACGTCGAATCCATCCCTGTAGTGTCTCACACCCGATGTCGGCGGACGGTAGCCGGGGCCAACGCGGTCACAAGAGGTCACGAGATCAGGAGAACCCCAGGTTGCGGCTCCTCACCTCTCGAACTTCTCGTGTTGACTGGGGCCGCCCTGTGTCGCGTACTGCCCTTGCAGGAAGGCCGCAAAGGTCTGCGGTGGCCGCGGTACCGCCGGCGCTTACGCCCGCACCGAAGAGGCTGCCACTGCAACCACTGCCGCTGCCATGGCCATCACGCGAATCGTCTTCATTTCATCTCTCCGGGCTTCCGGCTCGTCGCCACGAAGTAGAAGTACAGTGGGATGCCCGCCGCCATCACGGCGACTCCGGCCAGTGTCGTCATCGGGGCGGAATAGAAGCCGTTGATCACGGTCGCGGTGCCGACAATCACGAACAGCGCCGGCGTGAATGGGTAGCCCCACGCACTGAATGGACGCTCCGCGTTCGGCTCACGCGAGCGCAGGACGAAGACGGCCGCGACCGCGATGGTGGCAAACAGCGTGACCGCGAAGCCGGTATAGGTCGTCAGCGTGTCGGCCGAGCCCGACATGATCAGGATGCTGGCCCAGATCGCCTGCGCGACAATCGCGGTCGATGGGGTGCGGAAGGTGGGGTGAATCTTCGCGGCGGCCGGCAGGAATACCCCGTCGCGCGCCATCGCGTAGTACACGCGCGGGCCCGCAAAGATGTTGGCGCTCACGCTCGCCAGCAGGCTGATGATCGAGACCGCTCCCATGATGTTGCCGGCCGCGGAGCCCAGCATCTTGTCGGCGACCACGTCCAGCACGCTGCCCTGCACCTTCGCCAGCTCACCGACCGGCATCACATACAGGTACAGGGCGTTCAGCCCCAGGTAGATCACAATCACCGCGCCGGTGCCGAGCGCCAGCGCCTTCGGCACGTTGCGTCCGGGGTCGCGAATCTCTTCAGCCATGTACGACGCGGCATTCCACCCCGAGTAGGTGAACATCACGGCCAGCAACGCCAGCAACCAGGACGACCCGGTGACGGGTCCGGCCACCGCCTGCATATTCGCGCCAGAGCCCGCGCCCATCGAGAAGCCGGCGGCAATGAAGATGAGCAAGGCCGCGACTTTCAGCACCGCCAGGAAGTTCATCAGCAGCCGGCCCGGGCCGACGCCGCGGTAGTGCACGTACGACAGCGCCACCACCGCCGAGATCGCGACCAGGGTGCGACGGGACACCGTCAGCGGGAAATACGGAATGGGGATGACGAAGAACGGCGTGTGATCGGCAGCGCCCGGAAAGAACCGATCGAGGTAAAAGACCAGCACGACAGAGGTCGCCGCAATCGCCCCGGCGAAGCCCGCGACGAACGAAACCCAGCCGGTCAGGAAGCCGGCCAGCTTACCGTAGGCCGCGCGTAAGTAGACATACTCCCCGCCGGCCCTGGGCCTGAGCGCCGCCAACTCGGCATACGCCGACGCGCCGCAAAACGCGAGCACGCCGCCGGCCACCCAGATGCCGAGGAACAGCCAGGGGTTCGGAACACCCGCGGCGATCAACGGTGGGGTGAAGAGAATGCCGCCGCCAATGACGTTGGAAACGATGATCGCCGCTGCGTCGTACGGACCCAGCCGGCGTTCAAGAGTGGAAGTCGCTGCGGTGCTCGCCATCGCCGCCGATTATAGGCGAGGATATTTGCCTAGCGCGTGAGTAGTTGGCGTTGGATCGGATACTCGGCGAGCTTGGCCCAGACCTGCGAGCCCTGCTTCAGGAAGATCTCGACCTTGGCGTCGATGAACTCCTTGTTCTGCAGCATCTGCATGCGCGGCTGATCGCCGGTGTAGCCAAGCGCCGAGCGCATCACCAGCGGCGCGGTTTCGGCGCCGGCGGCCAGCACCGGGTCGCGCGGAACCGCCCACCCGAAGTACTCGCCCCACATCTCCTGCTCCCCGACGCGGCGGAAGATCGCGTTGACCTGGATCGACTTGAGCTCTTTGTCCGACTTGTTGCGGAACTTCAGCGAGACGCTCGGCACCAGCTTGTTCTTGCCGTCCTCGAGAATGCCATCGTCGAACCAGCCGGTGACCACGTCGACCGGTTCGAGCGCAGCGACGGCATCGACCGAGGCCCGGCAGCTGTAGGACGACAGGGTGATGCCCCCCGCCATGAGGACGGCGAAGATGAGCAGGCCGCCGACGAGGGTGACGAGTGGAACGCGCGGGGTGGTGGTTTCCATAAGAATGTCGCGGCTGACTACGCCGCCTTATTCATTCTAAGACACCACCGGCCCGGTTTTGTTCCGGCGTTCTGAATCAGAACTGGCTCACCTGCACCCGCTTGCGGGCCTCGTCGCGGCTAATTCGGCCGGCCCGGTAGTCCATCAGGTCGGCGCCCCTGATGCGATAAATCATCGTCACCACTTCTTCGAGCGGATCCTGTGGCGCGAGGGTATCGCGGCCTTCGTTGTCGCGCGCGGCCACCGTCAGCCACTGATCGGGGCCAAGCGTCATGGGCGTGCTGTAGTCGATGATCGCGTCGACCAGGGCCTTGGTCACGGCTTCGGTGTAAGCGCGGTTCGGATCCTGCGCCCACGCCTTGGCGGGAGGCGCGCCCCCCGCCGCCGCCCCGGCGCCGATCCCGCCGGGACCGTCGGGAAGAACCACGTTGGCCGCGACGGCGGGACTAGTGGCCTGGTTACCCGAGCGGGCGTAGGCACTCGGCGGCGCCGCCTGGCTTTCAAGCTGCTTCAGCGATCGCTCGAACACCGCGCGGGCCGCGGGATCGGTAATCGACGGGCCAACCTTGCGCATGTCGTTAATCGCCCGCTCGGCCGCGGCGTTGTCCTGGTCGATCATGGTGCGCAGGCTCCACATCATGCTTTGCCGCATCATCGGCACCTGCACGTCGAAGTAGACCCCATACCCGTCGAGGTACACGCCCCGGGCCTGGGCCTCGCCCGCGAGGATGAAGACTCCCGGCATCACCGCCAGGATCTCGCGGTTCAGGTTCTTGGCCCCGTAGTCGACGGCCCGGGCCAGCGCGCCTTCCATCACGTAGATGTGATGGCGCATGTCGCTCATGTTCACGGGCTTCGTGGTCGTGGCCTCTTGCGCCGCGGCGGGCACCGCCACGACCAACGCCGACAGCACCACCCACGCTCTCATCTGCTTCTTCATGGCTCTCAATGCTCTAAGAAAACTACCAACTATCAACTCTTCAACTTTCAACTTACTGTTGGGGCGTCGTCGACGCCCGGATCAGGTAGTTCACGGTCTGTCGCTGCTTCGCCATTTCGACGCTGGTGTGGCCAATGGCCTGTTCGACCCGCAGCAGGTCGGCGCGCCGCTGGATGTTCATGTCGCGCGTCAGCTGCGTGACCCGCAAGGCCAACTCGCGGTTCTGCCTGGACTCGCTCGCCGCGAGCAACTCGCGCACGCGCCGTAAGGTCGGCTCGTCGCCGTCTGATGATCTCGACGCCGCGCGCACCGTTCCGGTCTCGCGGGTGGCGCGAATTTCTTCACGCAACTGCTGCTCGAGGGCCGTGAGCGCGGGCTTCCACTGCTCGTCGGTGGCCGCCAGGGGGGCCTCCGGCGGCGCCATGGTCGAGGCGGCCGGCGTCATCCAGCCCGTCGAGATCGCCAACCCGTCGGGGCCCGATTTCACCTGCACGTTGGCCACGGCGGCGCTGACCGCCAGCACGAAGATGGCCGCCACGGCTTGCGCCCACACGGGAACGGTGTTCCACCACGGCGGCGGACCGGGCACCGCCGCGGCCGGTTGCGGCGCGGCGGCCGGTTCAGCTCCGGCTCTGACAATGGTGAAGCCCAGTTCGACATTGGGCGGCGCCCACTGGGTCAATCCGGTGCGCACGCCGGCAAGCGCGCCGACTTCAGCCGCGCACGCGGCGCACTGCTTCAGGTGTTCGTCGACGCGTTGCCGATCGTCCGCGTCGATCTCGTCATAGAGGTAGGCCACGAGCGTGGCTTTGTCGTCACACGAAAACATGAGGCTCATGATGATCTTCCACTCGCAAAACTGGTCATGCCCCGGCTTTCCAGGTGCTTGCGCAACACGCTGAGCCCCTGGTAGAGCCGCGTCTTGACGGTGCTCAACGGGCACCCCTGCAAGTCGGCAATCTCCTGGAACGTCAGGCCGTGATACTCCTTCAACACAATCGCCGTGCGCTGCTCATCGGGCAGCAGCTTCATGCCCTCGGCGACGATCCGGCTCATCTCGTTGCGGGCGACCAGGTCCTCAATTGACTCGACCGGGCCCTGGTCGGCCGCCATCTCGATGAAGTCGACATCCTCGGGCATGTCGACGATGGGCGTTCGCTTCTTCCGGCGAATCCAGTCCCGGCACAGGTTCAGCGCAATTCTGTACAGCCAGGACGAGAATTTCGCCTGGCCCTTGAACCCGGGGAGTGCCCGGAAGGCCCGCAGGAAGGTTTCCTGGGCGACGTCCCGGGCGTCCTCATCCCGGCCGATGACGCGGTACGCCAGGGCGTAGATCGGCCGTTCCCAGCGCAAAACCAGCTGGTTGAAGCTATCGGCGTCGCCGGCCATGGACCGGGCAACGAGCTCCTCGTCTGTCGCAACCATCAAAAGGACTTGGCCAATCTTCTCTTGCTATTCTCTAAGACGGCGGGGATGCTCCGAAAGTCGGCAAAGCGATGCCGATGGGGTAAGATACGATTTCAGAGACACTTAGTGGGCGTGAACTTTCCAAACGACGAGATTTTTCTTACCACCGAAGAAGTCCTGGAGTACCTCCAGGTCAACCTCCGTACGGTTTACCGGCTGATTAAGGCCGGAAAAATCCCGGCGGTACGGGTGGGCCGGCAATGGCGCTTCCGCAAACGTGACATCGACGCCTGGTTGGACACCCAGCGCCCGCGGGGCGAGCGGATGCCCCAGATGGCCATGTCGGACAAGCCCCAGACCCGGGACGGCCGATCACGCGTCCTCGTCGTGGACGACGAGTCGAGCATCCGGGAACTGCTCGCCAAGACGCTGGCGCTGGCCGAATACGACGTCGATACCGCGCCCGATGGCCGGGCGGCGCTCGAACGCCTGCGGCTCGGCAACTACGACCTGCTGATTGCCGACCTGAAAATGCCCGGCATGGACGGCCTCACGCTGATCCGCGAAGCCAAGCGCCTGAAGGCCGACATCCCAGTCATCATCATCACCGGCTTCTCCACCGAGTCGAGCGCCATCGAGGCGGTCAATCTCGGAGTGGCCGGCTACCTGACCAAGCCCTTCCGGGTGCCGCAGGTCCTCGCGGCCGCGGCGCGCGCACTCGGCGAATAAGAATAAGAGGGCTCGCGCCTTCCGCCTTCGCCAAGGCTACGGCGGGACAGGCCGGCGCTCGTGGGGCTCGGCGCTGCGCGCCTTGTCGGGCTCACTTCGTTCGTGGGGCCCCAGGCCGACCCCTACGACGCGGCGCAGCCGCGAGCCCCAGGAGCGGCCAAAGGCCGCGACCCGCAGATGATCCAGCTCCAAGAAGTAACCAAGTCGTTCGGCGAGAAGACCCTGCTCGAACAGGTGACTTGGCAGGTCGGCGATCGGGACCGGGTTGGCCTGTGCGGCCCGAACGGGGCCGGCAAGACGACGCTCCTCAAGATGCTGGCCGGTTTCGACGAGCCCGACTTGGGTTTCATCCAGAAGCCGAACGCCCTGACCATTGGCTACCTGCCACAGGACGGCCTCGCGCACAGCGGCCGGACCGTTACCGCCGAAGCCAGCCTCGCCCTGAAGCCGCTGCTCGATCTCAAGGCCGAGATGCACGCCCTCGAGGCGCGGCTGGGCGACCCGGCGCTCAGCGCGCAAGACCACGACGCGGTGTTGCACCGCTACAGCGACGTGCAGGATCAGTTCCGCCTGGGCGATGGCTACCAGATCGAGTTGAAGGTCGCGACCGTGCTGCGCGGACTGGGCTTTGAACCCGAGGCGCAGGAGCAGCTGACCGATCACCTGTCGGGCGGCTGGCAAATGCGGCTGGCGCTGGCCAAGCTGCTATTGAGCGCGCCCGACCTGCTGCTGCTCGACGAGCCGACCAACCACCTTGACCTCGACGCCCGCAACTGGCTCGAGGAATACCTGGTCGCCTACCCGCGGTCGGTGATCCTGGTCTCGCACGATCGCTACTTCCTCGACGCGGTGGTCACGCATATCGCCGACCTGTCGCTACGCACCATCACTGACTACCACTGCAACTACTCGAAGTATCTCGAGGAGCGGGACGCGCGGCTCGAGCGCCTGCGCGACGCGAAGCGGCGGCAGGACGAGGAAGTGCAGCGGGTCGAGGAGTTCATCAACCGCTTCCGCTACCAGGCCACGAAGGCCGCCCAGGTGCAGAGCCGCATCAAGATGCTCGAGAAGGTCGTGCGCCTCGAGGTCCCGCCCGAGCGCAAGCGCATCCACTTCCAGTTCCCGGCCTCGGCCAAGAGCGGCCGCATGGTGCAGGAGTTGAAGGGCGTGCGCAAGGCCTACGGCCACAAGGTCGTGCTGGATCAGGTGGACCTGCACATCGAGCGCGGCGATCGGATCGCCCTGGTCGGCCACAACGGCGCCGGCAAGTCGACGCTGATGCGCCTGCTGTCGGGTGAGGAGGCCCCCGACTCTGGCGAGCGCCACGAAGGCCACCAGGTCGTGATGCAGTACTTCGCGCAAGATGAAGCCACGCGCCTCGAGCCCGGCCTGACCGTCTACGAAACCCTCTCGGACGGCTCACCGAACCACATGGTCCCCGCCATCCGCAACATCCTCGGCGGCTTCCTGTTCAGCGGCGACGACGTCTACAAGAAGGCGGGCGTGCTGTCGGGCGGCGAACGCACGCGCCTGGCGGTAGCCCGCATGCTGCTGCGGCCATCGAACACGCTGCTGCTCGACGAGCCGACCAACCACCTCGACATCGATTCCAAGGAAGTGCTGCTCGACGCACTCGCTGACTACGGCGGCACGCTGATCTTCGTGTCGCACGATCGCTACTTCGTCGAAAAGCTCGCCACGAAGATCGTCGAGGTCGGCAACGGAAGCGCCTTGCTCTACCCCGGAACCTACGAGGCATATCTCTGGAGCAAGGCGCAGAGTCAGGAGGCGGGTAGGGCGGGTGAGGCTGGTCGGGCGGGTCAGGGGGCAAAACGAAGCTCTTCCTCACCCACCTCACCAGCCCTACCAGCCCGACCAGCCCCTTCCGCGCCAAGCTACGAAGCGCGGAAGAGAGACAACGTCGAGAAGAAGAAGCGGGAGCGCGCGTTCAAGGCGCTCAAGGATCGGGTCGCCGAGCTCGAGGCGCGCATCGCGGAGCGCGAACGGGCGATCAAGGAGGTCGAGGTCACCATGTCGGCTCCCGACTTCTACGGCAACCACGAGGCCTCGAAGCCGGTGCTCGCCCAGCACCAGGCGTTGATGTGGGAAGTAGGAGAGCTCCTGAGCCAATGGGAGATGCTTCAGGGCGAAGCTGAGCAATACGCGGATCTACAGAATTCGTAATCTAATTACAATTCTGTATGATCTGTCCTGCCTAGGTCATAATCCAAATTCTGTAATCGCAACGACTTAGAGCGTTACCTCGTTCACCCGGTTCGAGGCACAAGCTTTGCTCCCGCTTGTGTCTGGCTCCATGCACATGGCGAAACGCACACCCAAGCCCTCGCGACTGACCGATGTCTTCTTCAGGCATATGGTCGGCAACATGCGCAATGGCGTCTTAGCCATCGCGCGCGACGGCGCCATCGTGCTGGTCAACGACGAGGCGTGCCGCCTGTTCGCCCTTCCGCCGGGTGGGACGCTGGTCGGCCAACCGTTTGGCGACGTGCTCCACGCCCATCCCGATATCGTTCGCGTGCTGGGCGGCGCCTTCGACATGGCCGCGCTGCCCAACCGCGCGGAGTTGCGTCTCAAGTCCACCGACATCGTGATCGGCTACACGCTGTCGCTGGTGCGCGATGAAGCGGGCACCACGGTCGGCGCCGCGCTGTTCTTCAAGGACCTCACCCACGTCGAACAGATGGAAGAGCGCGAGCGCCTGCGCGACCGGCTGGCGGCCGTGGGCGAGATGGCGGCCGTCATGGCGCACGAAATCAAGAACCCGCTGGCGGCCATCGAGGTCGTCGCCGGCCTGCTCCGGCGGAAAGCACCCGACAACGCCGATGTGCAGACACTGGTGAAGGACATCATCAGCGAAGCGAAGATGGCCAATGCCATCGTCCAGGAAGTGCTGGCTTTCGTGCGCCCGGTACGCCTGCAGGTGGACCGCACGTCGCTCGCCGAGTCCCTGGCCAGTGCCGTCCTCCTGGCCGACGGCAAGGCGACGCGCGGCAGCATCCTCGTCGAGACCGCGCTGCCCGATCGACTGCCGTTGCTCGGCGCCGACCGGCACCAGCTGACACAGGTCTTCGCCAACCTGCTGATCAACGCGTACGAAGCGCTCGACGGCCGCGGCCGCATTGTCATTTCGGCGTCGCTCGCCCGCACGGCCGCCGACGGCGCGCTGCTGCCAGACGGCCAGCAGCCGGTCGACACCGTGGTGGTGGACGTGGCCGACGACGGCCCGGGGATGACCGCCGCGGTGGCCGAGAAGATCTTCAACCCGTTCTTCACCACCAAGGCGCAGGGCTCCGGGCTCGGCCTGGCGATTGTCCGGAAGATTATTGACGCGCACGAAGGCCGGATCGACATGACCACCACCGACGGGCGGGGCACACGCTTCCGCGTGACCTTGCCGGTGGAGCCGCACAAGCACGGATCGCACCACTAACCGACAGACGGAGCACACTGCACATGGCCCGCATTCTCGTTGCCGACGATCACGACGCCCTGCGCCGGGGGTTGGCGCTGTCCCTGACCACCGCCGGCCACGAAGTGGAAGAGGCCGCCAACGGCAACGCCGCGCTCGAGCGGCTGCACGAGGGCTATTTCGATGTGGTCGTCAGCGACCTCAAGATGGGCGGCTCGGACGGGCTCGACGTGCTGCGCACGACCCGCCAGCTGCATCCCACGACCTCGGTCATCCTGATGACGGCGTTCGGGTCGGTGACGACGGCGGTCGAGGCGATGAAGCACGGCGCGTTCGACTACGTGCAGAAGCCGTTCGAGCTCGAAGAGATGGAAGTGAAGGTCGAAAAGGCACTGGAGCTGAAACGCCTGCGCAACGAGCTCGACTACCTGCGCAACGAGCGCCAGGAGAATTACGACTTCGACCGCATCGTTGGCGGCAGCGAATCGCTGCAGCGGGTGCTGGGGGTGGTCAAGAAGGTCGCCAAGAGCAATTCGACGGTGCTGATCCGGGGCGAGACCGGCACCGGCAAGGAACTGATTGCGGGGGCGACCCACCACAACTCGCTGCGGGCCTCGCGCAACTTCGTCAAGGTGAACTGCGCCGCGCTGCAGGAGAACCTGCTGGAGTCGGAGCTGTTCGGCCACGAGAAGGGCGCCTTCACCGGCGCCGATCGGCAGCGCATCGGCCGCTTCGAACAGGCCGATGGCGGCACGCTGTTCCTCGACGAAATCGGTGACATGAGCGCCAGCACGCAGGCCAAGATCCTGCGCGTGTTGCAGGAGCACGAGTTCGAGCGGCTGGGCGGCACTCGCACCATCCGGGTGGACGTGCGGTTGATCGCCGCGACCAACCGCGACCTGTCGGCGATGGTCGCGTCGGGTCACTTCCGCGAGGACCTCTACTACCGGCTGAACGTGGTCTCGATCGAAACGCCGCCGCTGCGCGAGCGCAAAGACGACATCCTGCCGCTGGCGATGCACTTCATCCGCCGTTTCGGCAGCGAGCTGAAGAAGCGGCTGGATGGCCTCGACAACGACGCGCAGAAGCTGCTGGTACGGTACAACTGGCCCGGCAACATCCGCGAGCTGGAGAACGCGATTGAGCGTGCCGCGCTGCTGGCCGAGAGCGCCATCATCACCTCGTCGGACCTGCGCCTCGGCGACTTCGCCCCTGGCGGCAGCGGCCGCGACTCGCAAAGCGTGGTCAAGATCCCGCCCACCGGCATTGCCCTGGAAGACATCGAACGGCAGGCCATCACCGAAGCGCTGAAGATGGCCAACTGGGTACAGAAGGACGCCGCCGAGCTATTGCAGATCAGCCCGCGCGTGATGAACTACAAGATCAAGACGCTGGCGATCGAGATGCCTCGGCGGAGAGTGCTGGCCTCGGCCTCTTAGGGCGCCTCGCTCCGTTCGGCGTAGGGCTCGCGCCTCCGGCGCTCGTCGGGCTCGGCGCTACCGCGCCTCGTGGGGCGCCTCGCTCGCGCTCGGCGTGGGGACGGCGGGCCACCGCGTGATCGCGAAGGCGGCATACACGCCCAGGAACATGTGTAGGGTGCTCTTGTGGCTGGTGTGCGCCCAGAACACGGCGGTCGTGATCGCAAACGCCGCGAACAGGAAGCAAATGAGGAGATGGGGGACCGGCTTGGCGTTGCCGCGCGACAGCCACCAGCCGATCAGGGCCAGGACGTGCAGGGGGACCGAGTACGCGGCGTAGCCCCATTGGATAATCGATTCCCGCGCGGGGCTCAGTTGCCCCGAGAACGACCACGCCACCTTGCGAATCATGTCGATCAGGGTCTGTCCCGGATTCGCCTGGATGTATTCGATCGCCCACTGCCACAACAGCCGATCCGCCGCGAGCTCGCTGCCCTGGGATGCCAGCACCCGCTTGCGTTCTTCAGGCAGGCGCGCGTGCGCGGCGTCGTAGATTTCATCGACACTTCGCTCCGGAAGGAACTCGGTCGTGACCGGGTTGTTGGCTGTCCACAGGCTGAGGCCTGACTCGGTGGTGAGTACCGGGGCGCCGACCACCGACCAGTTCCGCACCATCCACCCGCCAACCAGCAGGACCACCGGAATCGAAACCATCGCCGCCTGGCGAAAGCGCCACGGCCCGCCACGGCCCGACGGCCACGCCACCCAGAGAAGCGCGAACGGCAGGAACAACGCGAGACGCACCGTGGTCAGCGTGGCCAGGCCAAGAACGACGCCCGCCGCCAACTGGAACGGAACGCCCCGCGGTGCCTCGCGCGACCGCAACAACAGGTAAATGGCCAACCCCATCAGCAGGTTGAACAGCGCCGTGTCTTGCAAGGCCGTGCTGTGCGCGATCGAGTAGGGATTGAAGGCCGTCAGGCAGGCGGCTATCAGGCCGACGCGGCGATCGAACAGGGTGCACGCGATGCCATAGACGATGAGACTGCGGCCGGCGCTGAGGGCCGCTTGGAAGATCGGCAATCCGGGGTACAGCCAGTCCCAGGGGAGGAGGGCCGAGACGACCAGGGGGTAAACCGGCACCCGAACCGCGCAGTCCACGCCGACGCCGAAGCAGAAGCCGTCGCCCCGAAGGAAGGACTCGGCGAGGTGCCGGTAAAAGGTGTAGCCATCGGTAAGGAACGCCGCTTCACCCTGCGCCAGCCGGTAACCGAGGCGGACGGCAAAGGCGACGATCACGATGGCCAGCAAGTCCCAGCGAAGGCGCGCAACTGCGCGGCGCAGGCGGCCAGTCATGCCCTAGTACGCAATTGCATAGCAATCCCGCCGTGGATCGGCCGCGGCAAATCGATTGCCGGTAGCGGGATCGATCATCACCGCCGTGGCGCAGCCCGACATGCCGAATGGGCGCAAGCGGCCTACGTCGTGGCCTCGCGCCTTGAGGTCGTTGTAGACCACGTCGGGAATGGTCGCCTCGACGTTCAATTGGTTGAAACCCGCCGAGTGCGGCCAGAACGACCCGTAGAAGTGCATGGTTTGCGCGCGCGGGCGTTCGAGGGCAGCATGCAGGTTCGGGTACCAGTCGTCCCAGAACTCAACAATGCTCAGGAAGGCCTGCAGGATGGTCTGGTCCTGGTTATCGCCGCCGGGCGTGCCCAGGCCCATCATCGGGATATCACCCTTGAACACCAGGCTCGGCGTCAGCGTGTATCGCGGCCGGGCGCGCGGGCGAATCTGGTTGGCGTGCGTCTTGTCGAGCCAGAACTGCTCGCCCCGCACGCTCATGCCAATGCCGGTGTCGCCGAGAATCACGGCGCCGGGCACCCACCCGCCGCTTGGCGTCACGTCGAAGATGTTGCCGTCCTTGTCGATTACCGCCATGTGGGTCGTGTCTTTGACGATGCCGGAGGAGTCGTCACCAACGCCGGCGGTCCGCGGGGTAACGGCGCTCTCGACGTTCGCTTTCCAGAAGGTCCACTGCTTGACCGTCGAGTCGTGCTTGAGCGGATCCCCGGCAATGAACGAGGTCGAGGCCCGGCGCGGATCGATCAGCGCCGCCCGCTCCCTGGCATACGCTTTCGACAGCAGCCCTTCAGCGGGCACCTGCACGAACGCGGGATCGGCGTAGTAGGTGTCGCGATCCGCGTACGCCAGCTTGATCGCCTCGGTTACCGTGTGGAGATAATCGGCGCTGCCATACTGCATCGCGCGAAGGTCGAAGTTCTCCAGGATGTTGAGCGCCTGCAGCATGACCGGCCCCTGGCTGCCGAAGCCGTGCTTGTAAACAGTGTAGCCGCGATAGGTCGTCTTCGCGGGCTCTTCGATGCGGGCGTAGTACTCCGCGAAGTCCGACACCTCGAACGGCGCGCCGTGCTTCTGCAGGAACGCCACCATTTCCTTCGCGATGTCGCCCTTATAGAAGCGATCGCGCGCAGCGACGATGCCGGCGACACGCCCTCTCTTCTTTGCGGCACGTTCCGCCTCGACCATCCGCTTGAGCGTGCGCGCGAGCGCCGGCAGCTTGATCGTCTCTCCCGGCGTGTAAAGCGATCCGTCGGGCTTGAGCCAATAGGCCTTGTTGCCCGGCCAGGTCTCGAAGAACTCGAGCTGGTTCCGGATGGCGCGGTAGGTGCTCGGACGCATCGGAAAGCCGTGCTCGGCGTAACCGATCGCCGAGGCCGCGACCTGTTCGAAGCTCATCGTGCCCCACTTCTCGAGCACGGTCAGCGACGCATGCAGCGCGCCGGGCACCACCGCCGGGTCGAGCCCTTCGCCCTCCAGGGTCTTCTGGCGCGAGAGATACCAATCGACGTCGACCGCCTTCGGGGCCCAGCCCTGCCCGACGATCGAGGTGACCTTGTTGTCCTTCTTGGGATAGACGAGGACGAGCGCTTCGCCACCGAGGCTGTACAGGTCCTGCTCGAGCACGCCGCCCGCCAGCAGCGACGCCACCCCCGCGTCGAACGCGTTGCCGCCTTTGAGCAGGATGGCGAGCGCGGCCGACGTCGTGAGGGGATGACCGGTGGACACGCCACCGGCCGGTCCCATCACCGCGGGCCTCAATGCCGAACCGGCAGGCTGCCGATCCTGCATCGGCACCTGGCCGATACCCACCCCGCTCGAAAAACCCAGACCGAGCGCCGTCGCGAGGAGCAGGTAGCGCATCCTACTTCTCGATCGTCGCCTTCTTGATGTAGTCGAGCTTCGGGAAGTTCTTCATCAGGTAGGCATTGCCTTCCATCTGGACGCGGCCCTGTTCAGGCCCCCTGCCGCGCGGCGCACCTTCACCGTAGCCGGTGTGGATCTTGTTGACGACGTCCTTGCCCTCAATCACCTCGCCGAACGGCGCGAACCCCATCGAATCGAGGTTGGCGTTGTTCCCGTAGTTGATGAACACCTGCGTCGTGCGGGTGTCGGGGCTGCCGCCCATCGCGTACGTGATGTACATCGACTTGTTGCTCTGCTTCACGGGATCCACACCGATGCGGGCATTGCGCCACGCCGCCGACACCGCCGGATCACCGTTGATGCCGAACTGCACCATGAAGCCTGAAATCGCGCGGAAGAAACGGGCGTCGTCGTAGAAGCCGCTCTTCACCAGGTTGTAAAACCGGTCGGCACCAAGCGGCGCCCACTCGCGGTTCACCTGGACGACAAACACTCCAGCGCTCGTGTCGAACTTCACTTTGTAACTGGCCGGCGCCTGCTCCTTGAGCGAGGCGGGGTCCTTGAGCGACGGCGCCTGGGCGGCGGCGCCGCCGGCAAACATCGTCAGGATGGCAAGGGCAAACAAAACGGTCGTGGTACGAATCATTCAGATCTCCTCCAGAGAACAGGGCGATTATCCCTTTGGAAGCGGGTTTGGCGAAAGGGGGCTGTCAAGAACGCCGCGCAGCGCCCGAACCAGCTGGGCGGGCGAGAACGGCTTCGATAACAAGGTCGCATGCTCGAGGTCCTGGCTGGTCACCACGTCGGCGGCGTAGCCAGACATCAGCAGCACCCGCACCGACGGTCGCAGGGCGCGGACACGCGCGGCCAGTTCCGGCCCCTTCATGCCCGGCATGACCACGTCGGACAGCAACACGTCGATCGTGCCGTCGAACGCAATCGCCGCCTGCAGGGCCTCGGCGCCGCTGGCCGCCGAGATGACCCGGTAGCCGCCCCGCTCCAGCGTTTCCACGGCCAGTCGGCGCACGCCCTCTTCATCCTCGGCGAGCAGCACCGTTTCGCGGGATCCGCCGGGCCGGGCGTCGATCGGCGGCGTGGTTGGCACCGGCGTGATGGGGGGCAGGTCGGGCGCGCGCGGCAGCAGCAACTCAATCGAAGTGCCCTGGCCGGGCGCCGTAGTCACGCCAATGTGGCCGCCGCACTGGCGCACGAAACCGTAGACCGTCGACAACCCCAGGCCGGTGCCCTGGCCGGGCGGCTTGGTCGTGAAGAACGGCTCGAACATCCGTGCCCGAGTCGCATCGTCCATGCCCGTGCCGCTGTCGGTGACCACGATCTGCACGTAGTTGCCGGGCCGGACCTGGCCATCGAGACGCCGCTCGCCGGCGGGGCGAGGCGCGTTGCGGGCCACAATCTGCAGCGTGCCGCCGTCGGGCATGGCGTCGCGCGCGTTGATCGCGAGGTTGACGATCGACTGCTCCACCTGCGCCGGGTCGGCCAGCACCGGCCACAACCCCGGCTCGGCCTGCGCGGTCACGGTGATGTTGGCGCCGATGACGCGCCGGATCAATTGCATCAGGTTCTCGAGCAACATCGTGAAGTCGAACTGATTGGTTTGCAGCACCTGCCGGCGGCTGAACGCCAGCAGCTTCTGCGTGAGCGCAGCGGCGCTGTCGGCGGCCCGGCGAATCTGGATCGCCTGATCGCGGACGGGCGAGTTGTCCGGAGCGTCCTCTTCGATCATGCAGGCGTAGCCGAGAATCGCCGTCAGCATGTTGTTGAAGTCGTGCGCCACGCCGCCGGCGAGCTTGCCGATGGCCTCCATCTTTTGCGATTCGGCCAGTTGCCGTTCGAGCTGCCGCTGCGCCTCCTGCAAGCGGCGCTCACGGCGGGCCAGCAGCCACCCGCCGAGAGGGACCGCCACCAGTAGCGCGACCATCAGCGCCAACTGCCCGCTCGCGGTGCGCTGGACGAGAGCCGCCACATAGCTGTACGGCAACGACGAGGCGACGAGCCACGACTCGTTGGCAACTTCGAACTTCGACCAGGCGTGAAGCCGGCGGCCATTGACATCATCGAGAATCGAGGTGCCCTGGGCTGCTTGGTGGTTGTGCGAGTCACCCGCGCTCGGCGCAGCACCCGTCCGGCCAGGCCCCAGAAGAACGCCAAAGTCCGGGGTGGCCACGCCGACCACCAACCGCTCAGTCGCCAACTCGGACAGTGCCGGTCCCAGGTAGACGTCGGCCAGGCGATTGAGATCGACCACCAGCGCCACCACGCCATTGAAGTCATTGCGCGGGTTCGGGTTCTCGCCGCTCGGCGCCGTGCGCCACACCGGCATGGCCAGCGAACGATAGTGCGGGGTGGCCGTGGGCCTTCCCCACGAGCCGACAATGCGGGTCCGGCTCTTGTTCGCCGGGTCGGCGAACCAGGACCATTCGGGCGGGAAGGGTTCCACGGGGCCACTGCCGCGCTGCAACTCTCCCGATGGCGACCAGTAGTAGAGCCGCCCGTCGGCATCCATGCGCGCAATGTACCGGACGATGCCGTTGGGATTCTCGCCGAAGGCCGCGCCAATGCGCTGCGCGAGGAACGGCACGTCCAGGTTCTGCACGCTCGGAATGCTGTTGAACTGCCGCAATTGCGCCGACAGTCCGCGCAGCTCTCCCTGGACCGCGGCCGCGCCGGTCCGAACCATCGCCAACTGCTGCAGCGAGTGCTGCTCGATGACCCCGTTCACGGTGGCTCGGTAAATGAGAATGCTCAGGGTGGCGACGACGAGCAATGCCGCCAACGTGCCCAGGTAAATGGCACGAGTCACCGCCTTCGTCGAGGGCTCGGGGGGCGCGGGAGGCGGCATCGAGGCGTCCACACTATACCCGGTCCGCGCGGGCGCGCCGCCAACTCACTGCACGGCGCTGCGCGACTGGCTGGCGACACGTTGCAGGACCTCGGCGTGGGCCAACGCGCCACCGAGGACAGGCGTCGCGGGCGCGGGCGCGCCCAGGAGGTGGCGATACGCGACCAGCGCCGCGAGATACGTGCCCGATCCAGACGGATGGAACTTGTCGGCCGCATACAGCGGGAGGTTGCGATCGATCGCCCAGGCCTCGCGCCACGCATCACCGACCGGCAGCAGGGTGCCCGCCACGGCTTTGGCCGCCGCCCGGTACGACTGGCTCACGCCCTCGGCGTCGCCCCGGCGTGACTGCGACGGCCACACCATGTAGAGCGCCGTACGGGCACCCGCCTGCTTGATCTCGGCGTCGAATCGCTTCGTGTACTCGATCAGCAGTCGACGTGACTCGGGCAGCGCCGACGGCCCCTGCTGCAACACGACGATGTCCCAGCGGCCGGCGGCAATCGCCTTGCGGGCCTCGCCCGAATGCCAGTGGTCTTCGAGGCTGGCGTCGGGCTTCGCAACGCTCTCGCAGACGACCGGTCGGCCGGCCGCGCGCGCGAGCGTGCACACCATGCCCGGCAGGTCGTTCTGATACGTGAGGCTGTTGCCGACGAACAGGATGCGCAACGGATCGGGAGCCGGCTGCATCGTGCCAAGCAGCGACAGGACGAGCAGCCGGCCGAACCAGGACGTCAACACGCGGTGCCGATCTTACTCACTTCTGGGTAATGCAGGCCTGCAGAGCAGCATCTGTCGGCAGCGTCGGGCTGGACAGTGCCGGGCACGCCGCCAGGCAGTCACCGGCAAACATGTAGTCGAGCGACACCGTCTTCTTCCCGGTCTTCTTCACCTCCGCATGTTCAGCCCACAGCTTTCGCAGGGTCGCCAACGTGTAGTTGCCGCACGCCCTGGCCGCGCTCGTCTGTGACGGCGGTGTCGGGGTCGGCTGGCGCGGCGACTCTGGCACCGGCGCAGTGGGGACCGGAGCCCGCCCTGCCAACGCCTGGAGCCGGTCGCGGCAGGCCATCCCGAGTTGCACACGGCGGTCGGCATCATCCAGCAACTCCGCCAGCGCCTGGCGCCTGAGCGCCGCCAGTTCCGCCTGTTGCCACAGGGTTTCCAGCCGCGGGCAGTCAGGAAAGGCGCGCGCTTCCATTTCGTCGATACGCAGCAGTCCGATCGCGTGAATCGATCTTGCCGACTCACGCAGCCGGAGCAGCGCTGCCCGATCGATGGTGATGGCCGACACGCGCGTGATGAGCGTGCGGAAGTCCGCGTCGCGCTGCTCGCTGGTCGAGTCGATGTTGTAGAAGCGGCGGACGCCGGCCAGGAAGGCCGACCGCACCTGATCGAAGCGGCTGGCAGCCGCGTCGAGACTGGCCAGTTCCCGATCGAAGACCTCGGCGGTCGCCCTTGCCGACGTCTCCAGGACCGCCGCCTCCGCCAACTCGGTCTGCATGGCCAGGCGGGCCCTGGCGGCTCGCGCCATGAGGGCCTCGGTGCCGGCCGATGCCGCCGTCTGAGCACGCAATTGCGCCCTGGTCTGGGCCAACAGCGCCGCGGCCGCGGTCAGCGGGCGCTGCACCGTGCTGTCGATGCGAACCGCCAGCGCCTCAGCCGCAAGTCCCTTCGCTCGCACGTCCGCGACAATGCGGGCGGCCGCGTCGCAGGCGCCGTCGGCCAGCGTCCCGGCTTGCGCGGCGCGCGGCGCCAGCGTCGCCTCGGCTCCCGCGCCGTGTTCTGCCGGCGCCGCCGGCAGCGCGTCGGCCGCCGCGCAGGCCTTGAGCAGTTCGGCCTTCGCGGTCCGGATTCGGGCGCGGCCTGCTTCGGCATCGCCGCGAAGCGCATCGGCCACATCGGCGTTGGACCTCAACCAGTTGGCGCGAACCGCAATCGCCGCCGCAAGTGAATCGAGTTCAGCCGCATACCGCCGGGCAATACCGAGGGCAGCGTCGGCTTGATCCTGCTGCGCAAGTTCCTGTGCGAGACGGGCCGTTCGCTCGCCGTACGCGTCGATGCCGAGTTCGACGGTGGTCCCCACCAGCAGCCCAGTGGATTCGAAAGCGAGTCGAAGGGCCAGCATTCCGCCACTCTTGAAGCTGGCCCGGGCGAGCGCGATCTGGGGGTCGCCACCCTTCGCCACCCACTGGTAATACTCGTCGAGGCCTTCCTGGCTGGTCTGGTCGATCAAGCCCGCCGTCCCAGGGATGCCCGACGTGTACCAGACACCGTAGACAATCCCCTTGCCGGCGGTTTTCAGGAATCCATCGCCCGGCGCACGCTCGGCCTTGGCCCGCTCAGCACCTTCGAGGCCGCCAAAGACTGCGCCGGCAACCAGGAGAAACGTTCCCGCGTTCCGGACGCCTTTCGATCTGGTCGTGGCCGCGGGGAGGCGGGCGCCAGCCACGGCGCTGGTCTTCGCGCCACGCGTCGTGCGCTCCAGCATCTGGCTTCGCGTCAACGGCTTCCCCGTGCCGGGGTCGACGTTGATGATGGTGCCGTCATCCAAGACCCGCCGGCTCGGAGCCGAGCCCTCGAGCTCGGTCAACAGCGGCCCACCGTGCTCGCGCTGAATATTGGTCTGCGCACCGAGCACCTCGCCGCGGTATTGCAGCAGTTCGCGTTGTGCCGCGGCCCGCGATCGGGCATCGGGGGCGCGCCTGACCTGCTCGACGAGGTCCGCATCGCGCGCCTGGCCCAGTTGCTTCGCTTTCGTGTACGCCTCGGCGTTGGCGCGCTCCGCCCGCTGGTGGAAATCGCGGATCGCCTTCGCCCGCTGTTCGGGCGTGGCGTGTTCGGGAACGACGCCGGCCGATTCCCACGAAGCGCCGCGCTTCAGGCGTTCAAGCGAGTCAAGCAGCCCGGGATCGGCACCACCGACAGCCGCGATGTTACGCCCCACCATCTTGCCGAGCTTGGCCCGCTCCTCATAGCTGTACGACAGGGGATCCTTCTTGAGGATCGCTCCACCCTTGCGGGTGTTGTCCAGCACGCTGACATAGTGGTCGCCCGACTCAAAGGCGAGTCCGGTTTCGCGATTGCTGGCCCGGCCGATGGCGGCCGTCTCGCTGGCCGAACTGCCGACGGGTCCAAACTCCCGCGGCGCGCGGCGATGGGTCGTGACGTCGAGCTCGCGAATGGTGATGGAGTCGCCCTGGCCGTCGACGTGATAGCCCATCTCGGTGGCGGCCTTTCGGAACTTGTGGAAGTCCTGGCCCGAGAGGCTCCTGGTGTCGATATCGCCCTGCAGCCCGCGGGAACCTTCGGCGGTTGGCAGCGTTCCAGTGGACTCCGGCATGTTAATGCCGGCGCGTTCGACGAGCTGCTTGAAGGCATCCTGCCGCTTCGATTCGAGCCCGATCGCGTCGCCGTGCATGCGCCGGTCGATCTCGACGTGCGCCGACCGCGTGTCGTTGGGCGTGCCGTGCAGCGCGCGGTGCTCGGCCTCCGCCCGCGACTGCAGTTGCTGGCGCTCGGTGTGAACCTCATACACGCCACTCGCCGTCTGCGAAACAGCCAGGCCCGACATCGCCAGGCTCAGCACGGCCGGGCCAACCCACCATCGCAGAATCCGGTTTCGCGTGGTCATGGCCGGCCTCCCTGGTGCGCCATCGCGTCGCCGAGCGTGCGAGCGAAGGCGCGGTTGGCAGGCGAAGCCCCGGCCCGTTCCGATACCTGACGCAATTCAGATCGCGCCTGGGCGCCCAGTCCCTGGGCGTCGAGGATGATCGCGAAGGCCAGCCGCACCGTGTCGGCCTCTGGCCAGCGGGCGAGCCAGCCACGCCAGAAGGCCGCACCGCGCGTGAGCTGTTCGTCACGCAGGTATGCCTCGGTCATGCGCGCCACCACCCACGGCAATCCCCGCGAGACGTCTGCCTGAAGGACGGTTTCGAAGTGCTCCAGGGCGGCGTCATACAGGCCCTGATCGAACAGCGACAGACCAAGCGCGAGGCGGGCCTCGGCCAGGGCGGGCTCCACAGCCACCGCGTGGGCGAATGCGTCCTCCGCCAGGGCCAGCACCATCGGCTCCGGTGGCAACTCCCGGTACAGCTGGCCGAGTAACAGCCACGCCCGGCCGTCATTGGGCAGCGCATCAACCAATCGCTCGGCCAGCGCTGCGGCGTCCCCGAGCGCCTCTGGCCGGCTCGTCTTCAGGTATTCCTCATACCGTGCCACCGCGGCTGCGCGAAGCGTGTCGGCGACGGCGGCGTCAGTCGCCGGCGGCAACGGTTCGGGCGCGACGGCGGTCGCGCTGCCGTCGATGGCCTGCACGCTCTTGAAGGCCGCATAGCTCTGTGTGTTCACCTCGCGCCGGCCGGTATCAGCACGCTCGAGATCGAAGGCCGACCGCGAATACACCGCGACCGTGTATACCTGGGCGTCAGTCATCTCGACCTCCACAACGTCGAGCCCGCCCTCCCTGCGCCCGGTCGCGGTCAACCGGTGAATGTCCTGCAGCCGCAGCTTCCACTGCTCCTTGGTGTCGAGGCGCACGAACGCGAACGCGCTCTTCTGTTTGGGATCCAGAAAGACGGTGCCCTCGTACGATCCGTCCGATCTCGTCACCAGGGCGCGAGCGCCAGTTGCCAGCCCCGGCTTGGTGGCCGGTCGAGTGACCGCTGCCACCGCCGAGAGCCGGTTCGCCCACAGGTTGTTCACCTCGACGAGCCCGGTGTCGTCACGAATGATGTTGAAGCCGGGCCATCTGTGGATGCCAAGCTCCAGCGCCTGGCCATCGGTGGTCTGCACCGCCGCCCACGCAAAGGTCTGCGACGAGTACGACCAACCCGGCTTGAGCGTGACGTCGCGACCGAGCAGGCGCACCGACAACAACTCGCTGATGAGGAAGTTGACGGGCTTCCCGTCGGCCGTGACAAAAGCCCACAACGGACCGGCCGGCTTGGGCGCGACTACCCCCGTATACGTGCCGCCGTCGGCGCGGGTTACCCGGATGCGGCTGCCCACGCCGAGTGACGGCGGGGCCTGTGCCTGCAGGCTGGCGGTGCCGGCCAGGACGATCAGGAGGACGGCGTGGGGAATAACTCGCGGTGTAGGCATGACGGCCCCCAGGCCAATGCCGCGGTCGACGCCTTCTATCGAGGAAATAATCGGCGGACAGGCGCCGGGGCCCGCGTAACGACGGCCTCGGCGTGGCTATAGCAAACGGTGTGCCTACGGGGTTCGCACGGTGACGGTGACCCCAATCCGATCGGGCTCGCGGCCCGTGAAGGCCACCGGCCCGGTGACCGGCCAGCTCGCGCTGGCCCACGGAAACGGGTTCGACACGTCCATCCAGAAGAAGCTGACGTTGACCAGGCGGTTGACGTCCACGAATGCGCGAACGGCCAGGGCGCGGTCCTTCTTGCCCATCGACACGCCGTAGAGGTTGTTGAGCTCCAGGTACTGAATCAGGCTGTCGTCGCGCGAGAGCTCTTCGCGCACCACGCTGCCTCCGGCGCGGACCTTGCCGGCCACCGGCACGTCAAACAGCGCGCCCATGAAGTAGCCGGGCTTGTCGATGGCGGCAAGGTCGGGAATGCCCACCAGCTCGCCGGAGGTCAGCGTCGGCCCCCACTGGTACTTGGCGTACTCACCGAACACCGAGGCCCAGGAGGTTGGCGACACCTTCACGCTCACCACCAGCGCATCGTCGTTGCGCTTGGAGGCCCAGTAGTTGGGCAGGCGCTCCACTTTCGAACCGGTGTAGCCCTTCTTGTAGGCGGCGCGGATGTCGAGGGCTTTGATCGGCGCCAGCCGCGCGGAGGCGACGACGGTGATGGCGCTGTTGGTGTCGAACGAGGTGTTGACGTGATAGAACCAGTCGTAGTCCTTCTCGCGATTACCTTCGCCGAGGACCGCCATGACGCCGGCGTCAAACACCGAACGGTCGCCGCGCCGCGCCGAGAAGGCCAGCATCGCGCCGAAATTGGCCTCGGCGTTGAGCCGGGTGATGCGGGTCATGTCCTTGGCGGTCGCCGCGCCGACCTCGCGAGGGGCGAAGCCGACCGGCAGGATGAACCGGCCGCCGCGTAATGAGACGCCGCCGGCGATGCCCCAGTCGATGTAGCCCTCGCGCAGGATGCCCTGCTGCGTGATGTAGTCGAGCGAGGAGCTGTTGTAGGTGTCGACCCGCTTGAGGCCGTCTTCGACGTCGCACTTCACGATCGGCCCGAGGCCGGCGTAGAGGTTCGGATCGTTGGGGAAGAAGAAGTCCTTCTCGCCGCAGGACGGCCGCGCGTTGGTTTCGCTGACCGGGTTCACCGAGACGAAGTAGCGGACGTGGTCGCTGACCTTGCCGGCGACGCTCAGAATCGCCATGCCGACGCGGCCCTGTTTCTCGAAGCCGAGGGCCGCCTGCGCGCCGTCGTGCGACCAGCCCATCACCAGCTCGCCGCCGAACTTGAAGCGTTCGCTCTGCGCGAACTTGAAGCCAAAAAAGTCCACGGCGTCAGCGGCCGGTTCCGGGGCCGGCGCAGTCTGTTGGGCGAAGGCGGGAGCAGCGGTCAGCAGGGTAACGAGTGCGATCGCGGTACACAGCGATCGGAGTCGGACGCGGTTCGAAGCAGGCACCAGAGAGGATTCTACTCGCTCTTGGACGACTTAGTCTCGCCAAAGCGGCCTTCGGCCGCGACGGCGGAGGCGCGCGGGTGCGATTTGCGGTAGACGTCGATCAGCTGTGCGGTGTTGACGTGCGTGTAGCGCTGGGTCGTGCTCAAGCGCGAGTGCCCCAGCAACTCCTGGATCGCCCTGAGGTCGGCGCCACGCTGCAGCAGGTGCGTGGCGAACGAGTGGCGCAGCGCGTGGGGGCTGATGCCGAGGCGCGTGCTGCATAAGGCCACGTAGCGGCGCAGCAGGCGATCGACGCTGCGGCCGGTCAGCCGCCCGCCGCGCGCGTTCAGGAACAGCGGATCGACGGCCGCCCGGTGACGGACCGCGGCGGACGCTTTCCGGCGGGGCGCGATGGCGGCGCGACGGCCAGCCCGCGCCTGCCGCGCGGCCAGAATCGCGGCCCGGTCGGCCATCCAGGCGCGCAGCGTGGCCGCCGCGTTCTGGTTGAACGGCAGCAGGCGCTGCTTGCCGCCTTTGCCCATGACGCGAACCATCCGGCTCGACAAATTCAGATCCTCGAGGTTGATCCCGACCAGTTCGCTCAACCGCAGACCCGAGGCGTAGAACAACTCGAGAATGGCGCGGTCGCGGCGGCCCAGCGGGTCGGCGGTACTCGGCATCTCAATCAGCCTGGCCATCTCCGGTTCGGACAAGTGGGTGGGAATGGTCTGGTCGCGCTTGGGCGCCACGGCCCTGGCGGTGGGGTCGTGCTCGATCAGCTCTTCCCGCCGCAGGTATTTCACGAACGTGCGCAGCGCCGACAGCTTGCGCGCCACCGACGATCGCGCCTTGCCGGCCTTGTTCAGCTCCGCCAGGTGCGAGCGCACCGAGCTCAGGCCAAGGTCGTCCGGGGTCAGGGCCGACATCTTGCGGTCCTTGTCGGCGGCCACCCAGGCCAGGTACTGGGTGATGTCGCTCTCGTAGG
This sequence comes from Acidobacteriota bacterium, assembly GCA_030697165.1. Taxonomy (NCBI): domain Bacteria; kingdom Pseudomonadati; phylum Acidobacteriota; species Acidobacteriota bacterium. The sequence goes on from JAUYQQ010000015.1 coordinate 444,089, forward strand.
CGCGCACGGTGTGCGGCGACACGTGCCGATTCAGGCTGAGATAGGCCAGGAATTCCTTTAAATGCTCGCGCACGGGCCACCGACCATACAGCCACAGATTAGACGCAGATTAGACACCGACATTCTCAAGCCGCAAGCCCACGCCGCACGCCGCACGCCGCAAGCCCACGCCTCAAGCCTCAAGCCCCAAAGCCACTCCGCGCCAGGCATCAAGATCAGCAAGCGCGCGCTCGGCGATCATCAGCTTCTTCTTCATCTTGTCGCGCGGCGGGTCGTCCAAAGGCGGCATGATGCCGTGCGTGATGTTGGTCGGCTGATAGTTCTTGGGATCGGCGTGCGAGACGTAATGGGCCAGCGAGCCGATGGCGGTGGTTCGTGGTGGCGCCTGCGGCGCCTCGCCGCGCGCCAGGGCGGCGGCATTGCGGCCCGCCACCAGGCCGGAGGCCGCTGATTCCACATAGCCTTCGACGCCCGAGACCTGCCCGGCAAAGAACAGGTCGGGCCGCTGCCGGGTCTGCCACGTCGGCAGCAGGACCTTGGGGCCGCAGATGTAGGTGTTGCGGTGGACCATGCCGAAACGCACGAACTCGGCGTTCTCGAGGCCCGGAATCATCTTGAGCAGGCGCGACTGGTCGCCCCACTTGATCTGGGTCTGGAAGCCCACGAGGCTGTAGTGGTCGCCGGCCAGCGTGTCCTGGCGCAATTGCACGACGGCGTAGGGCAGGCGGCCGGTGCGCGGATCCTTGAGGCCAACCGGTTTCATCGGGCCGAAGCGCAGCGTGCCCTCGCCACGGTGCGCCATGACCTCGATCGGCAGGCAGCCCTCGAAGAATTTGGTGTTGTCGAAATCGTGAACCGTCGCCGATTCGGCCGTGATCAACGCTGCATAAAACGCGTCGTACTCGGCCCTGGTCATCGGACAGTTCAGGTAGTCACCTTCCTCGGTCGCCTCAAGGGCCTCGCCGGGATTGGCGCTCCACACGTTACGGCCCCAACGCGATGCGCGGAACACTTTCGACATGTCGATCGACTCAGCGAGCACGATCGGGCTGATCGCGTCGTAAAACGACAGGTGCTCCTCGCCCACCATAGCCTGGATGTCCCTGGACAGGGCATCCGAGGTCAAGGGCCCGGTCGCGATAATCACCGGCGACCACTCGGCGCCCGGCACCCGGTCCACTTCCCCACGCTCGACGCGAATGCGCGAATGGGCCTGCACCCGGGCGGTGACCGCTTTCGAAAAAGCGTGGCGATCGACAGCCAGGGCCGCGCCGGCCGGCACCCGCGTCGCGTCGGCCGCCGCCATGACGAGCGATCCAAGCCGGCGCATCTCCTCCTTGATCAGGCCGACCGCGTTATCGAGCTTGTCGGCGCGAAACGAGTTGCTGCAGACCAGTTCGGCCAGGCCGTCGGTCTGGTGGACCGCCGTCGGCCGCACCGGCCGCATCTCGTGAATCGTGACGTCGGCGCCGGACTCCGCAGCCTGCCACGCCGCCTCGCAACCCGCGAGTCCGCCGCCAATTACATGAATCATGTCAGTTGAAAGTTGAAAGTTGGCAGTTGGTAGTTACAGTTGGAAGTTTCAGTGCCAGTTTCAGTTGTCAGTGTAACGCCTTCAACCCCTCTCCTGAACTGAAACTGCCACTGAAACTGAAACTCTTCAACTTCAACTACCAACTATCAACTCGTCAACTTCAAACTCTCTTGTTCTTCCACTTTCCCCTGCGAAAGATCAGCCCGCTGGCGATCGCCAGCGTCGAGAACGCCACGGTCATCGCAATGTAGACGCCGTTCGGGCCCATGCCGAACTGGATGGCCAGCAGCCACGCCAGCGGAATCTGCAAGCACCAGAAGGAGCCCAGGTTGATCCAGGTCGGCGTCCACGTGTCGCCAGCGCCGTTGAACGACTGCGTCAGCACGAGGCCGTAGGCGAAGAACACGAAGCCACCGCTGACGATGCGAAGGCAGGCGATGGCATTCGGCGCCACGGCGGCATCGGCCGTGAAGATCGCCACGATCTCGGGCGCGAACGCCACGAACAGCGCGCCCACCACACCCAGCACCAAGGCGTTGTACTTGGCCGCCGTCCACACCGCCTCGTTAGCACGCTCGGGCTTACCGGCGCCAAGCGCCTGCCCCACCATGGTCGCCGCCGCGTTGCCGAGCCCCCACGCCGGCATCATCGCAAAAATGATGACCCGGATGCCGATGGTGTAGCCGGCCAGCGCATCGCTGCCGAAGGTCGCAATCACCCGGACCAGGCCGATGTAGCTGGACGTGTCGATCAGGATCTGCAGGAAGCCCACGCCGCTCAGGCGGCACACGTTCCACATCACGGCTGGCACTAGCTCCAGGTGGCGGCGCGTGATGTGAATGCGGCTCTTCCCCGACCAGAGCGTCCAGAACTGGATTAGCACGGCAATGCCGCGGCCGGTGTTGGTGGCCACCGCCGCGCCGGTGACGCCCAGTTCCGGGAACGGCCCGAGCCCGAAAATCAGGACCGGATCCATCACGATGTTGATGCCATTGCCGATCCAGAGCACCCGCATGGCGATGGCCGGATCGCCCGCGCCACGGAAAATCGCGTTGTTCAGGAACAACAGGGTCACGGTGGCGTTGCCGGCGAACATCACCTGGGCGTAGCCGAGCGACGACTCGATCATCGAGGGCGTGGCGCCCATCACCCGCAGCAGCCGCTCGGCATTGAGGTAGCCGAATATGCCAACCGCGATCGAGATCAGCAGGCCGAGCGCGATCGCTTGCGCGGCCGCCTGCGCGGCGCCGTCGTCGTCCCTCTCGCCCATGCGGCGGGCCACCACCGCGGTGGCGCCAATGCCCAGGCCCATCGCTACGGTGTAGACAATCGTGAGCATTGATTCGGTGACGCCGACCGTCGCCACCGCCTCGGCGCCGACCCGCGCCACGAAGAACACATCGACCACCGCGAACAGCGACTCCATGGCCATTTCGAGGACCATGGGCACCGACAGCAGGACGAGGGCGGAGCCGACCGGGCCCACCGTGTAGTCGCGGTCAGAACCGCGAATCGCTTCAAGAAAGAGGGGCCACCAACGTTTCATGGACTGGTGAAGGCAACCTTTTCTTGTCCCGCCGAAGCGCTCGACGCGAAGGCGGAAGGGTTGCCTGACTACCGCGCGGTCGCGAAGAACTCTCGCGTGAGCTTGCGCAGCAGCGCAATCGAACCGAGCACGGCGACCAGGTTGGGAATGGCCATCAGCCCATTAAGCGTATCCGCCACATCCCACACCAGGTGGAGCGACCCGACGGCGCCGAGGTAAATGAACACCAGCCACGCCATCTTGTAAGGCATGGCGGCGCGGGCGCCGAAGAGATAGACGATGCCGGTTTCGCCGTAGTAACTCCAGCCAACCACCGTGGAAAACGCAAACAGCACCAGACTGGTCGTCACCACGATGTTGCCCCACGTGCCGGGCAGGCCGACCGAGAACGCTTCACCCGCCAGGGCGGCGCCCGTGGCGCCTCCTGACCATACGCCGGTCACCAGGATCGCCAGGCCCGTCGTCGTGCACACCAGGATCGTATCGATAAAGACCTCGAAGATGCCGTAGAGGCCTTGTCGCACGGGGTGATCGGTTTTCGCCGCGGCGTGCACAATCGGTGCGCTGCCCAGGCCCGCCTCGTTCGAGAACAGGCCGCGCGCAATGCCGTAGCGCATGGCCAGCATGATCGTGGCGCCGGCGAAGCCGCCGGTCGCGGCCGCGCCCGAGAACGCGCTCGTGAACACCAGCGACAGCGCCGCCGGAATCTCGCCGGCGAAGCGCGCCAGAATGAACAGGCCGCCACCGAGGTAGACGAGCGCCATGAACGGCACGAGGTACTCGGTTAAGTGGCCGATGCGCTTGATACCGCCGAGGATCACCGCGCCCGTGAGCAGGGCCAGCATCACGCCGGTGATCGACGGACTCAACCCGAACGAGGCCTGCAGGCTGGCCGCGACCGAGTTCGACTGCACCATGTTGCCGATACCGAAGGCGGCCAGCGCCACGAAACCCGCGAAGATCGTGCCGAGCCACGGCAGGCCGAGCCCTTTCCTCAACACGTACATCGCTCCGCCGCGCATCTGCCCGGCGCTGTCCTTCTCGCGGTAGTGGAGCGCGATGACGATCTCGGCGAACTTGGTGCACATGCCGAGAATGCCGGACACCCACAGCCAGAACAACGCCCCGGGTCCGCCGATCGAGATCGCGGTGGCGACACCAGCGATGTTGCCGACGCCAACCGTCGACGCCAACGCGGTAGCCACGGCCTGGAAGGGCGACACCTCGCCGGGGCCAGCCGCCTTCTGCGTCAGCTTGCCCAGCACCTCGCGCAGCGCGACGCCGAGATAGCGGAACTGGACGCCGCCGGTGAGGATCGTCAACAGCAGGCCCGTGCCCACCAGCAGCACGATCATCGGCCAGCCCCAGACGTACCCGTTTAACCAGCCGTTCGCAGCGGTAATTGTTTCGACCATGTTGGCAATATCTTATGCGTGGTGACGACTAGACAGCGAACTTCGACGGGTTTCAGGGGGAGCGGCCTCGCAGCCGGGCTTGGTGCAGATGTAGTTACGAAAGAGGTGGCGAGCCAGTGCGTATTGCCGTTAGGATTGCATCCACTCTCATTTCAATGGATCAATCTATTTCAGCAATTTCGCCCGCCCCGCAGGGCTTCGTGGCCATCAGCCGCTTTACCATCGCAAATGGGATGACCGCTCAGGTCAAAGCAGCTTTTCGTGCCCGCCCGCACCTCGTTGACAGCGCCTCCGGGTTTTGCCGCATGGAAGTGATCAGCCCAGTTGATCATCCCGAGGAGATCTGGCTGATTACTTTTTGGACTGATGAGCAAAGCTTCCGCACCTGGCACCGCAGCCATATGTACCGGGACTCGCACAAGGGGATCCCCAAGGGCCTCAAGCTGGTCCCCGGCGAAACCGAGATCAGGCATTTCGAGCACGTGGCCTCCTGAAAGAGAACGCAATGACCGGCACTTCCAACACCGCTGATCTCCTCACGCGCCGGCGGCTCGAGCTCTCGCAGATCCTCGTGGATCGCGAGTTTGCCCGTCACCCGGAACTTGAGCAGCGTTACGGCGCGACGGCGCGGGAGAAGTCGCTCCAGGATGTCGGCTTCCATCTGGCGCACCTGGCTCAGGCTCTCGCGGTCGGCAATCCTCCGCTGTTCACAGATTATGTCGCCTGGGCGCGGATCGTGCTCGCCCAGCGTCGGGTGCGGTCCGAGGACTTGGCATTCCACCTCAGCTGCCTGGCTGACGTTCTGCGGGAGCAGCTGCCCGGTGAGGCAGGCGAGAGTGCCGCTGCTTACGTGGAGCGGGCGGTGCAGGCGATGCCCGGAATGCCGGATGACCTGCCAACCTTCCTGCATGAGGGAGCGCCCCTCTCGCCGCTGGCCCACCAGTATCTGGAGGCGTTGCGCCGGGGAGAACGTCAGGTCGCCAGCCGGATCGTGCTGTCTGCGGTGGAGAACGGCACGACAGTCCAAGATATCTATCTGCAGGTATTTCAGCCAGTGCAGTATGAGATCGGTCGCCTCTGGCAGACCAACCGCATCTCGGTCGCGCAAGAGCACTATTGCACCGCGGCGACCCAACTCATCATGTCGCAGCTCTATCCGCTCATCTTCGCGGCTGAAAAGCACGGGCGGACGCTCGTGGCGACGGGCGTCGCGGGCGACCTCCACGAGCTCGGGATCCGCATGGTGGCTGATTTTTTCGAGATGGGGGGCTGGCACACCTATTATCTCGGGACCAACACCCCGCATGCCGCGGTCATCGCGGCCGTGCAGGACCGCAACGGCGACGTGCTCGCGATCTCTGCCACCATGCCGTATCACGTCGAGAACGTCCGTGAGCTGATCGCAGCGGTCCGCCGCCAGCCTGACCTGAGTCATGTGAAAATCCTGGTCGGCGGAGGCCCGTTCAACCGCGATCCGGAACTGTGGTCGAAGCTCGGAGCTGATGGCACGGCCGTCGACGCCCAGTTCGCCCTGCGGCTTGCGGATGAGTCGACGGGAGAAGAACAACAATGAATGACGCGATCAAGGAGCGCGGTCTGGTCCTTGTGTGTAACGCGGCCGGTTTCGTGGACCGCATTTTGCGCGACGACCTCGGGCTGGGCGCGCGGATTCCGCCCGGCACATCTTTCACCCACTTGGTGGACCATGAGGCAAGGGAAAAGGCCCAGGCATTTGTAGCAGAGATGCAACTGAAGCACGCGGCGCACGACTGGGAAATCACCGTGCCCCTTGATGCCCACCTCATGCCGCTCCATTTCAGCGGAGCCCGCGTGGATGATGGCTTCCTTGTCGTCGTCGCGAGCACCCGGGATGACCTCCACCGGATCAACGAGGAGTTGATGCGGATCAACAACGAGCAGGCGAATGCCCTGCGGATGGTGGCCAAGGATCTCGCCCTCCACGCCCGGGGCAATCGCGCGCTTGACGACGCGGCCTACGAACAGCTCACGCGCGTCAACAACGAGCTGGCCAATCTCCAGCGGGAGCTGGCGCAAAAGAACGCGGAGCTGCAGAAGCTGAACGAAACCAAGAACCGTTTCCTGGGTATGGCCGCCCACGATCTGCGCAGTCCGCTTGGCGTCATCATGGCCTACGCGCAATTCCTCGAGGCGGAGGCCACGCCCGTTCTCAGCGAGGAGCAGCGCGAGTTTGTCGCCACCATCCACCGGACCAGCGAGTTCATGCTCAACCTGGTGACTGACCTGCTGGATGTCAGCACGATCGAATCGGGCCGCCTCGAGCTGCAACGGGCGATGATCGATGTCGCCGCGCTGGTGGAGCGCAATGTGACCCTGAACCGGACCCTCGCGGCCCGGAAACGTATTGCGGTGGATTTCGTGCCGTCGCCCGTCGGTCCGGTGCAGGCGGAGCTCGACGCGAACAAAATCCAGCAGGTGCTAAACAACCTCCTGACCAACGCCGTGAATTACTCGCATGCAGACACCCGCGTGATCGTCACGCTTGAAGCCTCGCCCGAGTCCGTCACGGTCAGCGTCCGCGATCAGGGGCAGGGCATCCCGGCAGAGGAATTGCCGAAGCTCTTCCGGCCCTTCGGCCGCACCCGCGTCAGGGGGACCGCCGGGGAGCAGAGCACCGGCCTGGGACTCGCGATCGCTCGGCGCATCGTCGAGGGGCATGGCGGCGAGATCGCCGTGGAGAGCCAGGTCGGTCGTGGTTCTGAATTCCGGGTAATCCTGCCACGATTTACCTCGGCGTTAAGTCGGTGATTCGCGACGCGCTAGCATCGTGCCAGTGCCGGGGTGGAGTCGATTTTTAGCCGGGGCATCCGCTTTTTTTCTTCGAATGTGCCGATGCATTTTCTTAGAATGTGCCGATGCAATCAGCAAATGCCAAGCGCATCCTGCTGGTCGACGACGACTTGCCGAGATGCGGCCTCATCACACGGGTGCTTGCCGGGTCCGGTTACGTTGTGCACGCCGCACACACGGGAGAACGAGCGCTGGATCTGGTAAGCCGCGAGCCCACGCCAGACCTTGTCTTGATGGACGTCGTGCTGCCCGGGATCTCCGGGATCGAAGCCTGCCGGCAGATTGGCGAGCGAGCGCGGAAGAGATCGACTCCTGTTCTCCTGATGTCGGGGTGCGCCATCGGCTCGATCGAGCAGGCGGAGGGCCTTGAGGCTGGCGCCGTCGGTTATGTCGCCTGGCCCATCTCGGCGCGCGAGCTCAAGGCGCGCGTTTCCGCGGCCCTCGGTACGAACCAGCGTCCGCAGAGTGAGCACACGCCCGACTTGTCCCCTCGCCAACTGGAAGTCGTGGCGTGGATTGCCGAAGGGCTCGCGACCAAGGAAATCGCAGTGAAGCTTGGAATTACCGTGCGCACGGCTGAGACTCACCGCGCAGCAATCCTGCGGCGACTGGGGCTTCGCTCCTCCTCCCTTCTTGTGCGATATGCGATTGAGCGCGGCATCACGCCGAACACCCTCGGTCTGCAGTAGCGCGGGGAGTGCTCAATGTGCTGGGGATGAACGATCCGAACAAAACAGGCGCATGGCAGTTCGGCCCCTCATCGCGAGGCATACCAAATATTGGGTATGCCCCGAACCTCGACACACCTCGTCCATTCACGCATACTTCGCAAGGCCCCTGATGCAAGGCAGCGGCCCGCCCTCTTGGGTCGCGCGGCATTCCGCTTTCGCGCGGTGGGCAGACGAAGTCACTTCCGTGAGTCTGATGAAGGACAAACACGAGTTCCATTTCCGACTCTACGTCTGCGGGCACACCGGCCGGAGCCAGCGGGCGATCGCAGTGCTGCAGAAGCTGTGCGAAGAGAAGCTGGCCGGACGCAGTGAGTTGGAAGTGATCGATGTGCTGGCCGAACCCGGCCGTGCCGACGAGGACAGGGTGCTTGCGACCCCCACGTTGATCAAGCTGGCCCCCGCCCCTATCCGGCGCGTGGTCGGTGATTTATCGGACCCGTCTCGCCTGGGCGAGGCCCTCGACCTCCCTGACTAGCCGCTAACCTGCCTACATTCACCTCCCATGAATAGCATCAGTTTCGAGAAACTCCCGTCATATATCGACGGCTTCGACCATATCGCCGGCGGGGGCTTGCCGTTTGGGCGGACAACGCTCGTCGCCGGGTCGGCTGGCAGCTGCAAGTCCGTCTTCGCGGCCCAATTCCTGGCCGCGGGCATCCTGCACGCGGGCGAAGCCGGGGTCTTCGTCACGTTCGAAGAATCAGTGAACGATCTCCGGCGGAACATGACCGGCTTCGGCTGGGACATCGCGGCCTGGGAGCGCGCCGGCAAGTGGGCCTTTGTCGACGCCGCCCCGGAGTTCGATGCGCCGACGAGCGTGATCGGGGAGTTCGATTTCAACGCCTTGATCGCCCGCATCGAGCACGCAGTAAAGCAGACCGGAGCGCGCCGGCTCTCCATGGACACGCTGGGCGCGGTGTTTTCCCATTTTGCCGACAGCCCCACGGTCCGGCGTGAGCTCTTGCGGGTCGCGGAAGCCGTCAAACGCATGGGCGTGACCGCGGTGATGACGGCCGAGCGCACCGTGGAATATGGTGAACTATCCCAGTTCGGAGTCGAAGAGTTCGTGGCGGACAACGTCGTCGTCCTCCGCAATACCCTCGCGGCGCAGAAGCGGCGGCGCACCTTGGAAATCCTGAAATTCCGCGGCTCGTTCCACCACAAGGGGGAATACCCGTTTACCGTGGTGCCGGACCATGGCATCGTGATCATTCCACTGTCCGCGATCGAACTCAACCAGCAATCGTCAAGCGAGCGCATGACCTCCGGGAGCGCGGATCTCGACACCATGTGCGGGGGAGGATTCTTCCGCGATTCCATTGTGCTCATCTCCGGGGCGACCGGCACCGGCAAGACGTTGATGGCCACCGAGTTCATCGCCGGCGGGGCCCGCCACCAAGAGCGGTCTCTGCTCTTCGCGTTCGAGGAGAGCCGCCAGCAACTATTCCGCAACGCCAGCGGCTGGGGCGTCGACCTCCCCCGCATGGAGAGCGAGGGGTTACTGCGCATTTGCTGCGAGTATCCGGAGGCCGCCGGCATGGAGGATCATTTGATCCGGATGAAAAAGATCATTGAGGAATACCGCCCGAGGCGCGTGGCGGTGGACAGCCTTTCCGCCCTCGAGCGGGTGTCCTCGGTCCAGAGCTTCCGCGAATTCGTCATCTGGCTGACCTCCTACATCAAGCAACAGCAGATCGCCGGCCTCTTTACCGCCACTACCCCGAATCTGTTCGGCGGCACTTCGGTGACCGATGAGCACATCTCGACCATCACCGACTCGATCATCCTGCTCCGCTATGTGGAAATGCACGGCGAAATGCGGCGCGGGGTCATGATCCTGAAGATGCGCGGTTCCAGTCACGACAAGGACATCCGCGAGTTCCTCATCGACGCCACCGGCATGCGGATCGGCCGGCCCTTCCGGGAAATCTCCGGCATCCTTTCCGGGCGGCCGCGTCAGGCGGTCGGCATGGAGCTCGAACGCATCCACGGTTTCTATCCCCAAGAGTAGCCGGATGGCGCTCAGCCCACTGATCCTGGTTGTCGATGACACCGATGCGACTCGCCGGGCTACCGTGCTGGTGCTGGAGAAGGCCGGCTTTCGCGTGGCGGATGCGGTCGACGGCACATCCGCGCTGAGATGCATCCCCGAACTTAGCCCCGACCTCGTCTTGCTTGATGCCATGATGCCGGACATCGGCGGCATCGAGGTGCTGCGGCGGCTGCGGGCCGACCCGCGAATGGCCCACTTGCCCGTCGTGATCCTCAGCTCGCAATTGACGCAGGCTGCAGACCAGGCCGAGGGACTCGACGCCGGCGCGGACGGCTACATCGCCCGCCCGATCAGCAACGTGGAGCTCGTCGCCCGCGTCCGGGCCATGCTCCGGAGTCAAGAACTCAGTCGCCAGTTGCGCGAAAGCGAGGCGCGCTTCCGCGAGCTGATCACGCAGCAGACCGATGGCTTGCTCGTGGTTGACGCCGCCGGTCGCATCCAGTTCGCCAACCCGGCGGCCGCACGAATTTTCGGACGCCGGATAGAGGACCTGGTGGGGCTTCCCTTCGGTTTTCCGATCAGTTCCGGCACCCCCGTGGAAATTGACGGGCTTGAGGCTGGCAGCTCTGGCCGCATCCTGGAGTTTTTCGCCTCCGCGACCCAGTGGGACCTTCAGCCGGCCCACCTGATCTCGCTGCGTGACATCACCGAGCGCAAGCGCTCGGTGAACCTGCTGGCTCTCCGGGCTCGCCAGCAGGAAGTGATTGCGCGGCTGGGGATCGAGGCCTCCCGGACCATCTCCCTCGACGACATTTTCCGCCTGGCAACGTCCAGGGCCGCCGAGGCGCTGGACATGGAGCTGAGTAAGGTGCTCCAGCTCTCGCCTGACCGGAGCCGGCTGCGGCTCGTGGCCGGCGTCGGCTGGGATCCGGGCGTAATCGGCACCGCGACCGTCAGCAGCGAACGGGAATCCCAAGCCGGGTTCGCCCTGATGCAGGGCATCCCCGTGGTGTCGGATGACTTGGCCAACGAAACCCGCTTCCGCGCGTCGCCCCTGCTGGTAGAGCACCAGGTTCGCTCGGGCATGAGCACGATCATCTACCTGCGGGGCACACCGTGGGGCGTGCTCGGCGTTCATTCCCGCCGCCCGCGCCAGTTCTCCGAGCAGGACAGCCACTTCCTCCAGTCCGTCGCCACCCTGCTTTCCGTGGTGATCGAGCGTCTGGCCGCCGCGCGCGAGCAATCTGCCAGCACCCAGCGCATGCGGGAAGCCCAGCGCATCGCCCACCTCGGCAGCTGGGAACTGGACATCCCGACCAAGAAGCTGAGCTGGTCCGAGGAGGTGTTCCGGATGTTCGGCGTCGAACCGTCAGCGTTCGCCGCCACCTACGAAGGATTCTTCGCGTTCGTGCATCCGGACGACCGCGACGCGATGCAAACCGCCCAGCAGGCCGCGCTGTCGGGCGGGGGGGCGCTGGAAATCGAGCACCGAATCATCCGGCCCGACGGCAGCATTCGTCACGTCCTGGAGCGCGGTGAACTGATCCACGACGACAGCGGACAGCCCGTGGCCCTCTCTGGAACGGTCCTGGACACCACCGACCTGAGAGCGGCGCAGAACCGTGCAGAGCGGATGAATACCTTGCTCACCGAGGCCCAGCAGATCGCGAACATGGGCAGTTGGGAGATGGACCTCACCAGTGGGAAGCTGGTCTGGTCGGAGGAAACGTGCCGCCTGTTTGGCATCCGGCCGGAGGAATTTGGCGGCACCTTCGAGACCTTCACCGGGCTCATTCTTCCCGAGGACCTGACCGCCTTCGGCGCGGTTCATGCCGAGATCACACCCGAAGCACCGTTACTGGAGGCTGAATATCGGATCCGGCGCCCCGATGGCGAGGTGCGGTGGATGTTTGAGCGCGGCAGGGTCGCGTTTGACGCCGCCGGAAAGGCCGTCCGCCGGCAGGGCGTGGTCATGGACGTCACCGAGCGCAAGCGCGCCGAGGCGGACCTGCGCGAAAGCGAGCAGTTGCTGCGGATCGCCGGTCATATTGCGCACATGGGCGCATGGAGCGTGGACTTCCCGGATGTCCGCATCACGTGGTCGGATGAAGTCTGTGCGATCCACGACATGCCCGCCGGCACGGTACCGGCCTTGGACCAGGCCCTGGCCTTCTACACCCCGGAATCGCGCCCGGTCATCGAGTCGGCCTTTTCCCTCTGCGCCAGCGAAGGGACGCCATTCGACGTGGAGATTGAGCTGCTGAGCGCGAAAAAGCAGGGCAAGTGGGTGCGGTCGATCGGACAAGCCGAGCGGGATCAGACCGGTGCGATTCGGCGGGTGCACGGCGCGTTTCAGGACATCAGCGAGCAGAAGAAAGCGCAGGCGGAGGCGCTGCGCGCGGCGGAGACGCTCGCCGGGATTGTCGAGGTTCAGCAGGAAATCGCCAACGTGGACCTGACGTCCTCCGATGTGCTGCGGAGGATTGCCGAGCACGCCATGGTTTTAACAGGGGCGGCGGGCGGCGCGGTGGAGATGGTGGACGGATCGGACATGGTATATGCCGCGACTGCCGGCATGGTTGTGGACGATGTCGGTCCGCCAAAGCTTGAAGGCGGCTTATCCGGCGTGGCGGTCGCCACCGGCAGGGTCCTGTGTTGCGACGATACGGAGACCGACTCCCGCGTGGACCTGGCGTTCTGTCGCGCACTGGGCGTACGTGCCATGATCGTCGCCCCGGTGCATGTGTCCGGGGAGATCGTGGGCGTTCTCAAGGTCCTCTCCGACAAACCCGGCGCTTTCGGTAAGCGCGATATTCACAACCTTCAGATTCTGGCGGAGACGCTCGGTGTCGTCATTCAGCGCCATCGCGCGGCCGATGCCCTCCGCGGAAGTATGGAGGAATTCCGGCGTCTGGCAGAGGCCATGCCTCAAATCGTCTGGGTCACACGCGCGGACGGCTGGACCACCTACTTCAACCAGCACTGGATGGACTATACCGGGCTGACGCTGGAGGAAAGCCTCGGCCATGGCTGGAATAAACCCTTTCATCCCGACGATCAGCAGCGGGCTTGGGAAGCCTGGCAGCGGGCCACGTCGACCGTTGGCGCTTATTCGCTCGAATGCCGCTTGCGCCGCGCGGATGGACAGTATCGCTGGTGGCTGATCCGCGGAAAACCCCAACAGGACGCGGCCGGCACGGTGCAGAAGTGGTTCGGCACCTGCACGGACATCCATGACCTGAAAATCGCCGAAGAGGAGATCACCAGAAGCAATCGTGCGCTCACGATGTTGAGTCGCTGCAACGAGGCGCTAATCCGCTCGGAGAGCGAGAGCGGCCTGCTGGCGGCCGTCTGCCAGATCGCTGTGGACATCGGCGGTTTCCGGCTGGCCTGGGTCGGCTACGCGCTTGACGATGCGGAGAAGACCATCGCGTGCCAGAGCCACGCCGGTTTGGGGGGTGGCTATCTCGCCAATGTCCGGATCACCTGGGGCGAAAACGATCCGGCGGGGCAAGGTCCAGCTGGCAGAGTAATCCGTCACGGCGAGCCGGTGGTGATTCCTGATTTCGAATCCGATGAAGGGTTCCGCCCCTGGCTGCAGGCGGCGCGGGCGCACGGATTCCGGGGCACGATCGCCCTGCCGCTGGCCAACGGGAGCCGCACGTTTGGCGTGTTCGTGCTGTATCAGGCCGAAGTCCGCCAGCCGTTGCCGGATGAACTACGCCTGCTGCAGGAACTGGCGGATGACATGGCTTTCGGCATCGTCAACCTCCGGGCGCGCGCCGACCGGCAACGGATGCACACGGCGGTGGAACAGGTCGCCGCCTCGGTCTCGGCCGCCGCGAGCACCGATTTTTTCGAACAACTGACCCGCAACATGGTGGCGGCTCTGGGGGCGAAAGCCGGGTTTGTGGCGAAGGTGCTCCCCGACGAGCCGGTCTCCTCACGCACCATCGCTGTCGTGGTGGACGATCAGGTCACGGCCAATTTCGATTACGTCATCCAGGGCACGCCCTGCGAGAATTTTTACACATCGGACACCTGCGTTATTCACGAGCAGGTGGCCCGACAGTTTCCTCTGTCCCCGACGCTGGCGGCGTTGGGGGCCGAGGGCTTCGTGGGGCGGCGGCTGGACAATGCAGCGGGAACATTCATCGGCCAGATGGTTGTGATCTTCCGCGAGCCGCTCAAGGACCCTGATTTTGTGGTCTCCACGCTCCAGATTTTCTCGGCCCGCGCGGCGGCGGAATTGGAGCGGCAGGAGACCGACACGAGACTGCGCGAGCAGGCGGCACTGCTGGACGCAGCACAGGACGCCATTCTGGTGCGAGACCTGGACCACCGCCTCACCTACTGGAACAGGAGCGCCGAGCGGCTCTACGGGTGGACCGCGCAGGAAGTGCTCGGTCGGTCAATGGCGGAATTGCTCTCCTCCGACCCGGGCACATACGACCAGGCCATGGAGGCGTTGCTCGCCGATGGCGAATGGACTGGTGAGTGCCGGCACAAATGCAAGGATGGCCGCATCCTCGACATCGAAGGGCGGTGGACGCTCGTGCGGGATGCCGCCGGCCAGCCCAAGACCGTTCTTGCCATCCACACGGACGTCACCGATCGCCGGCAGCACGAACGCCTGGCCCAACGCTCGCAGCGTCTGGAGTCCATCGGCACGCTGGCGGGAGGGATTGCCCATGACCTGAACAATGCGCTCGCTCCCATCACGATGAGCGGTGAATTGCTAAGGGATGCGTATCCCGGTGAATCAGAACTGCTGGACATGATCGACAACGGGAGCAAGCGTGCGGCGGACATGGTGCGGCAATTGTTGGCGTTCGCCAAGGGCGCGGCGGGTGAACGCGTCTCCGTCCAGACCAGCCGTTTGGTCATGGAGTTGGAGAAGCTGATGATGGGCAGCTTCCCCAAGAACATCCGGCTGGTGATCAAATGCGACGCCCACCTTCCGACCGTGCTTGGCGACGCCACACAGTTGCACCAGGTGCTGCTGAATCTGTGCGTCAACGCCCGTGACGCCATGCCCAGCGGCGGTACGCTCGCTGTGTCAGCGGAGAGCCAGGAAGTGGACGCCGTCTACGCCAGTTCCGTGCCCGGCGCCAGGCCCGGCCAGTACCTGGTGCTGCGGGTGCGCGACACCGGCACGGGCATTCCGCCGGAACTTCTCGACCGTGTTTTCGACCCGTTCTTCACGACCAAAGGCCCGGACAAAGGCACGGGCCTGGGCCTGTCCACCGTGATGGGCATCGTGAAGGGACACGACGGATTTCTGCAGGTCTATTCGCAACCTGGACAGGGCTCGACTTTCGCCGTGTATCTGCCCGCCGAAGCTGGTGGCGTTGATGCGGAGCTTGTGACCGAACCGGCAGAGAGGTTCCGTGGGCAAGGGGAAACCATCCTGTTCGTGGATGACGAACCCGCCCTCCGGCAGACGGCGCACGCGGTCCTGCAGCGGATGAACTTCACGCCGCTGACCGCCACCGACGGTGCCGATGGCCTGATTCACGCGGCGAAGCATCGCGCTGAGATTCACGCCATCATCACGGACCTGCACATGCCCCACATGGACGGCCTGGCCTTTGTCCGCGCGCTCCGGCGCATGCTGCCGGACATCCCGGTCCTGGTGGCCAGCGGTCGGATGGAAGACGACGTGACTGCGGAGTTCAAGACCCTGGGCGTGACGGCCCGGCTGGACAAGCCATTCACCGAAAGGCAACTGGCGGAGGCCTTGAAGGGTCTGCTCCGACCGAGGTGAGGGGAGCCTGGCAACAACCCAACCCGGCACTCGCGTTGGCTTGTCAGTTTTCTCGTCGTGCCGATGCAATTGACGTCGCAGATTCTGCGGACCTCAAGAGCCACATTCGCGAGATCACGCCGAAACTTCGACGGCACGCCGTTCGCTTCACGTCTCGGCATGTCCAGGGACGATGGTAGGATTTCCGGATGGAAGGGAGGGACGCGATGGCGGACGCGGTTCGTTCCACGGCCAGGCTCACGTACGACGATCTGGTTGCCATGTTCCCGGACGATGATGGGGTGCAGCGGGAGCTCATCGACGGGGAGCTGTTCGTGACGCCCTCGCCCTTCGTCCGGCACCAGCGGCTGGTCGTCCGGCTGACGACGGCCCTTGCCAACCATCTGGCGGCACACGCTGGCCAGGGCGAAGTGTTTAGCTCGCCCCTCGACGTCGTGATGACTCCCTACGACGTCGTCGCACCAGATGTGCTCGTGGTCCTCGGCGACCAACTCGATGTCCTTACCGATAAGCACATCCGCGGCGCTCCTGGCATCGTGGTCGAGATCCTGTCCAAAGGCACACGCAAGCGAGACCTCACGCTCAAGCGGCAACTCTTCGATCGCGAGGGTGTGCGCGAGTATTGGATTGTTGATCCCGAAGGCGACAACGTTGCGGTCTACCGGCGCGCCGCAGACGGATCGTTTCCGCTGGCGGTCACGCTCGAATCCGGCAAGGGCGACTCACTGACGACGGCGCTGCTTCCGGGTTGGGAACTGGCGCTCGAGCCCCTGTTTCGGCCGTAGACGGCGACGGCTAAAGCCGTCGCCCTCCGATCGTCTACGCGGACTTCTTCGCCTTCTTAGCAGCCTTCTGCTTCGCCGGCGCCTTCGCCGCCTTGCGGCCGCGGGCCGGCTTCTTTGACTTCGACATGCCGGCGCGAGCCGCCAGCAGCTCCACCGCCGCCGACATTGTCACTGCCTCGACCTGCGTGCCCTTCGGCACCGAGGCGTTGGTGGTGCCGTCGGTCACGTACGGACCGTAGCGGCCGTCGAGAATACGGACGTTCTCGCCGCTGTCGGGATGCTTGCCGAGGGCCTTTAGTTCCTTCGGTTCGGCGCGCTGGCGCCGGCCCGACTTCTTCGGCTGTGCGAGCAGCTCCTCCGCGCGCGCCAGCGTGATGGCATACACGTCGTCCGACTCTTCGAGCGAGCGGAACTCCGTACCGTGTTTGACGTACGGCCCAAAGCGGCCGACGTTCGCGAAAATGCCCTCGCCGTCCTGGCCGGTGCCGAGTTCGCGCGGCAACGACAGCAGCTTTTGGGCAACCTCGAGGGTGATAGTGTCTTCCGTGTGATCCCGGCCAAGCGACGCGCGACGCGGCTTGATGTCGCGGTCTTCCGGGGTCTCGCCCAACTGCACGTAGGCGCCGAAGCGGCCGTGCATGATGTAGACATGCTGCCCGCTCGGCTCGTCAACGCCGAGCGACTTGGGCCCCTGCGCCTTGGCCTTGAGCAGCGCGATGGCCTTGTCGAGCGTGAGATCGGCCGGCGCGAGATCTTCCGGCAGCGACGCGCGCGGACCGCCATCGGCCTGCGATCCCATCTGCAGGAACGGACCGTAGCGGCCAATGCGCACGCGAATGGGTAAGTTGCTTTCGGGATCGATGCCGAGCTCGATGATCGGGTATTCGATCGCCTGCCCCTTGTCCTCGACGAGATGCTCGAGACCGGGATGCTTGCCGTCGCCGCGATAGAACTCGGCCAGGAACACCAGCCAGTCCTTCTCGCCGTTCGAGATCTTGTCGAGGATCTCTTCCATCTCGGCGGTGAACGCGAGGTCCACGTAATCGCCGAAGTGATTGCGCAGCAAGCGGGTCACGGCGAACGCGGTGAAACTCGGCACCAGGGCCTTGCCCTGCCGTGAAATGTAGCCGCGGCGCTGAATCGTGGCGACCGTCGGCGCATAGGTCGACGGCCGGCCAATGCCCTCTTCTTCGAGCTTCTTCACGAGCGACGCTTCGGTGTAGCGGGCGGGCGGCGAGGTCTGGTGGCCCTTGGCATCGAGGCCGAGGAGGATCAGCTCCTGGTCCATCTTGTCTGGGGACCAGACCTGGTCGCCGACCGACAACTTGGGCAACACGGAGTCCTGTTCGAGCAATTCAGCCGACGGGTCGTCCGAGCCTTCGACATAGGCGCGCAGATAGCCGGCAAACTCAATGGCCTTGCCGCTGGCATTGAAGGTCGCGGCGACGCCGTTGCTGGTCTCGCCGGCGATCTCGATCGAGGTGCGCAGCAGCCTGGCGTCGGCCATCTGCGACGCCACGGCGCGCTTCCAGATCAGGTCATAAACGCGCATCTCGTCGCTTTCGAGAATGCGCTCGAGCGACGCCGGCGTGCGGCGGAAGTCGGTGGGACGAATCGCCTCGTGGGCTTCCTGCGCGTTGCGGACCTTGGTCTGGTACTGCCGCGGCCCCTTGTGGAAGTCGGCGCCGTACAACTCGACCACGGCATGCTGGGCTTCGACCAGCGCCTTGCTGCTGAGCGTCGTCGAGTCGGTTCGGTGGTACGAGATCAAACCCTCGAGGTCACCGCCGCCAAGGTCCATGCCCTGGAACAGCCGCTGGGCGATCTGCATGGTGCGCTCGGACGAGAAACCAAGCTTGCGGTTGGCTTCCTGCTGCAGCGTCGAAGTGGTGAACGGCGGCGAGGGCCGCTGCGTGAAGGGCTTCTCTTCGACGCTTGTCACAGACCACGGCAGCTTGCGCATCAGCGTTTCGCGCAGCTCGGTGGCGGTCGTCTCGTCGAGCAGCCGGACGGTGTTTGACTCGAGCACGCCCTTGCTATCGAAGTCCTTGCCGGTGGCGACGCGCTGGCCGCCGATCTTGGCCAGGGTCGCGCCGAACTCGATCGCACCGCCGCGCAGCTTCGCCTCGAGGTCCCAGTAGCTCGCGGTCCGGAACGCCAGGCGTTCTTCTTCGCGCTCGACGATGACGCGCACGGCGACGCTCTGCACGCGCCCCGCGCTGAGGCCCGTCTGCACCTTCTTCCACAGCACCGGCGACAACGTGTAGCCGTAGAGGCGATCGAGAATGCGACGGCTCTCTTGCGCGCGGACGAGGTTCTCGTCGATGTCGTGCTGTTCGGCCAGCGCCGCCTTGACGGCTTCCTCGGTGATCTCGTGAAAGACGATGCGGCGAACCTTGACCTTGGGCTTGAGCAGCTCTTTCAAGTGCCAGCTAATGGCTTCGCCTTCGCGATCAGGGTCGGTCGCGAGAATCAATTCCGACGCGTCCTTCATGGCGGCCTTGAGGGCCGTCACGTTCTTCTTCTTGTCGCCGGGCACCACGTAGTACGGCGTGAACTCGCCGTCGGTATCGATCCCCAGGCGGCCCCACGACTTGCCCTTGATCTCGGCGGGGACTTCAGCGGCCGACTCCGGGAGATCCCTGATGTGGCCGTAGCTGGCCTCCACCCGGTATTTCTTTCCGAGGAAACGAGACAAGGTTCGGGCTTTGGCGGGCGATTCGACAATAACTAGCGGTATTGGCATCGAAAGTCTTTACACCTTACTCCGGGATCGAACGAAGCGGCCCGATCCAATTCGACGAATTTCTCCGGTCAGCTCCCATTCGAGCAGCCGGGCTAGCGCATCGCCGGCCGAAATCTTCAGCTCGACCGCGATGTCATCTACCGTAAATTCAACGGTTTCCGAGGTTTCGCGCATCAACCCCCGCGGGTGGCCGATGCCCATCTCCTGCAGGATATCGACCGCAGACTCAACCAGCTTTGCCCCGTCCCTCAGCAAGGCATGGGCGCCACGGTTGCGGCCACCCGCAGTCAATCCGGGCATGGCCATGACATCCCGCCCCTGTTCGGCAGCGAGCCGCGCCGTGATCAGAGACCCGCTCTTCTCGGCCGCCTCGACCACCACCACGGCACGAGACAGGCCGCTGATGATGCGGTTGCGCTTTGGGAAATTGCCGGGGAACGGAAGCACGCCTGGCGGAAACTCGGTCAACAGCAGCCCCGCGGCGGCAATGCGATCAAACAGGGGCGCGTTCTCTTCGGGATACACGCAATCGATGCCCGTCCCCAGCACGGCGATGGTGGTGCCCCCGGCATCAAGGGCGCCGGCATGCGCCGCCGCATCAATGCCACGCGCCAATCCACTGGCGACAACAATCCCGGCCCGGGCCAGGTCGCCGGCCAGCGCCTCGGCCGCCGCCGTCCCAGCTCGGGATGCGGCACGTGCGCCGACGATGGCGACCACGATCTTGTCACAAATCGAGAGATCGCCACGGAACCAGAGAATCGCAGGCGGATTGGGGATTTCGGTCAGGAGTTGTGGAAAACACGACGAGCCGAGCCGGACGGTATCCATGGGGAAACCTCAGCTGACGGCCGCCTGACCTGCCCCCGACAATACCCCCGCCTTCGCAAGTTGTCCACCTCTTGCTTCGGCGGG
Source organism: Acidobacteriota bacterium (assembly GCA_030697165.1). NCBI lineage: Bacteria > Pseudomonadati > Acidobacteriota > Acidobacteriota bacterium. The sequence continues at coordinate 464,350 of JAUYQQ010000015.1, forward strand.
GCAAGGTCCGTCGGTGCAAGGAATGTTCACTTGCCGCCCCCGGGGCAGGCCGATATAGTGCGGAGTAGGAACCATGTCTGTCCGTCCTCTGGTTTTGGCGTTGTTCGTGGTCGTGGCGTCGGCTCCACACGCGTGGGCCGAGCAGCGGGGTCAGGCCAAGGAACAGGTCGAGTTCGGCATCCAGGTGGCGCAGCGCGGTCTGTGGAAAGAGGCGATCTACCGCTGGGAGCGCGCCACCCAGCTGGATCCCACTTACGCCGCAGCGTTCAACAACCTCGCAGTGGCCTACGAGCACGAGGGTCAGTTGGCAAAGGCACGAGAGGCCTACGAGAAGGCGCTCGCGCTCGAACCCAACAATGTGCTCGTTCGGCAGAACTACGACCTGTTCAAGGAAATCAATGACCGCGCGGCTCAGAAAGACGGCCGGCAGTACTAGGCGCACGGCCGGAGGCCGGGCAAAGCTAACACTGTGGCGCACGGCTGGGGTCCTGGCAAAGGCATCGATGTGCCTGGTGCTGGTGACCGCGCTCGCGGCGTGCGGTCAAAGCTATACCGAGATCCCGATTGAAACGCCGATCCAGCCCAAGCTGGATGTCACGCCGTTTCAGCGCATCTTCATCGCGGGCTTCATTGCCGGCGCCAACGACGATGTCGACGCCAACCTGGAGACCGTGCGCCTGCTGCGCAGCCAGTTGCGCAACAAGGGCATCATGCGGGTGATCGACGCCGACACGCTGCCCCTGCTCGAGGTCGCCAGGCAAGGCGGCGAGGCCAGCCCGCCACCCGTGCCCGACCAGCAGGCCGCCACGCCGGCTCCCGAACAGGACCCCAACAAGCCGCCCGTCTTCAACGACGAGAGGGACCTCGAGCCCTATAACCACATCTTCGCGAACGTGGCGTATTGGAAGCGGATTGGCGAAGAGTTCCAGCAGCCATTGATCGTGACCGGCGCCGTGCTGTTCGCGCCGCAACAGCGCGCCGGATTCGTCCAGCGCGAACAGGAAGTGTACGACTCGTTCGGCCGCCGGCAGGTCGTGCCGGTTCGCACCTACATGGAGCGCAAGGGCTTCGTGCTCCGTCCCACGTTTATCTTCATCGACGGGCGCACCGGCGAAACCCTGCATAGCGAGACGTTCCGGGAAGAGATCCTCTACAACGCCAACCAGCAGACCCCGGCCCTGTCGTCCTATTTCGAGCTCATGGACCGGCTGCTCCCGGCCTTCCTTAACACGTTGAGCGCACAGAAGATAAAGGGAACCAGGACCCTTCTGAAATAGGGGCGGGTGGGGCTGGTAGGGCGGGTGGGGCGGGTCAAAGTCACCCTACCAGCCCAACCCGCCCTACCAGCCCCACCTGCCCTCGTGCTATCCTTTGTAGTTCCTGTGGCGCGGAAATTCACTTCCGCCGCCTGATTCGGAGAGTTGACCGTGTTTGCAATCATCCAGGCCTCGGGCCGCCAGTTCCGTGTCGAGACGGGCGCCATCATCGCCATCGACGGACACAACGCCGGCGAAGCCGGCGGCGAAGTCTCGTTCGACCAGGTCCTCCTCGTCAGCAATGACGCAGGCGACGTGACCGCCGGCACGCCCTTCGTGACGGGCGCCAAGGTGCTCGGCGTCATCGGCGAGCTCGACAAGACCAAGAAAATCCGCGTGTTCAAGAAGAAGCGGCGCAAGCAGTACCGTCGGACGAAGGGCCATCGCAGCCTCCTGACGCGCGTCCGCATCACCGACATCCAGGTTTAGAGATAGAGCGCTGTAATGGCTACTAAAAAAGGTCAGGGATCGTCTCGTAACGGCCGCGACAGCAACTCGCAGCGGCTCGGCGTCAAGCGCTTCGAGGGCAACCTCGTCACCGGCGGCTCGATTCTCGTGCGCCAGCGTGGCCGTAAGTACCAGCCCGGGCTGAACGTCGGCCTCGGCAAGGACGACACGCTCTTCGCGAAGGTCACCGGCAAGGTGAAGTTCGAAGACCACGGTCAGCGCGGACGCTTTATCTCGGTCCACCCGGTCGAGTAACTACGTAAGTGTTCGTCGACGAAGTCGACATCCACATCAAGGCTGGCGACGGAGGCAGGGGATCCCTCAGCTTCCGTCGCGAGAAGTTCGTCCCGAAGGGCGGACCTGACGGCGGCAACGGCGGCGCCGGTGGTTCGGTCTACGTCGTCGCCGACCCCCACCGCAATACGCTCGTCCACTTCCGCTTCAATCCCGACTACAAGGCCCAGCGCGGCGGCAACGGTGCCGGCGCCCTGCGTACCGGCCGCGGCGGACGCGACCTCGAGATCCCCGTGCCGGTGGGCACGCTGGTATTCACGGTCGATCCGGAGACCGGCGACAAGGTGCAGGCTGCTGACCTCACGGTGGTGGGCCAGCGGGTGCTGCTCGCGCAGGGCGGGCGCGGCGGGCTTGGCAACGCGCACTTCGCCACGTCCACCAATCGCGCGCCGCGCAAGGTGCAGCCGGGCGAGCCGGGGCAGGAATTCGACCTCCACCTCAAGCTGAAGCTGCTGGCGGATGTCGGCCTGGTTGGTTATCCCAACGCCGGCAAGTCGACGCTGATCTCCGTGATCTCGGCAGCCAAGCCGAAGATTGCCGCCTATCCGTTCACCACCCTCACGCCCAATCTCGGCGTGGTCGCACTGAGCGGCGATCGCGACTTCGTCGTCGCCGATGTGCCGGGGCTGATTGAAGGCGCGCACGAGGGCCACGGGCTCGGTCACCAGTTCCTGCGCCACATCGAGCGGACCAAGGTGATCATTCACCTCGTGGATATCTCCAGCGCCTCGGGCCGCGATGCGGTTGAAGACTTCGACACCATCCGCAAGGAACTCGAGCTCTACAACCCCGAGCTGCTCAAGAAGCCGCACCTGGTCGCCGCCAACAAGATCGACGCGATTGACGATCCGAAGCGCATCACCGCGCTCGAGAAGCGCGCCAAGAAACTGAAGCTCAAGTTCTTCCAGATTTCCGCCGTGGCCGGCACCGGCGTGAAGGAACTGATCGAGGCCGCGTGGCCGATCATTGCCAAGGCGCGCGAGCTCGAGGCCAAGGCGATCGAGATCGACCCGGAAGAAGACGACGACCGGGAAGTGCCCGCGGACTACAATCCGGCGCTGATGCCGCCCTTGCGCAGCGGCACGCCAAAGAAACGATGACGCTCGGCGTCCTCGGCGGCACGTTCGACCCCATTCACAACGGTCACCTCGCGGCTGGCCTCCAGGCCCAGGCAGCCCTGCAGCTCGACCGCGTGATGCTCGTCCCGTCGCACATTCCGCCCCACCGGTCGGTTGGCGCCTCTCCAGAGGCGCGACTGGCCATGGCCGAACTGGCCGCACGGGAGCAGCCGGGCTGGACGGCCTCGGACATCGAGCTGAAGCGTGACGGACCGTCGTACACGTTCGATACGCTGACGTCGCTCCGTGACCGGTCTACGACGCAGTTTTTCTTCATCATTGGCGCCGATGCGTTTGCAGAAATTGCCACCTGGTCACGCTACCCTGCCGTCCTCGACCTCGCTCACTTCATCGTCGTCGCGCGGCCCGGAATCACGCTACACTCACTCAAAGCGCGTGTCCCTGACCTTGCCGACCGCATGACGACACCGGACTTGTTCAAGCCCAAAGCCTCAAGCGCCAAGCCTGGCGACAAAACCCGCGTCATCCTGCTCGAAACCGCGACACCTGATGTGTCGTCCACTGAGATCCGCCGCCGCGTCCGCGCCGGCCACGGCATCGGCGGCCTGGTTCCCGATTCGGTCGCGTCATACATCTCGACCCATCGTCTGTATCTGGAAAGCACCTTGCATGGCTAAAACGACGAGTCCGCGGAAACCCAGGCCCCGCCTTCGCCCCGACGCCGCCAAGGCTTCGTCGGGCTCCGGCGAGGCAAGCGACAAACCGGCGGCGCCGCGCCCGGCCAAGCTGCCCAAGTCGATCCAGGCGGTCATTGACGCGGCGCAGGACAAGAAGGCCACCGGCGTGGTGGTGCTCGACCTGAAGAAGGCGGGCGCGTTCACGGATTACTTCGTGATTTGTTCGGGCGCCAATCCGCGGCAGGTGCAGGCCATTGCCGATTCGATCGAGACAGCGCTCAAGGGGCAGAAGCAACGGCCCTCGCTCGTGGAAGGCTACGCGCGGGCCGAATGGGTGCTGCTCGACTATTTCGACTTCGTGGTCCACGTCTTCTCGAAGCACGCGCGCGAGTTCTACGCCCTCGACCGCCTCTGGGGCAGCGCCGTGCGCCACGAACTCCCCGACCAAGACTAATAGTGCCAGGAGGCCCGGGACTTTAGTCCCGGGCACGGCGACCGGGTCTGCCCTATGACCCTGCGCGCCCTCGCCAACAGCCTCCTGGCCTCTCTCTTCGAACCACCGTGCGCGGCCTGCGCGCGGCCGCTGCCAAACCCGCTCGACGGCGCGGTGTGCGAGCAGTGCTGGGCAGCAATCAGGACCGGCGCGCCCCTCACTGAGCACCCGCGCGGTCATGCCGTCGAGTGGGCGTGCGCGGTGGATCACTACGAGGGCCGCTTGCGCGACATCATCCACGCGCTGAAGTACGAGCGGCGGCGCTCGATCGCGAAGCCGTTGGGCCGCCTGATGCGCGAACGCGGCCAGGCGCTGCTGCTCGGTGCCGACCTGGTGGTCCCGGTTCCGCTACATCCCCGGCGCGAACGCGGTCGCGGCTTCAACCAGGCTGACGATCTGGCGCGGCAACTGGGGTTGCCGGTGGCTGCCCTGCTACGCCGGGTGCGCGACACCACCTCGCAAATCGAGCTGCCGGCCGACGCGCGGCACCAGAACGTTCGTGACGCGTTTGCCATCGCTGATGGTCCGGCTAAAGCCGGACGCCACATGGCAACGGTGGTCGTTCTCGTCGATGACGTGTCGACGACGGGGGCGACGCTCGAGGCGTGCGCCCGGGTGTTGAAACGTGGCGGGGTCAGGGAGGTGCGGGCGCTTACAGCAGCCCGAGTCGTGACCGGACGGCGCTGAGCACGTCGGCCGACACCGCATCCTTGTCGCGGGCGCCGTCGAGATGCACCCACCCGGCGTCGTGGCCGGCCTGGCGGAGATAGCTCTCGCGAACGCGGCCGAGCAGCGGCAGGTCGCGCTCGAACTTGTCGCGCGCCACTTGCTTGCGAGTGAGCGAGGCGTCGGGAGGAATGTCCAGCAGCAGCGTCAGCGAGGGCTGTGGCAGGCGGCTCTGGATCTCGGTCAACCACGCCGCGTCCAGCCGCTGCGCCTCGCCGTACGCGATGCTCGACGCCAGGTAGCGGTCGCACACCACCATGCGACCGGCCTCGAGCCACTGCAGAATCTGCGGCCGGAACTCGAACCGGTTGGCGATGTACAGCAACTGCAGGGTGTCGGGATCGTAGTGGCGCTCGCCCTGCAGCGCGTGGCCAATCTCGGTGCCGATGGCGGTGGTGTACTCGGGAAAGGTCAGGAACTCGGCGCCCAGTCCAGCGGTCCGAAACGCCGCCAGCAGCCGCTCGGCCTGGGTCTGCTTGCCGCTTTGGTCCAGTCCTTCAAAGGCAATCAAGTGGCCTGAGGGCTTAGGGGCTTGGGGGCTCGGGGGCTTGGGGTTCATTCGGTTTCGAGCGACAGCAGTTCGTCGAGCGTTTGCCGGCGGCGAATCACCCGCCACTCGCCGTTCTCGACCATCACCTCGGGCGACAGCGGCCGTCGCAAGTAGGTGTGCGCCATGACGGCGCCATACGCGCCCACGTCGTGGACGGCCAGGAGGTCGCCGACCGCGACCGGCGCCAGTTGCCGGTCGCGCGCATACGAGTCGGTGCTTTCGCAAATCGGGCCGACGATGTCGACCGGACCGGGTTCGCCGGCCCGCGGTACCACAGGTTCAATGTGGTGGAAGGCGTTGTAGAGTGCCGGCCTCATCAACTCGGTCATGCCGGCGTCGACTACGACAAAGCGCTTCGCGCCGGGAAACTGCTTGACGTCAACGACGGTCGTCAACAACCGGCCGGCCGGACCCACCAGCACGCGCCCGGGCTCGATCGCGATCTTGAGGCCGCTGCCCCGGGTGGCTGTCACCAGGGCGCGAACGTAGTCGGCCGGGTTTACCACCGGCGCGCCATCGTACGAAATGCCCAGTCCGCCGCCCATGTCGAGGTGCTGCAGGTGAATGCCTTCGTCCGCAAGCGCGTGCGCGAGCGCGACCACGGCCTCCGCGGCGCGGCTCAACGGGTCGAGGGTCGTGATCTGGGAACCGATGTGGACGTGCGCGCCGACCGGCGCCAGGCCCTGGCGGCCGGCCATCTCGCGAAACAGGGCCGGCGCTTCGTCGATCGGCACGCCAAATTTGTTGGACCGCAGGCCCGTGGAGATATGAGGATGGCTCTTCGCGTCGATGTCGGGGTTGACCCGCAACGCGACCCGGGCCACCGTGCCTTGCGCGACCGCACGTTGATCGATGCGATCGAGTTCGCCGGGCGATTCGACGTTGATGGCCAGCAGCCCCAGCGCCACCGCGCGATCGATTTCGGACGCGCTCTTGCCCACCCCGGTGAACACGATCTGGTCCGGACGAAAGCCGCAGCGCAGCGCGACATCGACTTCGCCCAGCGAGTTGGCGTCGCCGTGGCTGCCAAGCGAGTGCAGCAGCCGCACCACCGCGAGCGCCGAATTGGCCTTGAGTGCGTAGTGGATGGCGTGCGGATAGCCGTCAAACGCCTCATCCAGCGTCGCGTAAGCGGCGCGAATCAGGTCGGCATCGTAGACGTAACAGGGCGTGCCGACGCCGGCGGCGATGTCCTGGAGCCGGGCGGTAGACAGGCCTGGAGAAGTCGCGGGTGCGGTGACAGCCACTTTCCTGATTCTATCGCGCCGGCTGGGCGATTGGGGTGGGGTGGAATGGTATGATTCGGGGTCGGGGACGGCTCGTCCTCTGCCCACTGCCACATGCCTGATCCCTCGCCAGCGCCCCTTGAAGCCATCGACACGCTCATCGCGAGCTGTCTCGGCGGCGATCAGACCGCGTGGGAGGAGATCGTGCGCCAGCACCGGCGCAAGGTCTTCAACATCGCCTACAAGTTCACCGGCCGGCACGACGAAGCCGAAGACCTGACGCAGGACATCTTCCTGAAGATCTTCAAGTCGCTGCACACCTTCGACCGCCGCGCGAACTTCCAGACGTGGCTGGTCAGCGTCAGCCGCAACCTGTGCATCGATCACTACCGCAGCGTCCGCAAGGAGCGCGAGACGATCGACCGCGACGTCGATGCCGGCGAGTTGACGCCCGCGGCGCCCGGCCAAAACGCCTTCCAGGCGCTCGAACAGGCCGACCGCGTCGAGCTGCTGCGCAAGGCGATGGCCGAATTGCCGCCGTCGCTGCGCGAGGCGGTCGTCAAGCGCGACCTCCAGGAGCTGTCGTACCAGGAAATCGCCGATCAACTGAACTTGCCTGAAGGCACCGTGAAATCGCGCATCAACCGCGGCCGCACGGAACTGGCCCGCCAGGTGCAACGCATTCGGGAAGAAGACGAAGGGGTAACGGGATGAATCTCACGACCGATCGCGCTCAAGGCGTCGCCATCGTCCGCGTTGGCGAAACGCGACTGATGTATCCGCTGTTGGCCGATTTCTCGGGCGCGGTGATGTCTCTGCTGACCGCCGGCGACAAGAAGGTGATGATCGACCTGTCGAAGGTCACCTACGTCGACTCGGCCACCATCGGCTGCCTGATGGACCTCTACCGCCAGACCTCGGCGGCCGGCGGGGAACTGCGGCTGGCCGGCGTCAACAAGCGGGTCGAGACCATGCTGACCATGACCGGCGCCCACAACTTCCTCAAGATGTTCCCGGACGAGGCGGGCGCGCTTCAGAGCTTCGGGAGCTAATCATGCGGAGCATCAAGACCACATCGGGCACCGAGATCGCGCTCGACGGCGACCTGCTCGCGGTCCTCGAGGCGCTATTCCACGAAGTGACCGCCAAGAAGGAACTGGAGCGGTCCTTCGAGGACCTGAACCGCGAGATCAACTACCTGATCGACCAGCTCACCGACGATGAGCGGCGCGCGTATCTGGCCGAAAGCCTGTTTCTGAACCAGGTGAAGTACGAGAACGACAAGCTCGAGGCGTACCTGAAGAAGATCGGGAAAAGGTAGAAGTTGGTAGTTGGTAGTTAGGATTCAAGAGACCTGCCATGTCGCTCCACTATCTCGCCAGCCGCTACACCTGCTCGTGGCCGTGGTCCATCGGGGTGTTGCTCTGCGACGGCCGCATGGTGTGCGGCTGCGCCGATCCGTATGCCAAGCGCGTGCTCGGCGACACCCGCACCTCGACGGTGTCGGAGGTGTGGCGCGGCGCCACCGCCAGCCAGCTGCGCATCGACATGAACGCCGGCGGGGCGGAGTTCTGCGGCGACTGCCCGCTCAAGCTGCCGCTCGCCCCCGGCCAGCAACCACCGCAGCGCGACCTCGACGTGGCCCCGCTGCCCGGCCGCCTCTATATCGAGACGACCGCCGCCTGTAACATCTCGTGCTTCCAGGCGTGCTGCGCGCCGGAGACCGGCATCACCAAGACCCGCCAGGCCGGCATGCTCGACTGGGACGTGTTCACGAAAGTCGTGGACGAAGCCGGGCCGTCACTCGGCCGGATCGACTTCTTCAACTACGGCGAAGCCTTCCTGCACAAGCGCGCGGTCGAGATGTGCGAGTACATCAAGACGCGCTTCCCGCACATCTACCTCTACACCAGCACCAACGGCCTGGCGTTCACCGAAGAGAAGGTCCGGCAACTGGCGCGCTCCGGCATAGACGAGGTGACGTTCTCGATCGACGGCGCGTCGCAGGAGACCTACGTCCGCTACCGCCAGCGCGGCAACTTCGACAAGGCCATCGCCAACCTGCGGGCGCTCGTCGACGAGCGCCGCAAGGCCGGGCGCGACCTGCCGTTCGTGAACTGGCGGTACATCCTCTTCAACTGGAACGACCACGACGACGAGATGGCGCGCGCGCGCGAGATGGCCGCCGAGATCGGCGTCGATCGCCTGTGCTGGGAGATCACCGATCACCCCGAGGATTCGTTCTCGCAGCGCTACCAGCCCGGCTCCGAGGGCAACGCGCGCATCCAGCACGAAATCTGGGACAACAGCGGTCTCGGCAATGCCATTCCCGGCATGACGCCGCGCGCCGAGATCCGCCTGCATTCGCCGCTGCCCGACCTGCCGTACCTGGTGCGGGCCGCGACCACGTTGCCCCTGACCCCGAAGGTTCGCAACCTTTCGGGACAGCCGTTCCGCAAGACCACCAGCTCCGGCCGGCGGCTCGTGCGCCTCGGTGCGCAACTGATGCGCGAAGACGGCACGCTGATCGAACGCGATTACGCGCGCGCCTTCCTGCCCGCCGACCTCGCGCCTGGCGCCGAGATGGCGGTGCCGATCGAGGTGCCCATTCCGGAGACGCCGGGACGCTACGCGCTGAAGTTCGACCTGGTCAGCGAAGGGGTCGATTGGTTCGAGGCCTGCGGCTCGCCCACGACGACGAAGGGATTGTGGGTCAGGTAGGGCGGGTGGGGCCGGCAGGGAGATTACTCATGACTAGAGCAGCAGCCTTCAGCATTGCGATTCTTCTCGTTCTAAGCGTCGATGGTTTCGCGCAGCAGCGCGCCGCTGACGGCGTCACCATCAATGACGAGGGACTGCCACAGTACGCGACGTTCTCGCTGTGCGCGATCGACCCGGCGACGGGCCAGTCGGGCGCCGGCGTGACGACGCGGGTGCCGTTTGTGGGCCGCGCCGTGCCGCACGTGCGCGCCGGGATCGGCGCCGTCTGCACCCAGGCCTCCACCGTGGTCGAGTACGGACCGCGCGGGCTGGATCTGCTGGCCAAGGGCGTGGAACCGTCGGCCGCCCTGGCGCAACTGCTCGCCGACGACCAGCAGCGCGAGTCGCGCCAGCTGGCCTTGATCGACATGCAGGGCCGCGCCGCCGCCCACACCGGCAAGCAGAACGGCAACTGGGCCGGCAGCCGGCAGGGCCTGAACTACACCGTGCAGGCCAACATCATGGTCGGCCCCGAGGTGGTCGAGGCGATCGCGGCGACGTTCGAGGCCACCGCCGGCACCGGCATGCCACTCGCCGAGCGGATGATCCTGGCCATGGAAGCCGGCCAGGCCAAGGGCGGCGACCGCCGCTGGGGCAACCTGCAATCGGCGGCGATCAAGATCGCGGACCCGAACGATTCGGGGCGCGGCGGCGATCACATCGCCCTCGCGATCGAAGTGGGCGAGCATGCCGAACCGGTCGGCGAGATGAAGCGCATCTACTACACGACCGCTCGCCGGCTCGGCTATCGGACGTTCTCGAAGGTGGAAGGCGCGGATGTGATTGAGTTGAAGCGCATGCTGCACGCGCTCGGTTACTGGCGGCCGACACTGGCGGCCTTCCCGAGCACGCCTGCCGGCACCAACACGCCCACGATGCAGGAGCTGCGAAAGACCAACCCCGCGGCTTACGACACGGCCGTCGCCGAGGCGCGCCAGGCGTCGGCGGCGTTCACGCGCGAGTACGCGACGTTTGACGACGAGGCCATCGCGGCGGTCGACAAGTTCCGCGCCGACCAGAGCCTGAACTACCAGGGCAACCCACCAGGGTTGGTCGATCAGCGACTGGTCGACGCGCTCAGGACTGCGTACTTCGCCAAGACGAAAAAGTAGCGTCCGGCTTCTTGACCCGCCGAAGCCTTGGCGAAGGCGGTTAGCCGGACTGATTACTCAACCTCGACCGGCGCGATGCAGTCGCGACTGGCGTCGGCGCCAATCGGCATCCAGCCGGTGAAGTCGGGCTGGGCCGCCATCATCAACACCGGCGACAGCGCGTCCGGCTTGAAGTCGGGGCCCGCCTCTTTCGCGAGGTCGGCACGAAACGCCTCGAAGCCCGCAACCGAAAACACCAGGTAATACAACTGACGCGTGGCGCCCATGGCCGACACGCGCCGATACCCCACGCAGGCTGGTGAAATCGCCGCGCGGTCGAGTCCGGCGGCCTGCGCCAGGGCCAGTACCCGTTCCGGAGTCACGCCCGCGGGCAGTTCCTGGCGCAGCGCGAGCGGTATGCCAGGCTGGCTGGGCGTACCCATCGACTCCATCTGCCGGCTGAACAACTGCCGGAACATGTTCATGGGCAGTTCGGGTGGCGGGCGCAGCGAGGCCACCGACCCCTGCGAATCGGCGGCGGTATCGACGCCGAGCGTCCAGCCCTGCAGATGCCGGGCCGACATCTGATACGGCTCGGCTCTGACGCTCTGCGCCGAACGCACAAACAGCCAGCCGCCCACGGCGATCACCACGAAGCCGATCGCCACCTTGACGAGCGGGTGCATTTTCTTTGCGGCCATTACGGTTCCCTTGATGCGGTGTAGGCCGCGATCGCGATCATGTCGTCGACGGTGAGCTGCTCAACCGCGGCGTTCATCAGCGCCGACCACGGCCCCTTTCGCATGCCCTGTTGCATGTCGAACAACTGCCTGACGGTGTAGCTCGGCGAGCGGCCGGCCAACGGCGGCACCGGGCCCAGTCCCTTGAGGTCGGAACCGTGGCAGGTCCCGCAGGTCCTCGCGAGTGACTCGCCCCTCGCGATGCTGCCCTTCGGCACGTAGGCGACGAAACCAGACGATGCGTCACGCAACTCTGTTCGCCGCAGGTCCTCGGGCATTTCGATGATGCGTTGACCGAGTGGTTCGGTCCCTTCGCCGGCGGGTACGTGCATCGCCCCCGTAATCCGGGTCTTCGGCACGTCATCCGCTTCGACGACCCGGATCCACTTCTTGAATGGGAACGATGCGAAGTAGGCCGCCGCCGTCCGGACCTCTTCGTCGTTGGCCGCCTTCGCATCCTGGATCATCGCGTTGGGCGGGCCCATCCTCGGCTCGGCGCTCTTCCGATCGCCAGTCTTGAAGTCGATCATCTGCTGAACGATGTAGGCGGCCGGCAGGCCGGCGAGCGAGGCGTTCTCGGGCCGGCCCTGGCCGTTGACCAGGTGACAGAAGCCGCATGCGCGCAACTCCGGACGCCGGCCGTGCGCCACGACAACGGGCATCGGCGGATGCTCGGATGGGTGCCAGTCAGGCGGATTGAAGGCGTCGCGAGTCTGGGCGATCGTGAACGACAAGCTGCTGCCATTAACCCGTTGCGGTGCCGGCTCAGGCGGCGCGGGCTTGGCGCCCGGCACCGGCGGCGGATTCACCGTGTACGCCCACGGCGGCGGCAATGGCGCTTGTGCGGTTGCGACGACCGCGCCGAGGATGACGCCAACAACCACCAGTCCCAATCGCTGAATCATGCGCGCACGTCCTGCTTCTTCATGTACCTCACGCCTGCCGCAATCAGCTTCGTCAGCGTGGGCATGTGCACGTCCGATAGGCGCTTGATGTGCAGGCACGAGCCGCTGGACTTGTGAGGGCCCAGCTTCGCCAGCAGCTCGTCCCGTTGCGGGTAGCCGCCAAGCACGTAGAGAGTGATGTTGCCTTTGCGCGGCGCAAATCCCGTGGCCATCCAGTCCAGTTCGCGGCCGGTCGGGTATTTCAGGTGGACCGAACCGAACCCGATGATGCCCGGGCCCCACATGGCGGGCTTGGCCTTGGTCGCCCTCTGCATCAAGGCGCTGATCGCCCTGCAGTCCTTGCGCACCTGGTCGTCCTTGATCGCGTTCAGAAAGCCGCTGACCGACGCCGTGGTTTTCCTGGTTTTGAGTTCAGCCATGTTTCATGCCCCTTTTGGCCATTCCCTCCACGACTCGGCGGCCAGCGGCAGGTCGTTCAGCTCTGCCCTGGCTTCACGCCACGCGGGATAGTGCTCGTTCAGCAGCGCCACGAACCGTTCGCTGTGCGTCGGCGCGACCAGATGAAGCATCTCATGAACCACCACATACTCGAGCAGGTCCTTCGGCTTCTTCACCAGTTCCGTATTCAGCCGGATGTTTCGTGCCCTGTGATTGCAACTGCCCCACCGGGTCTTCATGCGCTGCAGAAAGTACGCGGCTACCTTGCGCTTGAGCCGCGGCTCCCACTTGTGAATCAGCCGCGGGACGGCCGCATGCAGCAAGCCCCTGTGCCACTGGTGCATCACCGCCTCACGCTTCGCCCGGTCGCTGCCGGGCCGCACACTGAGCGTGATCCGCCGATGGTCCATCGTCACCGAGGGCTTCTGGTCGCGTTCGACCACCGTCAGCAGGTAACGCTTGCCCCACACGTAGTGGCTCGGCGACTTCCACCGAGCTGCGCTTGAGCTCGATCACGGCGACGGCGATGCCGTTCAGGTAGAGGACGATGTCTGGCCGGCGTTCGTAGCCGCCCTTGAGCGTGACCTCCTCGGCCAGCGCGAAATCATTCTTTTCGGGGTCCTCCCCAGTCGATCAGATACACGGTTTCGTGCGCCTGCCCTGCCGCCACCTGCACCTGGACGCCGTAGCGCAGCAACTGATACGTGCGCAGGTTGGCCTGGTAGAGGGTGACGCCGGTGGCGTCGGCGGCGGTTTCGAGCTTCTGCAAGGCGGCGGCGACATGGGCGGGAGAGTAGCCGCGTGCCAGGAGATTGGCCCGCAAGAACGCCGTCTCGATGTGGCGATTGTTCTCGCGCGTGCTCCAGTCGCCCAGGTGGCGATAACGCAAACCGTCGGGTCGCGCGGGGTCGGTGAACAAGGCCACCACGCGGTTCTGGGTGTGGCGCTCGGAGCGGGGCTGTCCGTCTGGGCTCATCGCTTCGGTCGCCTCGGTGGCTTTGGCTTCGGCAGTCTTTTCAGGTCAGCCACGGCCTTCTCGAAGTCCGCGTCAACCGCCCGCGGCTGCGAATCAAGCAGCACGCGGTAGCGGTCGTATTCGAGCTCGGCCTTCATCCTGGCCTGCTCGGCGGTGATCTTACCCGAATGGTCCAGCAATTCGTGGGCAGAGAGCTTCAGGAACTCGTCCAGCTTGACGACCCAATCGCGCATGGTCATCACCTGGCGCTGCAGGGCCCGCAACTCGGCAAACTCGATGTAGGCGTTGACGATCCGGTTCAGGGTGTCGAGTTCTGCCGGGTCCAGGTAGTTCTTGGCGACGGCGACGTCTTCCTTGCGGACGATGCCGCCGGGCCGGGTGGTCTGCAACCCCATGAACGGCTTCGTCGCGTCCACCCGCGCATGAATGACCTCTGCCGCCGTTTGCCCGTGGGCCGCCGAGTGCATCTTGTTCTGCACGGTGGCAAAAAACTGCTGCGACAGCTCGGTGTTCGGCGTGTAGTCCACGCTTGTGGCGTAGATATCGAGGACCTTCTGGTAGAAACGCCGCTCCGAGGAGCGGATGTCGCGAATGCGCGCCAGTTGCTCGTCGAAGTAGTCCTTCTGACCCTGGCCCGGCGGGTTCTTCAGCCGCTCGTCGTCCATGGTGAAGCCCTTCACCAGGTACTCGCTCAAGCGCGCCGTGGCCCACTGCCGGAACTGGGTGCCGCGGTGGCTGCGGACGCGGTAGCCGACGGCGAGAATGGCTTCGAGGCGGTAGTGCCGCAGGCGTCGGGTCACCTCCCGACCGCCCTCGGCGCGAACTTGTAAGTAATCCTTACAGGTTGCCGCCTCGACCAGCTCACCTTCCGCGAACACGGCCTTCAGGTGGATGGTCACGTTCTGCGGCGTGGTCTGGAACAGCTCCGCGATCTGCGCCTGCGTCAGCCAGATGGTCTCGTCCTCAAGCCGGCACTGGATGCGCGTGCGCCCATCCTCGGTCCGGTAGAGGATGATCTCAGATTGCGGGAGCGAATCAGGCATCGGCGTCCCCCGGCGGGCGGTTCACGCGAAGACGCGAAGACGCGAAATCCTGGTGGTTATTGACGACCCGCTTGATGCCATCCTTGAACGTGGCTGCCCCGAAATTGATCAGCAGGCCGAGCGGGAGACTGAGCAGCCGCAGGTAGGTCAGCAGTTGCTTCGAATGCACTGGCGCCAACGTCTCGACGGACTTCAGTTCAATGACCAGGCAACCATTGACGAGCAGATCCACCCGCAAGCCCTCGCTGAAGTGCATGCCGTGAAAATCGAAAGCCACGGCTTTTTGACGTTCCACCTGCAAGCCACGTTGTTCCAGCATTCGTGCCAGCACTGCTTCGTATACCGATTCCAGGAGTCCCGGTCCCAGATCCTTATGGAGATGGAACGCAACGTCAACGACGATGGCAGACGTCTCTTCGGCGTTCATCAATCCACTCGTTGTCTCGCGTCCTTCGCGTCTTCGCGTGAGATCAGTCGGATTCTACCGGTGAGTAGCTCCTGCATCATCCCCTGCTTGAGCGCGCGGGTCTTGTCGCGGCGGGCTTCGAGGGCTGAGAGCTCGGCGTCCATGTCTGAAAGAACAGCGGCGATCGCGGTCTGTTCAGCGAGGTCGCTTGGAATCCGAATCTCAGCCGCGCTGACGTCTGCCGAGTTGACCGAATCAAACGTCGAACCCTTAGAGTGTTTCGCCCAACTCGGCTCCAGGTAGATGAGACAGTGATAGAGGAAGCCATTCGGGAATCTAATGGCGCAGACGCCCCGACCGAGGCAGACGTCGAAGGCGGCACGCGAGATCTCGCCGACCGGCGCGCGGACTGACATCAGAATGTCGCCGGTTCTTCCGTGCTTCGTAATCAGGGTCGTGAACGTGCGCTTGATCGTGAGACGGTTCACGATGTCAGCATTGCCTTGGATTAGTGGAAGTCCCATGCCCTTGGTGTTGTAGTTCGATGAGCTTGGTGACTGGCCCATGACAATCTGCGCGGCCTCACCCAACCGCCTCACCTCCCAATCCCCGCTGAAGCCAGGGAGGCGCGTCTGGCCGGTGAGCAGTTGCTGCATGGCGGCCTGCTTGAGGTCTCGCTTCTTGGCGATGAGCCGGTCCAGCCCGTCCAGAAAATCATCCACATCACACAGGGCTGCCGAGATGAGGCGCTGTTCTGAGAGCGGGGGGAGTTGGACCATTAAACCTGCGAGAGTGCCCTGATTCAGGTTCACCATGGTCGTGCCAACTGAAGAATCTTCGATGGCCGAAATGGCCCGTGGACTCGAAAGCACTCGCTGCAGAAAATCTGGATCGGCGTTCAGGGGTCTAACAATCATCGAGCCGGTTCCGCACAACCATCCCGCGTGGTGCTGCTGAATGACGGCGCATCTCCCCATGTCGCCTCGCCGGCCAATTACAATTTGGCCGGGGCTCATGCGAAAGTCGGAAAGGCGCCTCGCTGCCTGTTCCGTGATAGTCATTGTCCGGGTCGGCTCAATCTTTCCGCCAACAATGTGCATTGGGTTAACGACCGGAACGCCGTCATCGGTGTAGTCGGACTTGTGGAGTGCGCTTCCAAAAGGGCCCGTGCGAAAGGTCGCGAGCCGGCCCAGCGGTGCGACGTCCCAGTCAGTGGGGAGCACGCCCAACCCTGTCTGCTTGTATCCGGGCTTCACGTCCACGACGCCCCCATCTTCGCCAGGTGCTGTTCCACCCGCGCGGCGAGAGTCGCAACTTCGTCGGTGAGCTGCGGCAATGGCCGGTTATAGCGCTCGGCCAACTCGCGGATGCGGCCGGTCAGGGTCTGCGAGACGCGCTCCAGTTCGCCCTGCACAGCGACCGACAGGCGCGCCATCCATTTGTCGTCCACCACCAGCGTCTTGATCTCCGCGTCGGTTAGCGTGGGGTACTTCTCGTAGGCGAGCTTGTCGAGCGCCGCTTCCTGCTCCTTGACCGCGCGCTTCAGCGTGGTCTGACTGGCGTCCATGCCGCCGCGCAGCTCGTCACAGGAGGCCCAGAGGGATGAGTACAGGTCGGATTTCTTTATGGCCATTGTGTTCGGGCGGGCTAAAGCCCGCCCCTACATTCACACTGGGCGAGCTGAAGACCCGCCGCTACGTGCGTTTATCTCTTGGGTAGCTCGAACACGTACAGCGTGTGCCCGTTCGAAGGCGGGTTAATCTCTGGAGTGATGGTCCGCGGCACGACACGCGGACTGCCGCCGCCGACGCCGGTCGTGACGGCCACGTATTGCTTGCCGTTGGCCGAGAACGACACCGGGAAGCCCTGCACCGCCGTACCCAGGCGCGCCGACCACAACACCTCGCCGGTTTTCACGTCGTGAGCGCGGAACTGGCGGTCGAGGTCGCCAATGAACATCACGCCGCCCGCCGTGCTCAACGCAGCGGTCAGGTAGGCGGCCCGCTGCTGGCTGCTCCACGTCTCCTTCATGGTCGTCACGTCGATGGCGAGCAGCTTGCCGACGTTGCCGTCGCTGCCCGGCATCTCGAAAAACCGGCGAGCGGCGCCGACGCCGCCGGACCCCTCGGCAAACTCGATCTTGCGCGCGACGATTTCCATGCACGACTGGCTGAGCGGGATGATCAACTGCCGTGTCGGCGGGTGATACGTCATGGCCTGCCAGTTGTGGCCGCCCTCGGTGCTCGGGCACACCGTCAACCACTCGTCCAGTTTCTGCTCGATGATGTCCTGCCGGTAGGTCGGCGTGCCCTTCTCGGGATCGATCTTGTCGAACATGTTCTGGAACACGGTCTGCTTGTAACCCAGGAACTTGCCGGTCTTGCGCTCCAGCTTCCACAGGATGCCGGCCTTGCCGATGGTGAAGAGCGCCTTCTCGGGGCCGTTGTCAACGAGCACGCGCTCGAACACCTCGTCCTGGTCCAGCGTCTCGCCGGGGATGTGCTGGTAGTGCCAAGCGAGGGTGCCGTCCTCGACCCTGATCGCCACTGTCGAACCGGTGTAGAGCGCCGCATCGCTGACCTTGGTGCCGCGGCTCGCGGGCATCCACGGTTTCGGCTGGGCCACGCCGTAATAGACGAGATCGAGCTCGGGATCGTAGCTGCCGACGATCCAGGTATCGCCGCCGGCGCGCATGCTGTCGGGCAACGCGCCCCAGGTGTCGCCCCCAGGCTCGCCGGTACGCGCCACGGTGTGAAATTTCCACATCAGCTTGCCGGTCTTCGCGTCGTAGGCACTGATGAAGCAGCGGTCGGCGGCACGGAATCGGTCGCAGCCCTGCAAGCCCTGGATCACCCTGCCACGCGCCACCAGCGGACCGCTGGTCTGGTAGTACCCCTTGGCGTTGTCGGCCACCGTCACGTTCCACACCACGGCCCCGGTTTTGGCGTCGAGCGCGTAGAGCTTGGCATCGGTGGTCGACAGGAAAATCTTGTCCTCGTAGATCGCGATGTTGCGCATCGAGGCGAACGAGCCGACGGCGGCGTTGGGCCCGACCTGGTTCTCCCAAATCAGGTCGCCGGTCGCGGCATCGAGCGCCTGCACCATGTTCAGCGTGTGGGTGAGGTACATGATGCCGTTGTGCACGAGCGGCATCGGCTGGTTGGAGCCGCCCTCGTTCATCGCCCAGCTCCAGGCCAGCTTCAGGTCCTTCACGTTCCTCGTCGTGATCTCGCTGAGCGGGCTATAGCTCCAGGCCTGGTAGTTGCGGCGCGCCATCAGCCAGTCGCCCGGGTCGGGGTTCTTCAGCATGGCGTCGGTGACCGGCACGTAGTTCTTCACTTCGCCGCGGACCGAGTGGCCACGCGGCGGTGGCGGCCCCGCCGCGCCACGTCCGGCCGGAGCGGGTCCGGCCGGCGCAGACGGAGCCGCGGCGCGCTGGCCGGTGGCGATGCTGCCGATTGGCGTGGTCATTGCCAGCGCCAGCGGCTGGACGCCGGCGACCGCGCCATTGAACTGCAAGATGTAAGCAGTGATGTTGAGGTACTCAGCCTCGCCCAGGCTGGGGCGTCCGGGCGGCATCGTCGCCGCCATGTACTCGATCAGATCCTTCGTCGTCCGGCCGCGCCACGTGGTCATGAAGTTGGCCCCGGCCAGCGCCGGCGCCTCGTTCTGGCCGACCAGCGTCGCCAGATGACAACTGGCGCAATTGGCCTGATACGACGCCTGGCCCGCGGTGGCCTGCGCGTCAGTGTAGGCGGCGGGCAAAGGTGTTTGAACGGCCGTGAGCGTAAGGTGGGCGCCGGCACACAACACCAGCACGGCACAGCTGATCCAGGTCTTCATTTCCTGCCCTCTTGAATGAAGAGCCAGCCCCAGAGGTTCCCTTCGGGCGCTTTCTCGCTATGCAGCTGGATGTACAGCCGTCCGTTGGCCAAATCCTCGACCTGCTCTTTCGTTAATTCAAGGGTACCGGCAATGCTGCCGCTCGTGCCGGGCGCGATCGTCAAGTCGCCGATCGCGGGGCCGCGCATCGCCGTCCGGGGACTGCGATGCACGCGTGCCACCGTCGAAGCCGTCTTGAGACCGGCGTAGTTGCCGGTCAGCGTGAGCGTCGTGCCATTGAGAGTGGCAGTCACCGAGCCTGAGCCGGCGATGGTGGCCTGCATGGCCACGTCGAGCGGCACCGGCGACAGCCGGGCCCGGTACTGCGCCTTCTGGGCGCCGGCCGTGGCCGCCGACAGGGCCACGAGACTTGCGGCCAGGAGAACAAACCGTCTGGTCATGGGCCGGAATGATACCAGCAAGTGCTCAAGTGCTCAGGTGCTCAGGTGCTCAGGTGCTGGAGTGCTAAAGTGCTGGGGTCATGCCACTGCTCTTCTCGTACGGCACCCTGCAGCAAGACGACATTCAGCTGGCCACCTATGGCCGGCGGCTCGACGGACACCGGGACGCACTGGTTGGCTTCCTGCCAGCGGTCGTGAAAATCGAGGATTCGGACCTGGTGGCCAGGCTCGGCAAGACTCACCACCACAACGTGACGCCCAGCGAAGACCCCGCCAGCCGCGTGTTCGGGATGGTGTTCGAGATCAGCGACGCGGAACTGGCAAATACCGACGAGTACGAAGCCGAGTTCCGCTACGAGCGGGTCACGGCCAGCCTGGCATCCGGGCGGCAGGCATGGGTGTACGTGCACGTTGTCCGCCCACGAGCCTGACGTCCACGGCTAGGGTTCTACGTCGCTCGGGCGAACTGCACTACCAGAGCACGGACGAAAGCACGACCGCGGTCGCGACCGCAGCGGCCAGTTGCAGGCCCAGTTCGGCGCGCTCGCGAAGGAAGATCGTGCCGGCAGCGGCTAACCCGACGGCAGCCGCGAGAAAGCGCCAGTAGAGTTCCTGGACCTGCCCTTCCTCGGTCGTGGTCGGAGCCTGGCGCCGCCCAGCGTCGATGATCGCGTTGGCGATGTCGCGTTCGGGGTCGCGATCCAGCTCGAAGTACTGCCCGCCACCGGCGGCGGCAATGCGCTGCAACGATGGCCGGTCGAGCCGCGACCGGCCGGGCGATGGCACGGTAACGCCGTCCGCGTCCTGGCTTTCCGGCAGCATCCCGCCCGCGAGCGTGCCGACCCCGATCACGTGGAGCGGCACACCCGCCTGGCTGGCCAGTTCGATTGAGCGAGCCACCTCACCGCTCCATGATTCGCCGTCCGAGAGCAGCACGAACAGCTTTGCGTTGGGCGAGGGGCCATGGAGCTCGCGGTCCTTGGTCAGCAGGCGCAGGCCCCAGGCAATGCCCTGCTCGAGGTTGGTGTCCCACGTCGTGTCCTCTTCCAGGCGAAACGGCGGACGGCCGCTCAGGTGATCGAGGAAGAAGAACACGGTGTTGGGATCGCGCGTCAGGCGGATCTGCGGTGTGGCGATGTGCGCAAACACCGTCAGCGCCACGCGATCATCGTTCCAGCTGAGGGAGTCGCCCAGCAGCCGCAAGAAACTCATCGCCCGTTGCCAACGATTACCCGCAACATCCTTCACGTGCATCGACGCCGAACCGTCCTGCAGCACCACGATATCGACACCGGCACGGCCGACGACCGTCGTCACGCCCTGCGGACGGGCGGTGGCCACGATCACGGCCGCCGTGGCGAGAATCAGGCAGAGCCAGAACGGCAGGTCGCCCGCGAGGCCGAACCGCTCGCGAACCGGGACCGAGCGATGCTCGCGCAGCCGGCGCAGATCCGACCACCGGCGGACGACGCGCCAGACCCACGCGACCAGCAGCAGGGCCGGCGCCGCCAGCAGCCACAGGAAGGGTGGCGCGCCGAACTGGAGGCCTTCGGGCACTTATCCCTTTCTCTGGATCTTGCCGCCCGGCGTGGCCTCGGGCTGTGCTTCGCGATCGCCGTATTCCATGGGCGCAATCACCTGGAACTCTTCGGTCTTGGCATCGGGCGGCGGCCCACCGGGAAGGCCGTGAATCGTGTTGCCCTCGGGCAGGTCCCCGGGACGAGGCCGGGTCGCCGCCACCGGCGCCGCCACGGTCTTGCCAGGCACTCGCGAAGCAATCTGGTCGCGAACCCGCGATACGAACTCGTAGTTGTAGGCCGCCTCCACGTGCCGCGGCGACGCCTTCAACACATCGGCATACGCCTGGAGCACGCCGTCGAGACGCTGCACCTGCTCCTGCTGGGGCGCGGCGGGTCCGCGCCGGCTGGCCCTGAACGCGGCGTTCGCCTTCGTCCACAGCACTTCTGCGTCCACTTCCTCGGTGCGCTCGTCGATCACATCGTCGTAGCTGCCGATCCAGTAGGCGACCCTGGCGCGAATGCGGCGAATGTCGTCCGACAGGCTGCCGGCCTCACCGGGCAGATAATCGGAGATTGATGCCGACGGCGTCAGGGAGTCGTCGATCTGAAACTGCAGCGTGGCCATTTGCTGCCGGGCATCGGCCACCCGCGCTGCAAGACGCGCCTCGGACCACGACAGCCAGGCGGCGGTGAACAGGAGGCCGGCGATCAGCATGCGGACGAGGACGGTTCTATTGATCATGGCAATTTTCCAAACCACGGGGTCGTGAGCTTGAGTCCGGCGGCGGCGGTCCACAGCGCGGCGGCGGCCAGGGCGAACAGGCTATAGCGCGCCTGCTGGCTCGAGTACTGGCGGGTTTCGATCGTACCGGCCGCCTCCCGGTCGATGTCTTCCACAGCGGCGATCAGGGTCGCCTCGTTCTTCGCCACATAGTAGCGGCCGCCGGTCCGCTCGACCGCGGCCTGCCACTTCGCGTCGGGAATGCCCTCGCCGAACTCCTTGTTGTAGTTCGTGCGCACGAAGAACAGCGGGATCTTGTTGTCGCTGGCACTCTTCAGGATGTCGTCGAGGCTGCGGCCTTGCACGATCGAGGTGGTGTCCTCGCCGTCAGTGAAGATCACCATCAGGTTGCCCGAGGCCTCGAGAAAGTTGAAGGCCTTGAAGATCTCGATGCTTTCTTCGAGCGCGCTGGCGATCACGGTGCCCGATTCCGGAAACTGCGAGAACTCGACCGGGTCGCCAATCAGCGCCATGCTCAGCAGCAGGTTGTCGTAGTCGCTCGTAAACGGGGTGATGACGTAGGCGCGGCTGCCAAACTCGACGAGCGCCATCAGATCGCGGCGGCGGCCCTGGCGCCGCAACTGGACGAAACGTTCGGCGGCGGCGATGGTGGTGAAGAAGGCCGGCTGGACGTCGCTGCGCGTGTTCAGCGTCGCGGCCGTGAACGAGGTCTGCATGCTGTCGGACGCGTCGATCATCAGGGCGATGCGGCGACCCGGGTAGGTTACGTTCTCCACCACGAGCGCCGAATACGGATCGGCCAGCGCGAGCAGCGCAAACGGCAGCGCGGCGACACCCAGGACCACCGGGAGGTGCCTCGTCCAGGCAAGTCGAGACCCCGGCCATGCTTTTAGCAGTGCCGGCAAGACCACCTGGCCGCGGCCCGGCTGCCGGCCCCTGGCGGCCCGTATCAACAACAGCAACACCGCGACGCCGACTACCGCCAGCAACGCCAGGCGGCCGGTATCGCGACGCCAGAACTGCAGGCCGGCGAAGTCGAACACCGCCCACTCGGCGGCGACCGCCTGGGCGACGGCGGTCAGCGCTGCGACCACCACGTTCCTTGGGCGCCGAAGCCTCGGCGAAGGCGGCTCCACAGGTTGCGCTCGCTCTGCAATTGGCCGGCGACTTCGGTCGCATGCCGCGCCGCCTCGTTCAGGACGGCCGCGTCACGAACCGGCGCCTGGCAGTACGACGCGGCGGTCAGGACCGCCAGCGCCGACTGCAGGCCTTCCAGCTGATGCCGATGCGACATCGACACTTCGTCGGCCAGTTGCGATCCCGCCAGGGCGACGTCGGTAGCGGTCACGGCGCTCGAGACCGCGGCCCGCATGGCCTTGATCCGTCCGTGCGTCACGGCCAAGCGCCCTTCCGGCGCAGCGGCACCCGCGGTCAGCTCTTTCTCGCTCACTGGGTGGCGAATCGCCAGCGACGCCACGACGCGAACGGCCGCCAGCGCACGGGCGACGAGGGCATCGGTCCAGCCCCCGGCGCCGGCGGCCGACTGGACGTCGGTCAACTCCCGGGCCGCACGCGAGGCCACGGCGCGTGCGGGCAGGCGGTTGGCAGCGGCCGGACCGGCGGCGCGGGCCCCGCGCGCCAGCGGCACCAGCGCCAGCACCGCGACCACGACGCCAACCGCCGCCAGCGCGACGGCGAGCAGCTCGAACATGCTGCCGCGGAAGCGGAGGGCCTCCACCGCGCCGAGGCTGGCGTCCGAACCGTCACGAATATCGGCGGCCTCGGCCGGCACCAGCGACAGCACCTTGATCGGCAGCGCCGGCATCAGGTACGTGAGGTCGCGGCCCTCGAGCGCCGCCGCCGCACCGACGCGGCTGTGCACACGGTACGGAATCGACAGTGCCGGAACGTTGACGTCGTGGCCAATCGCGTCGGGGCTGATCAACCGCAGCTGGTAGTGGTACTGGAAGAACCGCCGCTGCTGGCGGTGGACGTCAGCGGGATGCGAGCCGCCGAGGATCTCGAACGGCGCCATCTGGATCGACGCCACGCCGAGCCGCGATTCGTCGGCCACGACCTGCATCGACGGGGTCTCGATCACGGCGCAGGTCAGCACCACGCTGAAAGCTTCACCGATCGTGATCGCCCCGGCGCTCGATTGCCACCAGCAGCGGATCGGATCGACCCCGGCCGGCTCCTGGCTCTGCGCCGTTGTAGCGTCCGCCTTCAGGCGGACCTCACCGCTCAGGGTCAACGCCGCCACGAACAGCAACACGGTTCTCATGGCACCGGCACCTGGTCGATGACGTCGCGAATCACGGCTTCGGCCGTCAGGCCGTGGGCCGCGGCATGCGGCCCGAGCCAGATGCGATGGCTGAGCACGAACGGCGCGAGTTCCTGGATGTCTTCGGGATAGACCTCGGCGCGGCGGTGCTGCAAGAGCGCCCACACTTTCGCGAGGCGGCTCCAGCAGATGATGGCGCGTGGCGATGCGCCCAGGTCCACGCCGCGCTCCACCAGTTCCGACACCGAGTGGTGCCGCCAGTCGGTGTCCTCGTTGTACGGCCGGGTCGCGGCGACCAGCCGCTGGATGTACTTGCCCAGCCGGTCGTGCAGGAACACGCCCTCGCTGATCACGCTACGCAGCTGGACGATTCGGTCCTTGGCCAGCAACGGGTTGAGCCGGACCTGCTTGAAGTCGAAGTTGACCAGCTTTTCCTCTTCCTCAGACGGCAGGTAGCCAATGTTCACCATGGCCGCGAACCGGTCGGTGGCCGCTTCCGAGAGCGGGAACGTGCCCTGCCCCAGTTCCACCGGGTTCATGGTGGCAATCGCGAAGCTGAATGCCGGCAGCTCGTAGGTGGACTTGCCGACTGTAATCGTGCGGTCCTGCAAGGCTTCGAGAAACGCGCTTTGCGACTTGAGCGGGATGCGGTTGATCTCGTCGAGCAGGATCACCTCGGCCGACGCCATCGGGCCGAACTCGGTCACCAGCTCGCCGGTGGACGGGTTGATCATCTGGAACCCGACCACCTCGGTCGGCTGCAGGTCGGCGCGGCCCTGGATGCGGGCGAACCTGGCGTCGCTGATCGCCGACAGGATCACGCCGAAGAACGTCTTGCCGACGCCGGGCACGCCGCGCAGCAACAGGTTGCCGGCGTTGACCTGCCGCTCGCTGCGCTTGTCGTACGTGGTCGGGATCTCCGAGAGCAAGACGACATTGGCCACCGCCTTGGCGGTGTCGTAGCCCACCAGCGCCTTGCTGCCTTCGGCAATGACCGCGACGTGAAAGTCGATCGCCTCCTGAAGCTCTGCGTGCACCTAGTTGTGCCCGCCCTGAATCTGCCTGGCAACTTTCTCGACGTCGGCCATCACGCGCAGCAGGTTGCCGCTCCAGATCTTGCCGATCTGCTCTTCGGTGTAGCCGCGCCGCACCAGTTCCAGCGTGACGTTGAACGTTTCTTCGGCGCCGTTCCAGCCGGTGACACCGCCGCCACCATCGAAGTCCGACGAGATGCCGACGTGATCGAGGCCGATCTTCTTCACCAGGTAGTCGATGTGGTTGACGAAGTCGGCGACCGTCGCCCGGGGATCGCCCGGCGTCTTCTGGTCGATCTCGGCCATGCGCGCGAGGTACTGCGTGCGCTGCTCAGGAGTCAGGCGGTTCATGGCGCCGCCACCACCGCCGCCGCCCGTGCCCGGGCCGCCGCCCTGGCCCTGCGCCGGCAGGTTGAATTCCTTGCGCAGCGCGGCGATCGCCGCCGCCCGCTCGGCTGAATCCGGCTTGTTGATCTTCACGTAACTGGCGAACGCGACCGTCTGCACGACACCACCGTTCTTCTTCAGTGCCTGCAACTCTTCGTCGTCCAGGTTGCGGCTGTGGTCGGCGAGGGCGCGCGCGGAGGAGTGCGAGGCCATCACCGGCGCCTTTGACAGCGCCATGGCCTGCAGGTTGGCGGCCTTCGACGGGTGCGACAGGTCGACCATGATGCCCCACTTGTTCATCTCGGCAATGGCCTGCTTGCCCAGTTCGCTCAGTCCGTTGTGCAGCCACTTGCCGTCGCGTTCACCGGTGTTCGAATCGGCCAATTGGCTGTGGCCGTTGTGCGCCAGCGACATGTAGCGGCCGCCACGATCGTAGAACTCCTTCACGCGGGAGATGTCGGTGCCGATCGAGTAGCCGTTCTCGATGCCGATCAACGCCACCTTCTTGCCGGTTTTGGCAATGCGGGTCACGTCGGCCGCCGTGAGCGCCAGCTCGATCTGCCCGGGCGCGATCTCTTTGGTCAGGTGATGCACGGCGTCGAACTTCGCCACCGCCTGCCGGTAGGCGCCGTCGTAGCCCTCGGGCGTCAGCGGCCCCTGGCCGACATAGACAATGAAGAAAGCGACATCGAGACCGCCTTCGATCATCTTCGGCAGGTTGACCTGCGTCGGGAGCCGCTGCGTGTAGTTCACCTGTCGCGTGAAGTTGGTCGGATTGATGTCGGCGTGCGTGTCAAGCGTGATCACGCGCTCGTGGATGGCCCTGGCCTTCGCCACCAGCGCGGCATCGGCGCCAGCCTGGGCCAGGGGCCGCGGGTCAGCCAGGCTCACGAACAGAAAAAGGGCGGCGGAAAACGAAACCAGGCGGGTCATGGAATCTCCTGAGGCGGAGATCCTACCATCCCGGGCCAAACTGAGAGAGGATCAGCGGCAGATGGATGAGGCACGCGCCGCGCTCCTGTACCGGGAGGCCGACGCCGGGCGCTGGAGCTTGCCGCCGGCGGCGTTCGCCGAGGCGCTGGCCCGCAGCGCAGCCAAGGCGTTCGGCGCCCGGACACCGGCGTCTGGCGACCTCGAGCGATACCTGGCCACGCTGCACCTGACCGACCTCGCCCTGGCAACCGCCTGCGCGCTCGGCCACGACGAGGCGTGGGACCACTTCGTCAGCGAGTTCAGGCCCGCCCTGTACCGCGCCGCCGACGCGGTTGCCCCCGGCGGCGGCGCCCGGGAAGTCGCCGATGCGCTGTACGCCGACCTCTATGGCCTCAAGGAACGCGACGGCGAACGGCGTTCGCTCTTTCGCTACTTCCACGGCCGCAGCAGTCTCAGCACCTGGCTACGATCGCTGGTCGCTCAACGCTACGTGGACCGCATTCGCGAAACGCACCGGCTCGATCCGCTGCCAGACGCTTCGTCTCCGACCGCCCTCCCGTCCCGGCCCGCGCCGCTCGATCCGGACCGGCGGCGTTTCGCGACGGCCATGCGGAACACGCTGGGCCTGGCCATCGCCGCGCTGGCACCGCGCGACCGCCTGCTGCTCGGCTGCTACTATGCGCAAGAGATGACGCTCGCCCAGATTGGCCGGCTCACGGGCGAACACGAAGCCACCGTGTCGCGCCACCTCGCGCGCATGCGCCGCGCGTTACGTGTGGCGATCGAGCAAGGCTTGCGCGCGGCCCACGGGTTTGGCGAAGCCGAGATCACCGA
Organism: Acidobacteriota bacterium; assembly: GCA_030697165.1. NCBI lineage: Bacteria > Pseudomonadati > Acidobacteriota > Acidobacteriota bacterium. Next base: position 491,534 of record JAUYQQ010000015.1, read on the forward strand.
GTGTTTCGCCAGCCTCTCAGCCGACGCCGGCCCGCTCGATCTGCACGAATGGCTCGATCCGGAGGCGGCGCGCAAGAAACCCCGCGTCGTTCGTTCCAGTCAAGAGGACCCCTCGTGAGCCCCGATCGCGATCGCTTGCTGGAGGACGCGCTCAAGCACGAGCTGCGGACGACGGGCACACCGACCGCGGCCGATGCCTGCCTCGACGCCGAGACCCTCGCGGCGTGGGCGGATGGCGGACTGGACCCCGCGTCTCTTGCCATGGCCGAGGCACATGCCTCGAACTGCACCCGCTGCCAGGCGCTGCTCGGGACCTTGGCACAAACCGTCCCGGCGGCGGCGGTCCCCGAACCCCGCACGGCGCGCCTGTGGCGCTGGTGGTTCGCGCCCCTCGCCGCCACCGCGGCGGCCGTGACGGTGTGGATGGTCGTGCCGCAGGGTCGGTTGACCGCACCAGCCGCCCCAACGGCCGCCGAATCCACCGCACCAGAGGCGAAAACCGAGGCCAGCACCAGCAGGGAAATAGCCGAGGCCCCCGCGGCACGGGCCGAAGCCGTGGCCCCCAAGCGCGAGGCCCAGGTCTTTGAAGCCCGCGAACGCCCGGCCGAGGCGGCCAAGGTCGCCGATGCGGTGGCTGAAGGACGGGTCGCAGAGGCCGCCCCTCCAGCCGCACCGCAGGCCGCCCTGCGCTCACAGATTGCCGCGCCGGATGCGCGGGTCACGGCGCGATCGTCCCCTTCACCCGACGTCATCTGGTCCGTGGGACCTCGCGGGATGGTCTTGCTGGCAACCGATGGCCGCACCTTCCTGCGCGTGCCGTTCCCGGAAACCGTGGACCTGACGGCCGTGACGGCGGCGGACGAAAGCCGTGCCGACGTGACGACCGCCGACGGCCGCGTGTTTCGAACGGCCGACGGCGGCCGCACCTGGACCCGGCCGTAGGGCGGCCGTGGGGCTCGCGCCTTCCACCTTCGCCAAGGCTACGGCGGACAGGCCGGCGCTCGTCGGGGTCGCTCGCTTACGCTCGCATCCTGGGGCTCACTTCGTTCGTAGGGAAGGCATCTCCCCCACGAGCGAGCGAGGCGAGCCCGCCCTACGATGGGCGCGACTTGTCCCGCCGAAGCCTTGCGGCGGAGGCGGAAGCGCCCGAGCCCGACAAGCGCCGAAGGCGCGAGCCCCACCGGCTGCAAGAAACCCCAGCCGGCCCGTTCTAAGGGAAAGGGGCCATCACGGCCCCGCTTCTCAAGGAGCGGATCCAATGTCTGCACGCACCTCTCTCGCGGCTCTCACACTCGTCGCTGGCGTCCTGTTGATGCGGCCCGACGCCGAACCCACACTACTGGCCGGCGAACAACCTGATCTCACGACCACGCTCGATGACCAGCACGAACTCGCCCTCACGGTCTACAACTCCGACATCGCCCTGGTCCGGGACGTGCGCAACCTGCAACTGGCGCGCGGCACCGGCAACCTGCGCTTCATGGACATCGCGGCGACCGTGAACCCGGCCACCGTGCACTTCCGGTCGCTGACCGACCCGGCCCGCGTGCGGGTGCTGGAGCAGAACTACGAGTACGACCTGCTCGAGCCCGACAAGCTGTTGCGGAAGTACGTGGGCCGCGAGGTCATCCTCATGCGTAACCGGCAGGAGGGCGGGTCCACGCGGCAGGAAGAAGTGAAGGCGACGCTGCTCAGCTACAACGCGGCGCCGGTCTGGAAGATCGGCACCGAGATCGTCACCGGCATTGGCGCCGACCACATTCGGTTCCCCGAGCTGCCCACTACGCTCTACTCGCGCCCGACGCTGATCTGGACCGTCGCCAACGACGGCGAGGCGCGCCATCGCGTGGAGGCGTCGTACCTCGCGAGCAAGCTGGCCTGGAGCGCCGACTACGTGCTGACCGTCGCGCGCGACGACACGGCCGCCGACCTCAACGGCTGGGTGACGCTGACCAACGGTAGCGGCACGGCGTTCCGCAACGCGAAGCTGCAACTCGTGGCAGGCGACCTGAATCGCGTGCGCCAGCAACTGGGCAAGATGGCGATGCAGATGTCGGATCGGCACGTCGCCGAGGCTCCGGCCGCGAACATGGCGCAGGAGCCCTTCTCGGACTACCACCTCTACACGATGCAGCGAAAGACGACGATCAACAACCACCAGACCAAGCAGGTCAGCCTGCTCGAAGGCACCGGCGTCCCGGTCGTCAAGCGCTACGTCGTCGAGGGGCAAAATTATTACTACCACAACCAGCAGCACCCGGGGTCGCCGATCAAGGACCTGGTGCAGGTGTACTACCAGTTCAAGAACGAGCAGAAGGGCGGGCTCGGCATTCCCATGCCGGCCGGCGTGTTGCGCGTTTACCAGCAGGATTCAAAGGGCGGCACGCAGTTCGTCGGCGAAGACCGCATCACGCACACGCCGAAGGACGAGACCTTGAACGTGAAGATCGGCAACGCGTTCGACGTGGTGTGCGAGCGCAACCAGGTCGACTTCCAGAAGGTCGCCGGCAACACCTACGAGTTCGAGTACGAGGTGACCCTCCGCAATCACAAGGCTGGCGCGATCGCAGTGGCAGTCAACGAGCCGCTGGGCGGCTCGTGGCGAATGATTCGGTCGTCGCACCAGTGGACCAAGACCGCCGCCTGGACGGCGCAGTTCACGGTGCCGGTGGCGGCCGACGGCACGGCGGTACTGAAGTACCGCGTGCGCGTCACGTACTAGAAGCTGGCGAGCGCCTGTTCTTCCGAGTCGTAGGTGTCGAAGACGGTCAGCAGCTTGGTGATGGTCAACAGGTCGGTGATGCGGCTGGTCAGGTTGGCCAGCTTCACCGCCCCGTTGGCCTTGCGGGCGGCCATCGAGCAGCGGACCAGCTCGCCCAGGCCGCCGCTATCCATGTAGTTGACGCCGGCCAGGTTGAGAAGCACCTTGGTCTGGCCCTGGAACACGACACTGGCCACCTTGTCGCGCAGCAGCGCGGCCCCGTCGTCGATGGTCAGCTTGCCCTGGAGGTCGAGAATTGTGACGTCGCCAATCGTGCGCTCGTTGATTTGCATGCGGAATCCCTTAACGGCCCGGACGCACCCGGGAGATGGTGAGACGATTCCGCTGGCTGGGGGGCGGCGTCTCGCACGGGGAGTTTACCTCATCCCGGAGCGGCGCGCCTCACAGCGGTTGATACAACTGGATGAGGTTGCCGCACGTGTCGGCGAACACCGCGACGGCAACCGGGCCCAGGTTCGCCGGCTCTCGCGTGAACGCGACGCCGCGGCTCCTGAGCCGGGCGTACTCAGCGTCGAGATTCGCGACTTCAAAAGCCGTCAGCGGGATGCCCTGGGCGAACATCGCCTCCTGGAACGCCTTGCCGGCAGGATTGGCGTTGGGCTCGAGCGACAACTCGAGGTCGTCGGGCCCCTCGGGCGACGTCACCGTGATCCAGCGGTACTCGCCGGCGGGGATGTCGTGCTTCTTCTGAAAGCCGAGCACGCTGGTATAGAACGCGACGGCCTTGTCCTGATTGTCGACCATGATGCTGGTCAGCTTGATTCGCATGATGTCCTCCTTACCTCGCCATCAGCCTAGTCAACGGCGGTAAGCGAGGCTTCTCGAAAACTGCGAAAGGCCGATGCCGGCAGGTGCGCCATCAGGCTGAGGCAACCGGGCACGAGGACCGGCGGCAGGGCGCCGGGTGTGGTGCCAGAGCCAGCGACCGACACCCGAATCCGCTTCTGATACGCGGACGGCGACTCGCCAAGCCGCTGCGAAAACAAGGAGCTGAAACTCCCCAGGCTCGAGAACCCGACCGCCATGCACACGTCGGTCACCGAGTGCTGGCCGGCGGCCAGCAACAGCCGCGCGCGATCGAGGCGCGACTGGATCCGAAACTGGTGCGGGGTCGCGCCGAACACGGCCTCGAACTGGCGGATGAAATGGAACGGCGAGATGCCGGCTTCGCGGGCCACCCGCTCGACGGTGAGCGGGTCGTCGTGCACCTCGACCAGGCGGTCGCGAGCGTGGCACAACCGCCGGAACGACTCATGTCTCAACAGCACGCGTCCTCCTAGTATGGGACGTCGATCAGGCGATCGTGGCCATGGTGCATGTCGTTCTCGAGCAGCGCCAGCAGGGCCTTGGCGATCGGGCCGGGCCGGCCGTCGCCAATCCTGGCGCCGTCCCATTCCACGATCGACGCGACCTTGATCGAGCTGCCGATCAGCATCATCTCGCGCGCGGCGCGCGCTTCCGCCACCGGGATGTCGCACACTTCGACGCCGCCGAGCAGCCCCTGCGCGACCAGGGCGGGCGCCAGTTCGAGGAGACGCAGCGAGGTGCAGCCCGACAGGATGTGATCGAACTTCGGGTGGCGGAACACGCCGTCGGCGGTGACGAACGCCACGTTCATGTTCGAACTCTCGCCGACGTTGCCAGAGCCATCCAGGAAGACGCCGTTATCGAGTCCCGCCTTCTTCGCTTCCATCTGCATCAGGACGTTGGGCAGGTAGTTGGTGCTCTTGGTGATGGCATAGAGCGGCGGCTTGATCGGCAGGGTCGTGGTCATCACCTTCAGCCCTTCGGTCGTCCAGCGCTCGGGATAGGCGAGACCGCCAAAAATCATGACAAAGAACCCCGGCTCCGCGCCGGCCGCCGGACTCAACTCGAGGCTGCCTGGCCCCGACGACAACCAATAGCGGATCGAGCCGTCGCGCCTTCCGCTGAGCGCGGTCGTCTTGATGATGATGTCGCGCATCTGCTCGCGGCTGCCGTACAGCGGCAGGTTCGAGTGCCCGGCGGAACGCACGAAGCGATCGAGGTGGGCCTCCAAATCGTAGATCCGGCCATTGACGATGCCGGCGGTATCGAAGATGCCGTGGCCGCGGTGAACCATGTGATCGTCGAACGGAATCACCATCAGCGCCGGGTCGGTCACCACGCCGCCAAGCTGGCTCGAATAAAACGCCGTGTAACTGACCGGTTGCCGCTCACGCAGGGCGCGGAGCCCGGTGAGAATTGCTTCGGCGCCCAGGAGGAGTGGCGGGCTGGCGGTAGCGGACATTAGCCGACTCTAACATGCGACTGCGGAGCCCGACCCGGCGCGCATTGCGCAAAGAAAGGAGGCAGGGTGGCCTTTTGCGTGGCGACTTCCCGTATACTCGGCCCGCTCCCCGTGACCCTCGGTCTTCACTGGAAGGTGACCATGTCTTTGACCCGCTCGTTCCCGCTCCTGTCCTGGTCCGTTCTCCTGGCCTCAGGGTTGTTCGTGTCGGTGGCCGGCCAACAACCCGATACGCCAGCTGCTGTGGGCAACCAGGTGCTGGTCCAGTTTTCCGCGGATTCCACTTCGGCCGAGCGCGCGGCCGCGCGCGGGCGCATTCGGGCGGCCCGAGAAGAGGTCGTGGTGGCGGCGGGCCGCCGCGACGACGGCAAGGGTGACCTCGAACTGCTCCGGTTGCCGCCCGGACTGGCGGTCGCGGCGGCCATTCGCGGCCTCACCGGCGATGCCGCGGTGGAATTCGCGGAGCCCAATTGGATTTACCAGCACGGCGCCACGGCCACCGACCCTTACTTCACCAACGGTTCGCTCTGGGGTATGTACGGCGATGCCTCGTCGCCCGCCAACCAGTTTGGCAGCCAGGCAGCAGAGGCGTGGGCGGCGGGCAATACCGGCCAGGGCGCGGTTTACGTCGGCATCATCGACGAAGGCGTCATGCGCACGCACCAGGATCTGACCGTGAACGTCTTCATCAACCCGTTCGACCCGGTTGACGGCATCGACAACGACGGCAATGGCTACGTCGACGACATCCACGGCTGGGATTTCGACGGCAACAACAACTCGACCTACGACGGCACCCAGGACGACCACGGCACGCACGTCGCCGGCACGATCGGCGCGGTCGGCGGCAACGCCATCGGCGTCGCCGGCATGAACTGGCAGGTCACCATGATCCCGGCCAAGTTCCTGGGCCGGCGCGGCGGCACGACGGCCAACGCGATCAAGGCGGTCGATTACTTCACCGATCTGAAGACGCGCCACGGCTTCAACATTGTCGCGACCAACAACTCGTGGGGCGGCGGCGGCTTCTCACAGGGCCTGCTCGATGCCATCAACCGGGGCGGCAACGCCAACATCCTGTTCGTTGCGGCGGCCGGCAACGGCGGCAGTGACGGGGTCGGCGACAACAACGACACGACCGCCAGCTATCCCTCCAACTACCAGTGCACTGCCAACGGCACGTATGACTGCGTCATCGCGGTCGCCGCCATCACCAGCGCGGGCGCGAAGTCCGGCTTCTCGAACTACGGGGCGGCAACCGTCGACATCGGCGCCCCCGGTTCGGGCATCTATTCGACGCTGCCCGGCAAGGGCAACAGCTCAACTTACGGCTCCTACAGCGGCACGTCGATGGCCACACCCCACGTGACCGGCGCCGCCGCGCTGTTCGCGGCCCGGAATCCGGGGGCGACGGCGGCCCAAATTCGGAGTGCGATCCTCGGCAGCGCAATTCCGACGACATCGCTGGCCAACCGGACGGTCACCGGCGGCCGCCTCAACGTCGGCGGATTCTGATTCGCTCGCGGACTCGACAACCCCGAAACGGCGGAGCGGCGAAGGCCGCTCCGCTCGGCCTAACGGCGCGCCACGGTAAACGGACGCCCCACTCGCGCCACGATGGCGCCCACCGACAGCACCTCCGCGCGCGCCACGTGCGGCCCCGCTTGCAGCGAGGCTAGGGGCACCGTTGCGCGGGCGACGGCCCAGACGCCGTCCGCTCTTGTGAGCGTTGCCGGCACGGTAATCAGCTCCCGCTCGTTGGTGGCGCCCGTCACTACGATGCGCACCGCGTCGGGGAGCGTCACGCCGTGGTCGGCATGCAACTCGAGGTACGCCACGACGGCACCACCGCTGACGGCATCGATCAGCGGGTCGAGCGGGTCCTGCGGCCGCGCCGGCACCCGCGCCAGCATCAAGTCGCTGACCCTGACGCCGCCGGTTGCGGCCAGCTGCGCGACAAACGGACGGCCGACCGAGCCTTGCCGACCCAATGGGTCGATGGCGGCCACGCGCAGCGTGTAGTTGCCCGGCGGCACCACCGCGCTGAAGGCGTAGGCGCCGTTGCCGGCGTCGTGAACCGCGGTGGCGGCGATCACGCCGCCGGAGTCGATCAGGACGAAGCCCAGGCCGACCTGGGTGGCGGTGATGGCCTCGGCGCTCACCACCACCCGCAGATCTTGCGACGCCGGTTCGGCATACGTGTAGGTCGCGACGCGCAATGGCAACTCGGTGGCCGGCGAAGCGGCCCTCAGCAACTGCACGAGCGCGGTGTCACGAGACGGTGGCGCCGCCGGCAGGACGAAGGCCGGCCGCGCCCGTAGTTCGCCGCCGCCGCGGGCGAGCCTCACGCGGATGCGGTGGGAACGGCCGTCGCGTTCGGCCGCGAGCGGCTCGAACGCCAGCAGGTAGTAGCCGGACAACTCGCGCGCGATGCGCGCAAACGGGCGCGGATCGTCACCGACCAGGCGGAACACCGCGCCCCGGGCCGCGCCGGCCACCCGCGCGAGCCCGTCGTTGCGCACCTGCAGGTCGCGCACGCTGGTCGGCGACACCCGGTCCTGCGCGGCTTCAAACACCGGCACCTCGAGGTGCAAGGCATAGATGGTGACGCGCGCGAGGTGGGCCTCGGCGGCCAGCCGGCCCAGGTCCACGCGCCGGGGGTCGGCCACCATCCCTTCCGACAACAAGACGATGGTCTTGGGGCCCGGAACGTCCTTCAGGCTGACCACCAGCGCCTCGAGGGCGCTGAGCGAAATCCGCGCCTGGATGTGGGCCTGCTGGGCCAACGCACGCGATTCCTGCTCCACCTGCTCGGGACACGCGTCGCGCGCGCCGGCCGCATCGTCGGCGGCCCGCGCCAGGTTGACGTATTCGGTGAGCGCGCGGCCGCATTCGCGGAGCACCGCGTCGGCGAGCCGGGTGCGGCTGCCCTCGGCAATCTCCACCGCCTCGCTCAGTCCGAGGTTGAACTGCATGAACACCGGGTCGGCCTCGCCCACCAGGGTGGCGAGCCGGCTGCGAATGGCCAGGCGGTCGCGGGTGAAGTCGATCGAGCCCAGGCGGGCCAGTCCGGTGACGCCAATCCGATCGCCGGGGTCCAGCGAGTCGATGAAACGCGAGGCGGCTTCGCGCGCGGGCCGGCCCTCGAGCCGGCGGATGTGGGCCTCGTCGACGGCGACCACCACGAGGCGTCCGGGATCCCCGTCCTGGTTGGAGCTGAAATGGGCCGCGGGCAGCAGGCTGGAGCGCGAATCGCGAGCGGCCTGCGACACAAACTGTGCAGAAACCACCCGCCTGGAGCGGCCATCGACCTCGAGCCTGAAATCGTCCGGGCCGAGCGATTCGAGAGGGGAGCCGTCCCGCCCCAGCACGGTGGCGTCCACCGTGACGAGATCCACGCCCGATCGGAAAGTCGGCCTGCCCTGAGCGGAGTAGAAGGGCTGCTGGGCCAATGTGCTGGCCAGCGAGACCAGCAATACGCCAGCGGTGACCAACGCCATTACAACCCTTGACATACGTGCCTCGCCGCGCCATTTTATGCGAGTTCAGATTGGTACCAACGGCCGAATCCCGGATGCGATCACGCTGCACCTGGGGACGAGCGTGTGTTGTTGAGTGTTTGTTTTTGGAGGTGGTCGTGAAATTGCCCCGCCCGTCGTTGCGCGGTGGATTGACTGTCGCGGCTCTCGCCGTGCTGTTTCAACTTGTCGTAAGCCAGGCTGCCTGGGCACAGACCGGGACCGCGGCCCTCACCGGCGACGTGCTCGATGCCCAGAAGCAGGTGTTGCCCGGAGCCACGGTCACCGTCACTAACATTGGAACCGGCGCGGCGCAGGTCACCGTCACCGACGAACGGGGCGGGTTCAGGTTTGGCAGTGTCCAGCCTGGTACCTATACGTTGAAGGTGGAACTGGGCGGATTCAAGACCGCCATCGTGGAACGTGTGGCGCTGCAGGTCGACACGCTGTCGCGGCAGAGCATCACGCTCGAACTGGGCGGCATCACCGAGACCGTGAGCGTGGTATCGGAGGCCACCCGCCTGAACATTACCGACGCCAGTGTCGGCAACGTGATGTCGCGCGAGCAGATCCGCAGCCTGCCGGTCGAGGCGCAGAACGTCGTGCACCTGCTCAGCCTGCAGCCGGGCGCGGTCTTCATTCCGACCGCGAATCCGGCCACGGTGGATCCGCGCTACGGCTCGGTGGGCGGCGCGCGCGCCGACCAGCAAAGCGTGACCCTCGACGGCATCGACGTCAACGACCCGCAGCTCGCCACCGCGTATACCTCGGCGATCCGCATGACCCAGGAAGCGCTCCAGGAATTCCGCGTCAGCACCTCGAACTACAACGCCGACATGGGCCGGTCGAGCGGCCCACAGGTGTCGCTCGTCACGCGCAGCGGCACCAACCAGTACGACGGCTCCGCCTACTGGACCGGGCGCCGCACGGCCACGTCGAGCAACGAGTATTTCCTGAAGCTGTCGCAGCTGGCATCGGGGAAAGAGAGCCAGGCCCCCAAGCTGGACAAGGACATCTTCGGAGGATCTTTCGGCGGTCCCATTCGCCGCAACCGCATCTTCTTCTTCGGCAACGTCGAGGCGCTGCGGGAGCAGAGTGAAGCGCCCGTACTCCGTAACGTGCCGTCCAATTCCATGCGCGACGGCGTGCTCATGTATCGCTGCGCGGTCGCGGCGCTGTGCCCGGGCGGCACCGTGCGCGGCATGACCGGCAACCACACCGTGGAAGCCGGCTTTTATGGCATGACCCCGGCCGAGATCGCGGCGATCGATCCGCTCGGCATCGGCCCAAGTGCCGCGGCCCTGGAATATTTCCGCAAGTACCCGGCGCCCAACGACCCCGGTCGCGACGGCCGCAACCTGATGGACTACCGCTTTGCCGCGCCGATCGAGAACGAGTTCCTCAACCTGATCAGCCGCGTGGACTACAAGGCCGCAGACAACCACAGTTTCTTTGGCCGTTTCGGCAAGCAGGACGACACCATCAACACGGCGCCGCAGTTTGACGGCGGCGCGCCCTTGCGCCAGCGGCTGTTCAACAACTACGGCGGCGCCGTTGGCTACGACTCGGTGCTGTCGCCGACGCTGACCAACAGCTTCCGCTACGGCTTTACGAAGATCGACGAGAACAACGCTGGCGTCACCAAGAACAACTGGGTGCGGTTCCGGTTCATCTCACCCTACGAGGGCTTCGGCGACGGCTTTACGGACACGCGGCAGACGCCGACACAGAACCTGGTCAACGACCTGTCCTGGTTCAAGGGCCGCCACACCATGAAAGTGGGCACCAACATCCGGTTCACGCGCGTGCCGAAGGAACGCTTTCAGTCGTCGTACCTGAGCGCCACGGTCAACCCGTCGTGGGTGGCCGGTGTCGGCCGCCGCAACATGCCGGGGAGTTCGTTCTGCACACTGCCGGGGTGCAGCATTCCCGCAGTCGCCACCAACTTCCAGGGCGGCTACGCCGACGCGTGGCTCAACATCCTGGGCGTGCTCTCACAGTCGACCCAACGCGCCAACTACAACAAAGACGGCACGCCGCAGGCGCCGGGCAGCCCGGTGGCCAGGGAGATCGCCTCGGATGAATTCGAGTTCTACGTCCAGGATGCCTGGCAGATCCGATCGAATCTGACGCTGACGGCGGGCTTGCGCTACAGCGTCTACTCCCCGCCCTACGAGACCAACGGCCTGCAGGTCGCTCCGTCGATCAGCATGGGCGAGTGGTTCGACATCCGTGCCGCCAACGCGCTCAAGGGCATTCCCTCGAACGCGAGCCAGCTGGTGACCTTTGACCTGGCCGGGCCCAAGAACGGCAAGAAGGGCTTCTACGACTGGGACAAGAACAACATCGCGCCGCGGGTGGCCCTGGCCTGGACCCCCAGCGAGCGCCTCGTCATCCGTGGCGGCTACTCCAAGGTGTTCGACCGCGTCGGCGTCGGCCTGGCGACCAACTTCGATGAAGGCTTCGCCTACGGCATGTCCACCACGATCAGCAGCCCCTTCGGCCTCGCCTACGAGACCAACCCGGCGGCGCGCTTCCGCGGCATCGACCAGATGCCGTCGACCATGCCGGCCGCTCCGGCCGGCGGCTTCCCGCAAACGCCGCCGATTCGCGCCGGTGTGATCACGACCAGCATCGACGACACGCTGGTAACCCCGTCGGCCCACATGGGCAGCGCGACCATCGGCTTCGACCTCGGCCGCAACTACACGGTCGAGGCGGGCTATGTCGGCCGCTTCGGCCGCGACCTGCTGGTGCGCCGCGACCTGGCCATGCCGCTCAATCTGGTGGACCCGGCGTCGGGCAGCGACTACTTCACCGCGGCGCAGCAGATTATTCGGGCGGCGCAGTCGGCCGGCATCACCGGGAGTTCGCCGGCCGCGGCATACGCGGGCCTGCCCGCGGTCGCCTACTGGCAGAACATCTTCCCGGCGGCCGCCGGCGGCGGCCTCACCGCCACGCAGGCTATCACCCGGGCCTTCATGCAAAACGGTCCCGACTGGATTACCGCGCTGTACGACATGGACACGTCGTGCAGCCCGGCCTGCAGCAAGTTCGGGCCGTACGCGTACTTTGCCGAGCAGTACGACTCGCTGGCGGCGATTAGCTCCATCGGCCGGTCCAACTACAACGGCCTCAACCTGACGCTGCGGCGCCGCTACGCCGACGGTGTGCAGTTCGACATCAATTACACGCTGTCGAAGTCCGAAGACATGGGTTCGCAGGTCGAGCGCGGCAGCGCGTTCGGCAACTTCAGCAACGGCGGCAACTCGGGGTTCCTGGTCAACTCGTTCGATCCGGAGCTGAACTACGGGACCTCCGACTTCGACGTGCGCCACCAGGTCAACGCCAACTGGCTCGCCGAGCTGCCGTTCGGCCAGGGCAAGCGCTTCGGCGGCGGGGTCAGCAACGTCGTCAACCAGTTCATCGGCGACTGGTCGATCGCCGGCCTCGTGCGCTGGACCAGCGGCTTCCCGTTTAACGTCGCCAACTGCCGCTCGTGCTGGGCCACCAACTGGAACCTGCAGGGCAACGCCATGCTGGTCGATCCCTCCAAGCTGCCCGAGACCGGGACGACCAAGAACAAGGTCGACAACCGCCCCAGCCCGTTTGTCGATCCACAGGGCGCCATCGCCATGTTCCGCCGTGCGCTGCCTGGTGAAGTCGGCCTGCGCAACTTGTTCCGTGGCGACGGCTACTTCAACGTCGACCTGAGCCTCAGCAAGGCGTTCTCGGTCGGCATCGCCGACCATCGCCTGCGCTTCCGGTGGGACGTGTTCAACGCCACCAACACGCCGAAGTTCGATGTTGGCAACCTGACCAACACGCCCGACATCTCGGGCTTTGGCCGCTACAACGGCACGCTCGCCACCTGCGACGCGCAGGCGGGGCGCTGCATGCAGTTCGCGCTTCGCTACGAATTCTAGTCAGGGATCAGGGATCAGGGATCAGGGATCGGGGATCAGGGATCAGGGATCAGGGATCAGGGATCGGGGATCGGGGATCGGGGATCAGGGGATCAGGGGCAACCCTGGTCCCCGTCCTATTTGCGAATCAGGACGTGCCCTGGCCGCATGCCGGTGGCGCGCTCCGCACTCCACACCGGCACGCCGTTCACCCACACCGTATGAATCCCGCGCGCGAGCAGGCGCGGGCTTTCGAAGGTCGACTGGTCCAGCACCGTGGCCGGATCGAACAACACCAGGTCGGCCTTCATTCCCACCGCAATCGCACCGCGATCCTTCAGGCCCAGCCGCGCCGCCGGCATCGCCGTCATCTTGCGGACGGCGTCGGGCAGCGTCAGCCACTGCTCGTCGCGGACAAAACGTCCGAGCACGCGCGGAAACGTGCCGGCGCCCCGCGGGTGGTTGTTGGCCACGCCGCCGTCGCTCGCGACCATCGCCCACGGCTGCTTCAGGAACGTCTGCATGTCGGCGGCGATCATCGTGTGGCCGATCATCCCGGCGCCTTCGTCCGTGACGATGCGGATGTAGAGATCCACCTCGCTCACCTCTTCGGCGCGGGCAATTTCGTCGAGCCGCCGGCCGACGTATTGCGGAAACATCGGCAGGCGCGTGATCTGCACGTTGCGGCCGCCGCCGATGTCGTCGAGCGCTTCTTTCACGCTCGCCGGGTCGGTCCACTGCCGGTTCGGCACGAGCACCTTGATGTTGGAGCTCCAGGCCAGGTAGGGATAGACGTCGGCGGTCACGTCAACGCCCCGCTTGCGTGCCGCCTCGACGAGCGCCACCACTTCCGGCGCCTTGTTCCAAACGTCAACGGTGCCCAACTTGAGGTGCGTGAGCTGCACCGGCAGCTTCGCCTTTTCGCCAATCGCAATGGCTTCGCGAATGGCCTCGAGCGAGCGGTCAGCCTCGTCGCGGATGTGTGAGATGTAGAAACCGCCATGCCGAGCGGCCACCCGCGCCAGCGACACGACCTCCTCGGTCGAAGCGTAGCTCCCAACTTCGTACTCGAGGCCGGATGACAGTCCCATGGCGCCGTCGCGCATCTCCTGGTCGAGCAGCGCTTCCATCTGCGCGACCTCGGCCAGGGTGGCGGTCCGCCGGAAGTCGTCGCCCATCACCCGCCGGCGAATCGTGGCGTGGCCGGCCAGCACGGCGACGTTGATCGCCGCCGGGTTGGTCCGGCGCTTCTCCAGGTACTCGCGAATCGGAAACGGCGAACTGCCGTCCTGGCCGACGAGGGCCGTGGTGATGCCCTGCGACACCTGGGTGACGGCGTCGGGCTCCGTGTCGAGGCCCTCGGTGGAATGGTTGTGGGCATCGATGAAGCCGGGCGCGAGCACCAGGCCGGTGCCGTCGATGACGCGATCGCCGTCGCGCGGCCGAAGGTCCCCCACCTCGGTGATCACGCCGCCCACCGCGCGCACGTTCACCCGCCGCAGCGGGCCGCCACTGCCATCGGCGACCTGGGCCCCGGTGATCGTCAGGGCCTCGCCTTGGGCCGCCGGTGCGGCCGGCACCTGGAGCGCCAGGATCAGCGCGCCGGTCAGGACGGCGTACTTCACTGGCGCGCCCGCATCGACGGCCCGTAAAGCACGCGTCCGGGCCGCGCGGTCGTCATCTTCCCGCCCTCGAAAGCAACCTCGCCGTTGACGATGACGAGGCTGAAGCCTTCCGCATAGCTATGCGGCTTCTCAAACGTGGCGGTGTCGCGCACGGTGGCCGGGTCGAACACGGCAATGTCGGCTTTCAGTCCCTGCCGCAGCACGCCGCGATCGCTCAACCCGAGCCGCTGCGCCGGAAACGCCGACATTTTCTGGATCGCAGTCTCGAGCGGCAGCAGCTTCTTGTCGCGCACGTACAAGCCGAGGACACGGGCGAACGTGCCGTAGCTGCGCGGGTGCGGCACATTGCGGCCAAACACCGGCACCTCGCCATCGGAGCCGACCATGGTGGCCGGGTGAACCAGAATGCGCTGCAGGTCTTCCTCACCGATGGCGTGAAAGATGCCGCCGCAGCCGCCCTGCTCCACAATCCACATCGCGGTCTCGGCCGCGTTCTCGAGCGTCACCGCCAGGCCGCGGCCCTGGGTGATCTGCGCCAGGTTCTGGCCGGCGAGCTTCGGGTCGAACTGGCAGGCCGACACCGACACGTTCTTCGGGTCGCCGCCGCCGCGTTCGTCGCGAATGATGGCCGTGCTCTCGGCCTTGATCTTGGCCCGCGTCGCCGGATCTTTCAGGCGCTTGAGCGTCGATTCGCGGCCGCCCTCCTGGGCCCACGCCGGCAGCAAGGCGGCGCCGATGCTGGTGGCCGACGCGGTATAGGGATACTGGTCGATGGTCGCGTCCACGCCACGGGCGCGGGCTTCGTCCACCATGCGCAGTGTTTCGACCGAGCCGCCCCAGTATTTCTTGCCCACCACCTTGTGATGGGTAATCTGCGTGGGCAGGCCACCCTTCTCGCCGATGGCGATGGTTTCGCGAACGCTGTCGGTCAGGCCCCGCGCCTCGTCGCGCATGTGCGAAATGTAGATGCCGCCCATGCGCCCGGCTACCCGGGCCAGTTCGATCACCTCTTCGGTCGGGGTGAAGTTGCCGGGCACGTAGAACAGCCCGGAACTGAGGCCGAGCGCGCCGTCCTCCATGCCCTGGGTCACGATCGCGCGCATCTGGTCGAGCTCGGCGCGCGTCGCCGGCCGATCGACCTCGCCCATCACCTCGCTGCGCACCGTTCCCTGGCCGATGAACATCGCGAAGTTGGGTGTGATGCGCGTGGCCTGGACCTTGGCCAGGAACGCCGCGATCGGCAGCGGCGAACTGCCATCCGGCCCCTCAATCAGCGTCGTCACCCCCTGGCGCACGTAGTTGTCGGCGGTAGGCACCTCGAAGATCCCGCGGCGCGCGTGCGTATGGATGTCGATGAAACCCGGGGCCACCACCAGGCCCTTGAGGTCGATGACGCGGCCGGCCGGTTCGGTGATGGCGGGCGCAATGCGGACAATCGTGTCGCCCTTGATGGCGAGGTCGGCCTTGTACCACGGGCTGGCGGTGCCATCGATGATGCGGCCGTTCTGCAACACCAGGTCGTAGGCCGGCGCCTGGCCGGACGTGAGGACGGGAATGAGCAGCAGGAGCGGCAGAAGTCGGCGCATGGCGCGACTATAGCGCACCCGCGCCTGTGGCGAAACGGCGCGGCGCAGGCGACGCTGGGCTCAAAAAAAGAAGGCCGCGGGGCGCCCCGCGGCCTAATGCGTTCACGTTGGAGGTTGAGCGAGAACTAGTGCGCGCGCACCACTCCGGGCACGCCCACGGGATCGAACGCCCCTTCGGGCACGGCGGACGGCGCCTCGACCAGGCACCACGCCTCTTGATCGTTTAGAATCTCGGCCGCCAGCTGCGTGTGCAGGGCATGGCCCGCGCGATGCGCCACGACGTGGCCGACAATCGGCCGGCCCACCAGAGCCAGGTCGCCGACGACGTCGAGAATCTTGTGACGGACGAACTCGTCCTCGAAACGCAGCGCGTTCAGCACGCCGGTGTCGCCGATGACGATGGCATTCTCGAGCGAACCGCCGAGCGCCAGGCCGTTCTGGCGCAACCATTCCACTTCCTTCAGGAAGCCGAAGGTGCGCGCGGCGGCAATGTTGTCGGCAAAGGTGGCTTCGGTAATGCGCTCGGTGCGGGCCTGGTGGCGCAGCAACGGGTGGTCGAAGCTGATGGTGTAGCTGACCTTGAAGTGATCCGACGGGTAGATGGCAATGCGCTTGTCGCCGCTCGCAATCTGCACCGGCTTGAGAATCTTGAGGTACTTGCGCGAGGGACCGAGCGTCTTGACGCCCGCTTCCTGCAGCAGATACAAGAACGGCGCACTGCTGCCGTCCATGATCGGCACTTCTTTGTGGTTCAGTTCGACAACGACGTTGTCGATGCCGGCCGAGACGAGGGCGGCGAGCAGGTGCTCCACCGTTTCGACCGTGGCGCCGGCCTTGCCGAGCACCGTGGCATGCTGGACGCTTGAAACTTCAGAAACCGAGGCGGGGATTTCGACGCCCAAATCCGTCCGGCGGAACCGGATGCCGGTGTCCGCGGCCGCGGGTTTGAGGGTCAGCGTGACCTTCTGGCCGGAGTGAAGTCCGATGCCAGCGCACGAAATCTGCCGTTTGAGTGTCCGTTGGGCGTCCATTCAGGTCTGCGGGTTCCGGTCCCCAGAGAAGCAAAGTCGATGCCTACCAATAGCGCGCCGGGCCAAATGGACTAACCCTATTATCTACAACATTTACACAGTTATGCACATTCGAGCAGTCGCTACGGCTGTGTTTCCGGAGCCACAGCGGCAATCGCCCGAAGTGTGGCTAATCTGCCACTGAGGCCCCGGTCCGGCTGAAGCCGGACGCCACACCTTCAAGGCTCAGACCTTAAGCATTTCGGCCAGAAACTGGCCGGTTGCCGAGTTCTTGGCTTTGGCCACCTGCTCGGGGGTTCCCTGCGCAACGACCTTCCCGCCACCGTCGCCGCCCTCGGGTCCCAGATCGATCAACCAGTCGGCCGACTTGATGACATCCAGGTTGTGCTCGATCACCACGATGGTGTTGCCCTGGTCGACCAGCCGCATCAAGACGTCGAGCAGCTTGCGAACGTCCTCGAAGTGCAGGCCGGTCGTCGGCTCGTCGAGAATATACAGGGTGCGCCCGGTGCCTCGCTTCGACAACTCCCGCGACAGCTTCACCCGTTGCGCCTCGCCACCGCTGAGCGTCGTCGCCGACTGGCCCAGCGTGATGTAGCCGAGGCCGACGCTTTGCAGCGTCCGCAACTTGACCGCCAGCGGTG
The DNA here is from genome assembly GCA_030697165.1 of Acidobacteriota bacterium. Classification (NCBI taxonomy): domain Bacteria; kingdom Pseudomonadati; phylum Acidobacteriota; species Acidobacteriota bacterium. The sequence goes on from JAUYQQ010000015.1 coordinate 508,894, forward strand.
GAAAATTCTCCAGCAGCGGCAGGGCCTGATCCACCGTCATGTCCAGCACGTCGGCAATCGACTTGCCGCGGTACTTGATCTCCAGCGTCTCGCGGTTGTAGCGGCGGCCCTTGCACTGCTCGCAGGTCACGTAGACGTTCGGCAGGAAGTGCATCTCGATGGCGATCACGCCGTCGCCCTGGCACGCCTCGCAGCGGCCGCCCTTGACGTTGAACGAGAAGCGGCCCGGCTTGAAGCCGCGCGCGCGCGCCTCGGGCACCATCGCGAACAGCTCGCGGATGAACGTGAACAGGCTGGTATAGGTGGCCGGATTCGAGCGCGGCGTGCGCCCAATCGGCGACTGGTCGATCTCGATCACCTTGTCGATCAGCTGAATGCCCTCGATCTTGTCGTGGGCGCCGGGCTCGTCGGCGGCGCGATAGAACTCGCGCGCGAGCGACTTGTAGAGAATGTCGTTGACGAGCGTGCTCTTGCCCGAACCGCTGACGCCGGTCACCGCCACCAGCCGGCCGAGCGGGATTTTCACGTCCACCGACTTGAGGTTGTTGGCGCGGGCGCCGCGAATGACGATCTCGCCCTTGGCTTCCTTGCGGCGCGCGGCCGGCGTGACGATGCCGTTGTGACCGGCAAGGTAGGCGCCGGTGAGGGAACCGTTTCCATTGCCAATCAAGTCCGCGGGCGTGCCCTGGAAGATCACTTCGCCCCCCAGGTCGCCGGCCCCGGGACCGAGGTCCACCACGTAGTCGGCGGTGCGGATGGTTTCCTCGTCGTGCTCCACCACCACGACGGTGTTGCCCAGGTCGCGCAGCCGCCCGAGCGTCGTCAGCAGCTTGCGGTTGTCGCGTTGATGGAGGCCTATCGACGGTTCGTCGAGGACGTATAGCACGCCCGTGAGGCTCGAACCGATCTGCGTCGCCAGGCGAATTCGCTGGCCCTCGCCGCCCGACAGCGTCGCGGCCGAGCGCGCCAGCGTGAGGTAGCCGACGCCGACCTCGTTCAGGAAGCGCAGCCGCTCGCGGATCTCCTTCAGGATGCGGGTGGCGATGATCGCTTCGCGCTCTTGCAGTTCGATGCCCTCGAACACCTCGAGCGCGGCCGAGATCGGCAGGTTCACGTAGTCGCTGATCGTCTTGCCCTTCAGCGTGACGACCTGGCTTTCGCGGCGCAGGCGGTTGCCGTCGCAGACCGCGCACTCGCGCAGGGCCCGGTACGGGTCGAGCTCTTCCTGCACCGCCCACGAGCCTTCCTCGAAGCGACGCCGCAGGTTGGGGATCACGCCCTCGAAATCGCGGCCGAAAGGCTCTGGCGTGACCAGCTTCTTCTTGGGCGTCTTGGCGGCACCCGCCTCCGCGCTATCGCGCTTCGGCGCGGCAAGCTGCGCGGCTGTCGGACCCAGGAGAATCAGGTCGCGGTGCTTCTTCGGCAACTTGCCGAACGGCACCTGCGGATCGATGCCGTAGTACGAGGAGATGGCCGTCACGGCATCGGCGACCAGCTTGCCGTCGCCGCGGCCCCACGGCGCGATCGCGCCCGCCGCCAGCGACAATGACTCGTCTGGGACGATGCGGGCCGGATCGAAATCCCAGGTCGCCCCCAGGCCCTGGCACGACTGGCAGGCGCCGTGCGGCGAGTTGAACGAGAACGCGCGCGGCGACATCTCGGGCACGCTGATGCCGCACACCACGCACGCCAGCTTGCGGGAGAACAGGCGGTCGCCGGCATCGAGCGAATTGATCACCACCACATCGTCGGCCATGGTCAGCGCCACTTCGACCGATTCGGCGAGACGCTTCTCGATGCCGCTGCGGACGATCAGGCGATCGATGACGATGTCGATGTCGTGGTTGCGGCGGCGATCGAGCGCGATGTCCTCTTCGAGCGACCGCATCTGGCCATCGACCCGCGCCTTGGTGAAGCCGCGCGTGCGCAGGGCCAGCAGTTCCTTCTTGAACTCGCCCTTGCGGCCGCGGACGATCGGCGCCATCACGTTGATGCGCGTGTCCTGCGGATACGTCATCACCAGGTCGACGATCCGCTCCAGCGACTGCGAGGCGATCTCGCGGTTGCAGTTCGGGCAGTGCGGCACGCCGATGTTGGCGAACAGCAGGCGCAGGTAGTCGTAGATCTCGGTGACCGTGCCGACGGTCGAGCGCGGGTTGGAACCGGTGGTCTTCTGCTCGATCGAAATGGCCGGCGACAGGCCCTCGATCAGGTCCACATCCGGCTTCTCCATCTGCTCGAGGAACTGCCGGGCGTACGCCGACAGCGACTCGACATAGCGCCGCTGCCCCTCGGCGTAGAGGGTATCGAAGGCCAGCGACGACTTCCCCGATCCCGACAGGCCCGTGATCACCACGAGCTTATTGCGCGGCAGGTCGACGTCGATGTCCTTGAGGTTATGGACGCGCGCGCCCCGGACGGATATCCAATCGTGCGGCATGGGTCTACTGCAGGGTCCGCGGAGCGGAACCCAATCCCCAAGTATACCCCCGCCGGGGTATCATCCCGACCACCTCATGTCCACACTGCCGCCCCGTACGCCCACGTTGCTCTGGTCGCTGGTTCCCGTCCTGGTGCTGATCGGCCTGTTGTCGTCAGCCGTGGCGCTGTTTGGTGATGGCGCGTCGAGCGGCGCCAATCCGATCGCGCTCGTCCTGTCGGCCGGGGTCGGCATCCTGATCGGCACCGCGCACGGCCACGCGTGGAAGGACATCGAGAAGGGGATCGTCCACGGGATCTCGCTGGCCCTCGGCGCCGTCCTCATCCTGCTCACGGTCGGAGCGCTAATCGGATCGTGGATCCTGTCGGGCACCGTGCCGACGATGATCTACTACGGGCTGATGCTGCTCTCGCCGACGATCTTCCTGCCAAGCGCGTGCCTGCTGTGCTGTTTCGTCTCGCTCGCCACCGGCAGTTCGTGGACCACGGCCGGGACGGTCGGCGTCGCTTTAATCGGCATCGCCATGGCGCAGGGGATCAACCCCGGGCTGGCCGCCGGCGCAGTGATTTCCGGCGCCTACTTCGGCGACAAGATGTCGCCGCTCTCCGACACCACCAACCTCGCCCCGGCGGTCGCGGGCACCGACCTGTTCACGCACATCCGCCACATGCTCTGGACCACGATGCCGAGCCTGGTGCTCGCGGTGATTCTGTATGTGGTGATGGGCCTGACGATCACGCCGCCGCAGGACACCGCCCAGGTCAACGCCATCATGGACGCGCTGGCCGGCACGTTCGTCGTCGGGCCGCACCTGTTGATTCCGGTCGCGATCGTGCTCGCGCTGGTGGTCGGGCGCATGCCGGCCTTCCCGGCGCTGCTGATCGGATCACTGGTCGGCTGCCTGTTCGCGGTGGTGTTTCAACCGCAGGTGGTCACGAGCTACGCCGCCTCGCCGGACTTGCCGGCATGGGCGGCCCTGGTGAAAGGCGCCTGGATGTCGTTGTTCGACGGCTTCAAGCTCGAGTCGCCGAACGCCGCGCTGAACGACCTGCTGTCGCGCGGCGGCATGGCCAACATGCTGAACACGGTGTGGCTGATCCTGATGGCGATGACCTTTGGCGCGGTCATGGAGGCCACCGGCATGCTGCAGCAGATCGCGGCCGGCATTCTCAGCATGGTCCGCGGCACCGGCTCGCTCGTCACCGCAACCCTCGTCACCACGTTCGGCATGAACATCATCGCCTCCGACCAATACATGGCCATCGTACTGCCGGGCCGGATGTTCCGTGCCGAATATGCCCGTCGCGGCCTGCATCCGAAGAACCTGTCGCGCGCCCTCGAAGACGCCGGGACGATGACCTCGCCGCTCGTGCCCTGGAACACCTGTGGCGCCTTCATGGCGACCACCCTCGGCGTCGCCACCTTCGCCTATGCGCCCTATGCGTTCTTCAACTTAATCAGTCCGGTCGTGTCGGCAATTTACGGTTTCACGGGATTCACGATCGAAAAGATCCCGCCATCGGAAGCGGTCTGAGGCACGGCATGCAACGACTGACCCTGCTCTTCATCCTGCTCGGCGCGGGCGCAGTGACGGCGCAAGATGCGGCGCCGTACAACGACTCCATCCGCCTTGCGGAGCTCAAGGCCGACTTGTTCTTCCTGGCTGGCGACGGCTTCAAGGGCCGGCTCGTCGGCACACCCGAGAACGCGCTCGCCGCGGACTGGGTGCGGTCACGGTTCGAGCGGGCGGGCCTCAAGCCGGGCGCGCCGAACGGGTCGTTTATCCAGACGACCCACTTGATGGTCGCCACCCTCGGCACGGGCAACGCGCTGACGGCGTCACTGCCCGGCGGCGCGAAACTCCACCTGAAACCCGAACAGGACTTCTATCCGCAACGGTTCAGCGCCAGCGGATCGGTGACGGCGCCGGTGGTCTACGCCGGCTTCGGCATTCACGCGCCCAAACTTGATTACGACGACTACGGCGATCGCGTTAAAGGCCGCATCGCGCTCGTCCTCGAGCATGAACCCGGCGAGCGCGATCCGAAGAGCCCGTTCGATGGCGTGGTCACGGCCGAGGTCGCGGTGGCCATCAAGAAGGCCATGGCCGCACAGGAACAGGGCGCGGTCGGCGTGCTGTTCGTCACCGACGTGCACAACCACTCGGCGCCCGTTAACTTCGAGGCGGCCGCCCGCAACTTCTGGCCGGCACAGGCGCCGCGCGTCGATCGCTTCACGCTGGCGAGCTGGGCCGATCGCGTGCGGATTCCGGTGGGACAGATCTCACCCGCGCTGGCGGAAACACTGGTGCGCGGCACCGGCCGCTCACTGCTCGACCTGTCGAGAGCCGCCGAAACCGCGCGCGGGTTCAGCGGGGTGCCCCTGGAGGGGGTCGAGGTCACGCTGACCACGGCGGTCAACCGCCACATCGTCCCCGACCGCAACGTGCTCGCGTTCGTTGAAGGCGCCGATCCCAAGCTGAAGGACGAGGTCGTGATCGTCTCGGCGCACTACGACCACGAAGGCGCGGACGGCAGCGTGATCTACAGCGGTGCAGACGATGACGGGTCGGGCACGGTGGCCTTGATCGAGATCGCCGACGCGTACGCGCTGGCGGCGGCGGCCGGCCAGCGGCCTCGCCGTTCGGTGCTGTTTGCCGCGTGGGGATCGGAAGAGCGCGGTCCGCTGCTCGGCGCATGGGCGTATACCGAGAATCCGACGTTCCCGCTCGAGCGAACCGTGGCCGTGCTCAACATGGACATGATTGGCCGCAACGAAGAAGTGCAAGTCGGCGGCGGCCCTCGCTTCAACGGCCTCGAGGTGCAGACGGCGGAGTCGAACCGCAATGCGGTCAACATCCTGGGCTACAGCCGTCACCCCGAGTTGAGCGCGACCGTCGAACGCGCCAATCGGTCATCCGTCGGGATCGGGCTCGAATTGAAGATGCGCTACGACAACAACAGCTCGAACCTGTTGCGCCGGAGCGATCAATGGCCGTTCCTGCAGATGGGCGTGCCAGCGGTGTGGTTTCACACGGGCCTCCATCCGGATTACCACACGCAGTACGACCGGCCCGAGAAGATCAACTACGAGAAGCTGGAGCGCGTCGCTCGACTGGTCCATCAGACGAGCTGGGTGCTTGCCAACCAGGACGGCCGGCCGAAGTAATTCACACGCGGTACGGAATGCGAATGCCCGGCTCGTCCGCCGGAAAGTCCTTGGTGTTGCGGGTGACGAGCAACGCCGATTCATGTCGTGCCGTGGCCCAGATCAGGGCGTCAGGTACGCGAATCCGCGAAGCCTGACGAATCCCCGCCGCATCCCGGGCAATGGCGCGCGTGAGGTCGACGACGCGAAAGTCGCGGAGGAACATCTCGACGACGTCGCCCTCCTCGGGGTTGCGGACACCGGCCTGGACCTCGACCCAGGTCACGATGCTGATCAAGCGGTGACGGTATCGACCGAGTTCCGCTTGAGCAGCCTCAATGCCCTTCAAGTAATCGATCAGGACGTTGGTGTCGAAGAGCGCCTTCAAGACCAGCCACGCTCCCGGTCATCCCACTCGCTGCGCAGGCGCTCCTGATAGGCCAGCCCGTCTTCAGCCAGGTCACGCCAAATCCCGAAGGCACGCTTGGCGCCAACGGTGTGGTGCTTTTGCAGGTGATCGGCTACAGCTCGGCGGACCGCCTCGGCTCGCGAAACACCTTCGCGACGGCACCATTCATCCAGGGATTCGACCTGATCGGCGGGAAGCTCGATGATCGTTCGCATGCGTCATCATACCACATCATCAGATGACCTTGGCGACCAGTACTACTCCGCCACCAGCCACAGCAGCCAGGAAGACCCAACGGCTCGCCAGCAGCCAGACCGGCGTTCCCGCGACCCTTAACCACCCGGATCGTCGCCCCCGCGAACGGAACCACCACTTGGCGAGGTCGAACACCCCGACCGGCGACAGCGACAGCATCAGGCCCAGGCCGAGGTCGAACACGCGATAGCTGCTGGAGGCTTCGAACACGACCGCGGCCCACAGGGCGCCGGCAACAATCGACAGCGCCATGCGATCCAGTGGATGCGTCTGCGGCGGCAGGAGCACGGAGGTCGTGCGAAGGCCAAGCGACAGGCCGGCCAGCATGACCAGCAGCACGAGCAGGACGGTCATGCCGGAGTGGTCCGGCTGACCACCTTCGCCGAGGCTTCAGCGGTCAAGAAGCCGGACGCCGCATCGGCGGGAAACAGATAGGCCGATTCGTTCGAAGCAACGGCCATCTGTCCACCAGGACCGAAAGCCAGGCCCACCAGCCCGGCGCCCGCCACAATCAGCTCCGGCGGGGAGTCAGGGCGGACCGCGTAGACACCACTCGCGCCGGCCAGCGCCTCGACGACGTGCAGGGTGCCGGCTGCGTCGAAGGCCAGTCCCTGGGGCCGGCCAAACGGCACCGGCAGAATCTCCACCGCACCGTTCGGGCTAATCCGTCGTACCGAGTCGTAGGTCGCAAGGGTCGGCGCCGACACGTAGAGGTATCCATCGGGCGACATAGCGAGGTGGAAAGCCGCGACGCTCGACGGCACGGTCGCGAAGGTCTCGGTCCGGCCGCTCGGATGAATCCGAAAGATGGTGCCGCCACGGTCACCCACGTACAGCGACCCGTCCGCATCGAACGCCAGGCCGCAGGCGACACCCAGGTCCGACGCCATTACCTCGTAACTACCATCGTCAAACACCCGGTAGACACGCCCCTCGAAACGGCTCGAGACGTAAAGCCGGCCATCGGGACCGACGACCATCGACGTCGGGTTGACCAGCCCGTGCACGAACGGCTCGCGCGCGCCGCCGCCGGCGGGGATCCGGAAGATCGACACGGACGCTTCCTGCCCGCGCGAACCGCTATAGGTGACATAGAGGGCGCCGTCGGCGCCGAGGACCGGGTTGTCGACCTGGTGCAGTCCCGTCGCGAGCAACGCGCCCGCCTTCGCGTACAACGTGGCACCCGGCACCCACGCCAGCTTGACGGGGGCCTCGCCACCCTCAACACCGGCGGGAACGATCACCGCGAGCCGGTCGGGCGCGGCAAAGGCGAGGCGGGCTGGCAAGCCGCCAATGGTCACGAGTTCAGCAGTCGATTCGGGCTGGGGGAAGCCCTCGCCGCGCAGCCAGAGCCGTCCGCCTTCGACAATGCGAACCGGCTCGAGGCTTGTCAAAACCGGCACTTAGGTGTCGTCCAACTCGAGGTTCCAGTACAGGTAGTCGCGCCAGCTTTCAGGGGCGCTGCGCAGGCCAATCGTGATGCGGATCGCGGGCGCCGACATGGGCCGCCGTGGCGGCTTCTTGAGCCGCATCCGCGCCTCTGCTGGCGTGCGGCCACCCTTGCGCCGATTGCACGTGACACAGCACGTGACGATGTTTTCCCAGTCCTTGCGGCCGCCCTGCGACACCGGCACGACGTGGTCGAACGTGAGCTCCTGGGTCGGGAACACTTCCGCGCAGTACTGGCAGGTGAACTCGTCGCGGGCATAGATGTTGGCCCGCGAGAACGGCACGTAGTCGAATCGCTTCTTGATGCGGACGTACCGTAACAGCCGGATGACGGAGGGAAGTTTGAGGGCGAACGACACCGCGCGGACTTCACGGTCGTGATGCGCGATGATCTCGACCTTGCCCTGGCACCATAACGTCACCGCCTTCTGCCAGTTGACGACTTTCAGCGGCTCGTAGGTCGCGTTAAGGAGGAGCGTTTGCTCCATTTACGCGCATTGTGCCATGAATCTAGCGGGACTACACAATTCGGCACAGCGGCCGATAAGCTGGGAATGATGGCCCGGGTTCTTGTTGCCACCGTCATGACGGTATTCGTGACCGCCTGCGCCAGCTCCGGCGGCATGGTCTACAAGCCACAACCGTTCCCGATGCCTGGCGGCACCGGGGCGACGCCCGCGCCGGTTGAGGCCGGCGCCCGGCCGGGCGTGGTCCCGCCGCCGGCGGCTCCTGGGCGGCCGGGTACCGCCCCGGTCAGCGGGCTGCCGGCCGGGGCCAATACCGACGGCTACGCCTTGTCGAGCACCGCCCTCTCGCTGCGCGGCGCCCCCTATCGCAACGGCGGCGGCGACCCGGCCAACGGCTTCGACTGCAGCGGCTTCGTGCGCTACGTTTACCAGCAGCACAGCGTGCCCATGCCGCGGTCGGTTCGCGAGCAATATCAGGTGGGTAAGCCAATCAGCCGCGACCGCCTGGAGGCCGGCGACCTGGTGTTCTTCAGCACGGTGGCCCCGGGGGCCTCGCACGTCGGCATCATGATTGGCGGCAACCAGTTCATTCACGCGCCGAGCGAGCGTGGCGTCGTGCGCGTGGAAAGCCTGGGCGCGCAGTACTGGGCGAGCCGGTTCGTCGGCGCCAAGCGCGTTAGTTAAACCCGGGTGGCTTGGGGAACGGTTGCGGAACCGGCGGGGGTGGTGGTTCCGGCGGCGTCTGATCAATCGGCAACGGCATCTCGGCCGGCGGCGGCACGGCGGCCGGCGGCGGCGCCTCCTCCTTGATCCCCATGCGCCTGATGATGATCTGCTGGCGGCGCAGCAACCGGCGCGTCGGCTTGGCCGGGCTGTGCACGCGCGGATTGATGATGGCGCCGGCGAGCAGAGCCGCCTGGTTCACGCTGAGCGCGGCGCACGGACCGCCGAAGTAGGCGCGCGCGGCCGCTTCGCAGCCAAAAATGCCGTCGCCCCACTCGATCATGTTCAGGTAGATCTCGAAGATCCGCCGCTTGGTGAGTGCGGCCTCCAACCGGCGCGCAATCAACAGCTCGGTGACCTTCCGCATCGGGTTGCGTGACTCCGACAGGTAAAGGTTCTTGGCGAGCTGCTGCGTGATGGTGCTGCCGCCGCGCAGCAGCTGTCCTTCTTCCCAGTTCTTTTCAAGCGAGGCTTTCAGCTCGTTCAGGTCGATGCCGTCGTGATCGAAGAAGGCCGCGTCCTCGGTCACGATCACGGCGCGCCGCAGGTTGGCGGAGATCTGGTGGTACGGCACCCAGCGATGGCGAATCTGGAACTTGCGTCCGGCGCGCTCGGCCTCGCGCACGCGCAGCTCCATGAATGCGGTCGTGGTTGGATTGGTGCCGGCCAGCGAACGAACATCGGGCAGCGTCAGGTAGACGTAGGCGACGTAGGCGAACCCCAGGGCCGCCATCGCGGCCAGGGTCTTGAAGACTCGTCTTGCGACCGACTTCGCGAAGCGCGCCACGTAAGGATTATAGGGGTCAGACCCTTTGGCGGCGCAGACTCGCGCTCAGACCCCTGGAATCACGATCTTGATTCGATCGCCGGCGGCCGGCTGCACGCTCACGTCGTGGTCGTTCATGATCGCCAGCGTCGCCGCGTTCACGATGCTCTTGCCCTGGCGAACGGCGATCGATTGCCACGAGTCGCCGGGGCGGACCACGTAGAAATCAACCCGGTTGGGCCGCACGCTCGCTGCTTCCGCAGCGGTGAGCATGCGGAACGACTGGATGGCCTGCACCACGTCGCGATCGACCAGGTTGAACTCGGCTTCGGGGGCAAACCCGGCCACGACGTACATTTGCCGCCCCACGGCAATATGGGCGGCGCGCATCAGCACCTTGCCCGTTCCCTTGGCGGTGCCACGATAGAGGCCCACGTGCGCCGGCTGGCCGTTGATCGGCTCGATGCGGCCGTCCACCACGCTGTAGCCGGCGGCCCGCATGGCCGCCACGGCCACGTCACCGACCGAACGGCCGCCCCCGGCGCCGGCGGCCTGGCCCGCGAGCCGCGGCTGTTCGACTTCCTGCAGCACCATGTAGTGCTCGGTGCCGGGCTCTCGTGCCATCACCGCTTCGGGCGAGTTGATCACATCCCACCCTTCCGGGAACGTGAGCCCCAACCGCAGCAGCGGGTGCAGGAACACGTTGCCGCGCACAATGCCATCTTTCGGGTTATCGCCATGAACCAGGCCGGCAATGCGGTCGAGATACTGGTCGCGATTCGTGCGGCTCGCGGTTGGCGCGGCAAACTTCCCGGCCACCGGAGTGGCCTGCCCAACGCGCGTCCCCGGGTCGGGGTGCGTGGACAACCAGTTGGGCACGCCGTCTTCACTGAGCGCGTCGACGCGGGCGAGCGTTGCCAGGAATCGCGGGACGCCGGACGGATCCCAGCCGGCGCGCGATCCGTACTCCACGCCCAGGCGATCCGCTTCGATCTCCGCTTCGCGGCCATGCTTCAGGAACAACACGCTGAGGCCCGCGGCGCCCAGCTCCGTGAACGGCTGCGTGCCCGGCACGAAGATGCTCAGGATAGTAAGGCCAATGCCCGCCTGCGCCTGGCGCGTGTACGCCTGCGCCGCATGCCGCGCCGTGACGTGGCCAATCTCATGTCCAAGCACACCCGCCAACTCCGACTCGTCGTCCAGGTAGGCGAGGATTCCGCGGGTGACGTAGATGTAGCCGCCGGGCAACGCGAAGGCGTTGATCGCGGGACTGTCGACAACGGTGAAGGTCCACGGCAGGTTGGGACGATGGGAGGCGCGCGCCAGCTCCTGGCCGATTTCGCTGACGTAGTTCTGCAGGGCGGGGTCGTCGTAGACCCCCATTTCGCGGCGAATCTCGGCGTCCTGCTGCTGGCCAATGGCCTGCTCCTCGGCTTCGCTCAGCAGAGACATCTGGCTCTTGCCGGTCACGGGGTTGGTGGCGCACGCCGCAGAGGCCACGAGCCCTGCCGCCAAAAGGATGCAGGTTGCCTTCCTCATGCCCCGGGCAGTGCAACCCTCGTACCAAGGCCGATTGTCACGCTTTTCGGTCATCGGCGACGACATTGGTGGCCAACACGATCGCGAAGATTGCGACGGCCGGCGCGAGGGTCCACGGAAATCTGGCCACCGCGTTGTAGTTGCCGGCCTCGGCGAGCATGTTGCCCCAGCTCGCCACGGGATCGGGGAATCCCATGCCGATGAACGACAACGTCGCCTCGGCGAGGATAAAGCCTGGCAGCAACAACGTGGCTTGCACCACGAGGTGGCCCGAGCAGGCGGGCATTAGGTGACGCAGCAGGATGTGTCCCGGCCCGGCGCCAAGCGAGCGCGCGGCTTGCACGTACTCGCGATCGCGCTCGGCGGCGACAATGGCGCGCACCCCCTTCGCCACGAATGGCCAGCCCACCGCCACGAAGATTGCGGCCACCAGCACGAACACCGTCGTGGCCGGCAAGACGAGGGGCAACACCGACCGCAGCACCAGCACTACGTAGATGACAGGCAGGATCAACACGAAGTCGGCGGCTCGCATGATCGTGTCGTCGATCCAGCCGCCGCGAAACCCGGCCCACGCACCCGCGAGCGCGCCGATCACGACTGCACCGAGCGTGGCGAGCAGGGCCAGGCCGACCGAGGTGCGGGCGCCGTACAACAGTCGCGACAGCACATCGCGGCCGAAGTTGTCGGCGCCAAGCAGGAAGACCGGCTGACCGTCGACCTGGCCGAACCACGGGAGCGGCAACGTTCGGGTCGGGTCGCTCTCGAAACGCTGTTCGAGTCGATCCGCCAGCACAACCGGATGCACGACGGGCGCGCCGGCGCCCTGGAAGTGCGGCCGCATGGGTGGGGCGTGCAGGAAGTCGCGAAACCCGCGGCCGGCCTCGTACGGCGCGAGCAGCGGCGCCGCCAGCGACAAGCAGGCCAGCACGATCACGAACCACGCGGCGCGGCGGGTCACCGCGCCTCCTGCGAGCGAACCCGCGGGTCGGCAATCGCCAGCAGCGCGTCGGCGATCCACGTCCCGGCGGCCAGGAAGAAGGCGCCACTCGCGGCACAGCCGGCCACCAAATACAGGTCACGTGCCTTGAGCGCGTCGTACATCAACCGGCCCAGGCCCGGCCACGACGTGACCACCTCCACCACGAACGAGCCGCTGAACAGGCTCCCGATCATCACGCCGTAGAGGCCCAGCACCGAGCGCAGCGACACGGGCCAGGCGTGGCGGACGATGGCCAGGACAGGACCGACGCCGCGCGCGCGGCTGGCGATGACGAAGGGTTCGCGGACGGCTTTTTCAATGGCCTGCGACTGCAGCCGTTCGAGGGTCGCCGCCAGCGGCAGGGCCAGGGCGAGCGCCGGGATCGGGAGATGGCGGGCCAGGTCGCCGAGCCACTGCGCCCAGGTGAGGTCGATGCCGCCAGACGAGGTCATGCCGCCGACCGGCAGCCAGCCGGTGCGGGCGGCGAGAAACACGAGGGCCAGCGAGCCGATGAGCGGTGGAATGGACAAGGCCAGGACCGACAGCACGCGCACCGCGGCGCGGCCCAGGCCGCGCGAGCGGCTGCCGGAGTAGACGCCGAGCGGCAAGCCGATGGCGGTCGCCAGCAGCAGCGCCACCAGCGCGAGCACCGCGGTATTGAGTGCGCGTTCGCCGACCAGTTCGGTCACCGGCCGGGAGTACAGCAGGGAGCGGCCGAAGTCGAGCCGGACGGCGCCACCCAACCACGCGAGGTATTGCACCGCCAGCGGCCGTTCCAGTCCGAGTTCGGCGCGGCGTTTCGCAAGCGCGGCCGGATCGAGAAAGAGGGCCTGTTCGGACGTGATGTCGCCGGGGGCGAGCGTGGTCAGCAGCAGTGAGGCGGACGAGACGACCAGGACGAGCAACAGGGCGAACCCGAGACGCCTCAGGAGATAGCGTCCCATACGCCGCTACTGCCCCGTCGCGGCCGGCGAGCGCACCGTGATCGTGTCAGACGCCCACAGCAACTGCGGACGCAGGATGGTCGGCGACATCGATCCCACGCGGGCACTGACACCCATGTGCATGCGCGGCGCGACGAAGTAGATGATCGGCAGGTTGTCCGCGAAGATGTTCTGGACCTGGTCGAACAGGCGCTTGCGTTCATCCTGGTCGGTGCTGGAGGTCATCGCGTGCATCAGGTCGTCGATCTGCTTCTCCCACTCGGTCGCGGGGGTGACCTGGCCCATATTCCAGATGTGGGCGGAACCCGAGCTGAGCCAGAAGTCTGGATTCATGGCTGGATCGAGGTTGCTCGACGAGATAAAGAATGAAATCGCCTCGAAGTCGCCCTTGACCAAGCGCTGGATGAGCGCACCCTGCTCGAGGGCGACCACGTCCACGGCAATGCCGAGCGGCCGGAGATCCTCGCGCAGCACCGCCGATCCGCGTTCGAGCGAGGAGTTGCCACGGAAGGTCAGCAGCGTGAAGCGGGCTTCCGTGCCCTTCTCGTCTTCGAGCCACTCGTCCGCATCGCGGTTGGCCAGGCCCAGGCCGGCGAGCAGGTCCTTCGCCTTGTCCAACGAGTGCGCGTAGCGGGGCACGTTGGGCGAGAACCACTTCTGGTTTCCGGGCGTCACGGGTCCCCAGATTGGCACGCCGGCGCCGAGGAACACCGTGTTGGCGAACGCCTCGCGATCCACGGCGTGCGAAATCGCCTGGCGGAACTCTTTGCGCGACATCCAGCTGCCGCGCGGGTCCCTGGCCCACTGCTGCGGGCGCAGGTTGAAGAAGAAGAGATCGGGATCGGTGCTGACGCCAAGCTCCAGCAGCTGGAGCCGGCCCTGGTCCACGAGCGGCCGCAGCGTGGCAACGTCTTCGGGGCGCACCTGCTGCTGCAGCATGTCGATCTGCCCGGACTGCAGGCGCACCAGCTCCGCATTCTGGTCCGGCACGACTTCGAGCACGAGCTGATCGAGGTACGGCAGGGCGACGCCGGCGGCGTCCTTCTTCCAGTAGCGCGGGTTGCGGTCGAAGATCAGCCGCTGGCCTGGCTCGTAGCGGGTCAGGACGAACGGCCCGAGCGACACCAGCTCGGTCAGGGGCGTGGCCACGCCCCACGCCTGCGGGAACGTGCCGGCGGCGAGCGCCGCCTCCAGCTTATGCTTCGGCGCCAGCGTCAGGTTGTCGAGGAGGGCGATGCCCGGCCCGAAGGCCCCGGGATAGGTAATGACAACAGTTCGCGCGTCGGGCGCGGCCACCGCAAGGGGTTGTCCGCCCACCCGTAGCGAACTGGCGAGCACGCTGTTGACCTTGGGGTCATAAATGGCCTGGAACGAGAACACGACGTCGGCCGAGGTAAAGGGGGTTCCGTCGGACCACGCGGCTTCGCGCAGCGTGAGGGTAAAGGTGCGATTGTCCGGGGACACGGTCCACGATTCGGCCAACGCCGGTTCGATCTCCTGCGTCGAGCGGTTGACACGAATCAACTTGCTTTGCGTCAGCTGGGAGATCAGGTCGGTCGCGAAGTTCTGGTCGGCCCACCGGTTGAACGTCCGTGGCTCGCTGCGCAGCGAGGAACTGAGCACGCCGCCACGGGTGATGACGTCGGAGAAAACAATTTCTGTACCCGAATCCTCGGCTGGTTGTTGGCTGGACCACCAGCGCCAACCCATGAACGCCATCACGCCCACCAGCAGAACGCTCAGCAATGCCCGCGGTTGTCGGTTCACTTCTTGTCCAGTCGGCCAATAGATTGGCCGGTTTTACGCGTGCACGGAGATCGAATTTCGCCCGGTTTGCGTGCAGAACAGTATTTCGTGGCACCGCTGACCCGGGCCGGGCAACGGCTTGGCCGTAGTTCGGGGGCGGCCCGAAGCGCGACCGCCCGCATCGTAGAACACCAAACCCTGCCGATGCAATCAGTTAGCCGAACGTGGCGGTCGCCACGGTCCGGGTGGCACCGCCCGTGCGATGTCTGTCGGTCAAGGAGCACCGTTCATGGACGTTCAAACGCTGACCTACAGCGGACCAGATTTTCAGCCACGGGTGGGCCGTAGCGTGAGCATCGAGCAAGCCGCGCAGCTGCTCGCCGTCTCCCGCCGCACCGTCTACTACCGCATCCGTGACGGTCGGCTCCGCACCATTCGCACCCTTGGGGGCTCCCAGCGGGTGCTGATGGACTCGGTTGAAGAAATGCGCGGGTCCCATTAGACCCGCCTCGCACCGCCTGACTGTTACTTGCACTTAATTGCTTGGTCCTGACTTTGGAGTCCCTGATGGAGAACCTGCAGCCGACCGCCCGCACACGCCGCGGCCGATCACAACCTGCTTTTCACGGTTCCACCGCCGCGTTCACGATCGCGGTCCTCCTGCTGGCGTGTGTCACCTCGGCCGCGGCCAGCGAGCGGCGCGCACGCCTTTCGTCGGATCTGGAGGCGCACCTCAACTCGAGCTCGTCGGCGCCGATCGACATCATCATTTCCGGGTCGCAGGAACGGATCGACCGTCTGGCCAGGCGGCATGGCCTGGTGGTGAAGAAGGTCCTGTCGTCGGGAGCGGTGCTCACGGCCTCGAAGCGCGCGATGGCGGCGCTGTCGCAGGACGTGGAAGTGGATGCGGTGTCAGGTGATTCGACCGTGCGCTCGCACCTGGCGGTGGCGGCCAATACCATCGGCGCGGACGCCGCGTGGGCCGGCGCGATCGCGACGCTTGGGGCGGTCGACGGGCGTGGCGTGGGGGTGGCCATTATCGACAGCGGCATTGCCGATCACCCGGCCCTGCGGAACCGGGTCGTCGCGAGCGTGGACTTCACGAGCGGGCGCGGCCGCGGCCGCGATGACTACGGCCACGGCACCCACATTGCCGGCATCGTCGCGGCACGGTCGTTCCGGAACTCGGCAGAGGGCGCGGAGAGTGGCATTGCGCCGGCGGCGCACCTGGTCAACCTCAAGGTGCTCGGCGCCGATGGCACGGGCCAGGCCAGCGACGTGATCGAAGCCATCGACTGGGCGATTCGTTATCGCAAGGACTTTGGCATCCGCGTGCTGAACCTGTCGCTCGGTGCGGCCCCGACGCAGAGCTACAAGGACGACCCGATCTGCCAGGCGGTGGAGCGGGCGGTCAAGGCCGGGCTGGTGGTGGTGGCGTCGGCTGGCAACTACGGCACCAATGACAAGAACCAGCAGATCTACGGCAGCGTGACCTCGCCGGGCATTTCGCCCTACGCGATCACGGTCGGTGCGATCCGCACGCAGGGCACGGCCGACAAGTCGGACGATGAGGTGGCGCCGTGGAGTTCGAAGGGCCCGACGCTGGTCGACCACATCGTGAAGCCCGACCTGGTGGCGCCAGGCGCGAAGATCATCTCGACGGCGGCAGCGGGGGCAACCCTGATGACGCAGTATCCGGAGCGGCTGATCGACGGCCCCGGGTCGCGCGATTACTTCTCGATGAGCGGCACCAGCATGTCGGCAGCGGTCGTGTCCGGCGCGGTGGCGCTGTTACTGGACGGGCGCAGCGACCTGACGCCGCTGCAGGTGAAACTGGCACTGCAGGCCAGCGCCGACTTCATGCCCGCAGCCGGATTGCTGGCAGCCGGCGCCGGCAGTCTGAATCTTGAAGATCTGGGCGGAGTTCTTCCAATCGTAGGAAGTCTGAGCCTTACGAAAGACCGCGGTTTCGCGTATCCCGCTGCTGCGAGACCCCTAGTGGAGTCAAACCAGATCATCTGGGGTGACCAAATCATCTGGGGTGACCAGATCATCTGGGGCGACCAGATCATCTGGGGCGACCAGATCATCTGGGGCGACCAGATCATCTGGGGCGACCAGATCATTTGGGGCGACCAGATCATCTGGGGCGACCAGATCATTTGGGGCGACCAGATCATTTGGGGCGACCAGATCATTTGGGGCGACCAGATCATCTGGGGCGACTAACGCTTGCCGCTGCCTTTAACTGCACGATTCTGCGAGGAGACGAACATGGCAAAGCTCATCATCTGGGGCGAATAGTAAACACGGCGCTATTCTAGCGACGCCTCTATGGCTGCGCGATTCACGACGCTATCGAAACTTGGCAAGGTGTATGTCCTTGGAGTGTCAGCAATTGGCCTCGCAATTGCAGCGCACTCCCTCGGTCAGCTGTTTGTCCAGCAGGTCGACCCTCAGTGGCTAATTCTCGCGGCACTGACCCTTCTGACTGGGGCGTTCACGGTTCGTATTCCCGGAATTCCGGCGCACCTTTCGGTCTCTGACACATTTGTCCTCGTTTCTGTGCTTCTCTTCGGACCTGCCGCAGGAACGATCATCGCTCTTCTGGATGCGCTGATCATCTCACTTCGCGTCGGTCGGAACACCCGCGAACCATTTCGGGTCATCTTCAACGTCTCGGCAGTGGCGCTATCGACTAACACCGCGGCACAGGTGTTTTTCGGCGTCGCCGGGATACAGCCCTACTCGATTGAACCGACGCCACTCGGACGAATCCTGTTTCCGCTTTTCCTGTGTGCGCTTACTTACTTCCTGCTTAACAGCTGGCTGGTCACATTTGCTCTTGCTCTCGAAAAAGGACGGCCGCCGTTCGCCATATGGCGCGACAATTTTCTGTGGCTTTCGGTTAACTACTTCGTCGGCGGCTCAGTAGCAGGGTTACTGGTTACGTATTCTCGCGAGATTGATCTAACAACCCTGGGGATCATCGTTCCGCTCCTTCTGGTTTCATATCTCACGTTCAAAACATCTCTCGGCCGAATCGAAGATGCCAATCGCCATCTGACACAAGTCAACGCGATGTACTTGTCCACCATCGAGACGCTCGCCATGGCGATTGACGCAAAGGACCAGATAACGCACGGACATATTCGGCGTGTTCAGCGATACGCGGTTGGCCTGGCGAGAGCGGTAGGCGTCAACGATGACACCCAGATCAAAGCGATCGAAGCGGCGGCTCTGTTGCACGACATGGGAAAGCTTGCGATTCCTGAATTCATCCTCAACAAGCCAGGGCGGCTTACGTCGAATGAGTTCGACGTCATGAAGCAACATGCCAACATCGGCGCGGACATTCTTTCATCCATTGAATTCCCTTATCCGGTCGTTCCAATCGTCCGCCACCACCACGAGAGCTGGGATGGCACCGGATATCCGGACGCCCTGAAGGGTGTCGAGATTCCTCTGGGTGCTAGGGTGCTCTCTGTTGTCGATTGTTATGACGCATTGACATCGGACCGGCCCTACCGGCCGCGACTGTCTGTTGATGACGCCATCCAGATATTGGTTCAGCGAAGAGGATCCATGTACGACCCATTAATTGTCGACAAGTTTATCGAGACCCAGAAGCAACTTTCCGAAGAGGCGCAAGAAGGAGACCGCGAGAAGGACGCCATCGATTCAATTGCGACCAAGCTCCGAATAACGCCAGAGACGACAGCCCCGCCACTAGGCGAGGTCCCTGAGCAGCTACCGCTCCAGATCCTCTCCCTATTACGATCTATTCATCCGTCTCCACGAGGACTCTCTGTGGAGGATTTCGGCGTGATTGTGTCTAGGCAGGTCCTGCGCCTCACCGATGCGCGCTCTGTGGCGTTGTACGCCGTCGCAGAAAACGAACACTCAATTCGGTGCCTTTACGCTGATGGTCCACTGTCACAGTTGGTCGGCGGACCTGAAATTGCTCTCGGGGAGCGACTTTCCGGATGGGTAGCCGCCCACAGGACGCCAATCTGGAACTCTGATGCCACCCTAGACCTTCCCAGCGAACTCGCGAGATCCGCCGGAGTGGACCTCGGCTCAAGCGTGCCGTTGATGGACGGGGATCTTCTTGTCGGCACTCTGACCTTTTATGCGAGCGCAGGAGGCGAGATTGCGGTCGAACAACGACTACTGATTCAATCCATCGCTCCGCAATTGGCAACTGCTCTCTCTGCATCTGTTGCTCATGACCAAGTTGCCGCAATCGACGGAAGCAATCGGTCTTCACGAGAAGCCTTGTACGCGATTCTAGATGCCCTGCTTTCCCACAGAGCTCGTGGAGTTGCTCGCTCCCACCCAGACTCTCAGTCCATCGTCTTGTTGACTCTCCTCCCGCACGGAGGATCTGACGGAACCTGGAACACCGAACAGGCCCACCTGTTAGCAAACATCTCGGCGGCAACTGGACGCACCGGCACTGTGGTGCGTCTGTCGTCTGATAAGTTACTCGTCACGGCTTCGCTGAGGCAACTCACCAGCCTCGGACTCGACTCAGGTTCGACCGCAAGAGCAGCTCAGAGAAGTCTCGGAATCAGCGTCAAGGAGATCGGCAATTCTCTTGAGCTGCGTAGAGTTCTTGGCTTGATTCAGCAAGGCGATCAGTCGTCAGGAAAGCCGCTAGTGCACTGAGTCGGAGGGATCCGTGACTCCTGAGTCAACGATCATCTCATTGGTGGAGTGCGGCCTTTTCCGGGACGCGGCAACTGCTATCGACGAGCAACCGGACCGTCCACTCGCGTTGCGAGTCTTACGATGTCAGCTTGAGCCTCACGTTGGAAGCCCGACGCGCGCTATCGATTCGGCCGAACGGCTACTCAAGGAGCGGCTCACAAACTCCGAGAAAGCATCGTGTTGGGACATCATCGGGCGGGGGACCTTAAGCGTTGGCCATATCGATGCCGGCTTACGTGGAATGAAGCGCGCAGCCCAGTTGGCAGCTGAATCCGGGGATGCGCGCCTGCAGACGAGGTTCATGTGTAGTTTTGCGCAGGGGTTGCTGCACTGGGTAGGAATCGAACCGGCCGCAATCGAAGTCTCCAAGCTTCGCAAAGAAGTAATTCGATCTGGCGATCCACATTCGATGGTCGCCCTGCACTACCTGTGTGCCGAGATCCAAGCCAAGAGGGGACTACTGCTCGCCGCCGAGCAAAGTATCCAAACCGCGAAGACGATCCTCGGGGGATTCGCGAATGTGTGGCAACAGGGTCGCTTGGCAATCACGAGCACCGGAATCGCTATCTTCAACGCAGACTACGCGGCGGCTCTTGAATCTACGAGAGAGGCCCTAGATTGCGCAGAGCGGTCGGGCTCACGCGAGCTAAAGATTCCGGCCCTCGGAAATCTGGCGTATATCAATGTCGCGCAGGAGTCGATTGAGGCGGCGAAAGGGGTAATCGGCGAGGTGCTCGGAATTGTCCGACGAGGCGAGGCGTGTGAAATAGGCATCCGCGATACGCAGATGCAGTTAGCTCTTACGTCTGGCGACCTTGAGCTGGCGAGAAGCCTCGCTGATGAAGTCTATTTGACTTCAGAGAAGCTTGAGAGGGGCAACTCCTATTACGGACTCTGGCATCTCCTCACTCGTGTGAAGTGGCTCTATCGAACCGGGCAGGCCGACGCCGGTGTCGCCCTCGCCCTCGATGCCATCCCCCGCATAGAACGCATGGCCGATCGTAATCTTCTCGAGCGGATGCAGTTGCTTGCTGCCGAGGGCCTCGGGCGCATTGGCCGCGTAAGAGAAGGTGCCCAGCTGATGGCCGACGCCGTGACCGCCAACCCAGAACCGCCCCTCGAAATGCTGGCCGAGGCGTCGCGTGTCGCCGGCCGGCTCACCGCTCAGGACGATCCGGCGGCCGCCGCCGGCCACTTCGCACGCGCGGCCCGCATCCTGCACGCTGTCGGCAACCTCAGCGCCGGCGGCGAGATTCAACGCGACCTCCGCGACAGCGGCGCCCGGCCGCAGGACGCCAATGGCCACGCCGCCGCGCCGATGGGGCGCGACGGCCTACAGCCGCAACCACCCGCCGACCTCCGCCCCCCGGCGGCCGCCCTCACCGAACGCATCGCCGCCCTCGTTGACCTCGCCGCCCATCCGCCCCTCCTCGGTGCCGAGACCCTCTCGCTGATCGCCGATACCCGCGCTGCCCTGCACGCTCGAATGGTCGAAAGCGGACCCGGCGGCAACGGCGAGCACGCGGTGGCCGACCCGGGCTTAATCTCAATGCCGTTGGGACTCCATCGCGACCGCCACTTTTCGATCGTCGCACAACCACAGCCCACCGCCTCCTCGCGGGCCACGCTGCTGGCCATCGAACGGCTGGTCCACACCGCCCTGGCCCTTGTCCAGGCGCGTGTCCAGGAGCGCGAGCGCACCACTCTGTGGCCGGAACCCTCGCCGGAGCAGCAGCTCGGATTGGTGTGCGCCTCGGAGCGCATGCTCGACCTGGTCAAGTCGGTGCGCCACATCGCGGCGTCGAACCTCGCCGTGCTGATTACAGGCGAGACCGGCGTCGGCAAGGAACTGTTCGCCCGCGCGTTGCACCAGGCGTCGGGCCGGCGCGATCGCGCCTTCCTGCCATTCAACTGCACCACCGTGCCACGCGAGATCCTCGACAGCCAGTTGTTCGGCCACCGCCGCGGCGCCTTCACCGGCGCCCTGGACGATTCGCCTGGGCTGATTCGTTCGGCCGCCGGCGGCACCCTGTTGCTCGACGAGATCGGCGAGATGAGCCTGGAGGCTCAGCCGAAGCTGCTGCGCTTCCTCGAAACCGGCGAGATCCTGCCGCTGGGCGAAACCCGGCCTCAGTTCGTAGACGTGCGCGTGGTTGCCGCCACCAACGCCAATCTCGAGCAACTGGTGGCCGACGGCAGGTTCCGCGAGGACCTGTATTACCGGCTAAGCGTGATTCCGCTGCAGGTGCCGCCGCTGCGCGAACGCCGCGAGGAGATCCCGCTGCTCGTCGAGCACTTCCTCGACAAGTTCTCACACGAGCTGCAGAGGCCGCTGTTGCGGGTCGCCGAGGAAACACTCCACTACCTGGTACTGTACCGCTGGCCGGGCAACGTGCGGCAACTGGCCAACGAAGTGCGGCGCATGGTGGCCCTGGCCGAGCCGGGCGCGGTGTTGATGCCCGAGCACCTGTCCGCCGTCATCACCGCAAGCCGCCGCACGGTACCCGCCGATCAACTTGTCCTCGAACCCACCGAGATGGTGATGCGGATCGATCAGCCGCTGGCCGCCGCCACCGAACACCTGGAGCGCGCTCTCATCCAGCGCGCCCTCAAGAGCTGCAACGGCAAAGTGGACGATGCGGCCAAGCTGCTCGGCCTGTCGCGCAAGGGCCTGTACCTCAAGCGCCAGCGCCTCGGGATCGAATAGCGCCGCACCGGGCGAAGGTCACCGAGCCACCAGGCGCGCCGCGCCAGCGATTTGCCCGCCATCCCTGCGCCCGAAGCTCCGCCTCCGGCGTCCTCTTGACAAACCGCGAGCACGGCATCCACGTCGGCCGCCATGCTGTATCTCGCCCGGATCAGCATGGCGCGGCACGACTTCTAACTCGACGTTCCCTCGGCTCGCTCGTCAACCCGTGTGCTCTGAAATCAAGGAGTTCCGCCATGCGTGTCTTCATTGGCCTGTTCATGATCGCCGCCAGCCTGCTGTCGTCGCCGGCCGCGGCCACCGCCACCGGAACCATTCTCCGCCCGGACGGCGCGGGGGTCTCGCTACCGCTTACGCTCACCCGGGCACTACGGTAGAGCTGGTTAACGGGGCTGGGGCGGTTTGCACGGAATAGGCCTCCGGTCCGCTTGACCGCGGGACAAACCGAGACATACTGTCTGCAGGTTGGCTCTCCCAGCCCCCTCGACTCTTCCCGGGAGCCCTTGAAACACTGTGAGCCAGGCGATCGTGGATGCTTTGCCGGTGCTGACGCGGGACGAACTGTGCCTGCGGGAAGTGCACGCGACCGACGCGGCGGCGCTCGTGGCGCTGTTCGCGCGGCCCGACGTGTCGGCGCACCTCGATCCGCCGCCGGCGACCGTCGACGACTTCCTCACCTGGATTACCCTCAGCCAGTCGCGCCGCGCCGACAACCGTGCCGCGTGCTACACGCTGCTGGCCGGCAACCAGGAAGTGTCGGGCCTGTTCATGGCGCTGCGCCTGGAGGGCGACAGCCGCGCCGAGATCGGCTTCGCCATGTCACCGGGTCTGTGGGGCTCCGGCGTCTTCAAGCGAGCCGTGGACCTCTACCTCGATTTCCTGTTCAACGAATGGGGGGTCAAGACGCTGGTCGGCCGGACGCTCGTCCGCAACGCCCGCGGCGTCGGCGCCATGCGCAAGCTCGGCGCGACGATCGTCGAGGAGTCGGTGCGCAACGGCCAGCCTGAATACATCTGGACGCTGCAGCGGCAGAAGTCTTAGATCGTCGCCTTCAGAATCTCCTGGATCGCCTGGCGCACGGCCGGCGTCAGGTGCGCGTACTTCGGCCCCGCCTCCTCGCCCGCCAGCACGCGCGCGATCTTCGCCATCACCAGGCTCTTGACCGGCGCCGGCAGCCCCCGGAACGGCGGCGAGTAGATCATGTAGCTGAGCGGATATTTCTGCAGGCGCGTCTTCAGATCGAGATCGTGCAGCGAGCGGCCCTTCGGATCGCGGGGGCCTTCGGCCATGAATTTTTCGGCAAAGCCGGACGACCCTTCGATGGGGCCGCCGGTGATCGGCGCTTCATCCACGAACAGCATGTACTCGACAATCGCGTCAGCGGCTTCGGCAACCCGCGAATCCGACAGCGGACCGCCCACCCGCGATTCCCAGGTCGCGCGCGTGAACAGATTGAAGAGGTGCGCCTGGTGCTCCATCACCATCAGCGCGACGATGTCGCTGTACGGCGTGGGGTAACCGGTCAGGTCGAACTGCCCCTCGAGCGAGACGCGCGCCGGCGGCGGAATGGGCCTGTCGGCGGGCCTGCCCCCCGTAGCCTTGGCGGACGGGGGCATGAACAGGGGGAGGTTGCCGGCGTGCTTCGGCGGCACACGCTTGCCGGTGACGTACCAGCCGCCCCAGCGATCCTCGATGGGCCGGAAGTGGTCCACGGTGAACCCGTTGGCGTAGTCGGTCTCGTCCTTGCGCGGGAACGTGCTCAGGATGGTCTGGCCGGGGACGCCCAGGGTGTCCCACGACAGGTGACAGCGCAGGCACTGCGACTCGCGGCCAATGCTCGGCGTGGTGGTTCGTTCCTGGTGGATCACGTAGAACACCGAGCCCAGCACGGGGTCCTGCGCCACGACTTCGAGCAACCCACTGCCGCGAACGAAGCCCACCGACGCGTGGTCGTTGAAATAGATCGCGCGGGGGTTGGTCATGGTGATGTGCTGCGCCTGCAGGCTGGTCTGCGTGTAGACCAGCACCTGCGACTCCACCGGGATCCGCAGCAGGTCGAGCACCGACTTGAGGTACCCGGACTTCTCGTCAAAGACGAGGGCCGCCGACTTGTCGGCGAGCTTCCGGTTGAGGGCGTCGACGACGGTATTGGCGTCGGTGGTGTTGTAGCGGATCGCCGGGTGGTTGATCGATTGATCGAACGCGCCCTGCCGCTGGGCCACCGCCGTCGAGACGGCGCCGCCCAGGGCCAGGCCCGCAAGCGCAAACAGGGTGGCCGGTTTCACCCTTTCAGGATACCGCCATCCGCGCCAGGTCCGGCTATCTGGTCCGGCTAACCGCCTCCGCCCAAGGCTACGGCGGGTCAAGAAGCCGGACGCCACATCTGGTCCGGCTAAAGCCGGACGCTACTTGCCGCCGAACCAGCTCGGAATCGGCATGTCGGCCATCGTCCGCAAGCCCGGCGCCACGCGCAGGATCTTGGGGATCGAGTTGACGGTGATCGACGCGGTGGCGACGTCGCCGTGCAGGCCGCCGGCCACCTTCGAGGTCACGCGCGGGTGGCCTTCGACCGTGACCGCATCGAACGATTCGGGCGCGCCGAGGTAGGCCTCCATGTGGAGCGTGATCACCGGCTTGCCCTTGCTGTAGCCAATGCCGTCCTGGATGATGCCGCACACGTAGCCGGGGTCCACGGCAATGAGCTCGCTTTCGACCGCCTTGTCGGCAATCTTCGGCTGAATCTCGTCGGTGACCTTATCGAGCTTCCAGCCCATCGAGTCGGCAATCATCTGCACGCTCTCGGCGAGGCCGACGTGACGCACGCTGCCATCCTTGACCTTGGCGGCGAACTGCTCTTTCGTCAGCCCTGAGCCAATCTTCTGCTGGAACGGCAGGCGGCGGGTGCGCGCGTCCTGGATGCGATCGACGCGAATGCTGTCGACCCGCTCGCAGATGCCGGTCAGCGTGATCGGCAGCGCATCCATCGCGAAGCCCGGATTGACGCCGGTGCCGACGACCGCCACCTTGGCCTTCTTGGCCAGCGCATCGATCTTCTTCGCCAGCGCGCGATTCTTGCCCACCGGGTACGACAGTTCCTCGGTGGTCGAGACAATCGCGACCTTCTTGCCGAGCACCTGTTCGATCTGCGGCATCACCTTCTTGAGCGACGAACTCGTGCAGAGTACCGCCACGTCCGGCTTGCCGGCCTTAATTGCTCCGACCGCGTCGTTGGTGACGCGGATGCGCAGCTTCTTGTCGAGGCCAATGACCTGTCCGAGGTCGAGGCCGATCTTCGCGCGGTCGATGTCCACCGCGCCGACAATCTGGAAACCCTTGCGTGAAGCCACCTGGCGCGCGACCGCAGCGCCAATGGGGCCAAGACCATAGAGAAGCACTCGAATCGGCATAGGAGCCTAGGATTATACCCGCCTTCGCAGGGCTACGGCGCGGCAAGCCGGGTTACGATGGGCCCGGTGAAGGACAGGAACAGACTTCGCAGACATCTTTTTCTGGCATGGGTGGCGGTCCTCGCATTGGCAGCGGGACCCGCCTCCGCGTCCAGGTTCGGTCAAGACGCTTCCACCACCGCGATGGCTACGGTGGACAAGTCGGCGGGCCAGGCCCGGTCGCCCCGGAACGCCAACTACGACATTGATGTGACGCTGGACCCGGGGGCCCGCACCCTGACCGGCAGCGAGACCATCACCTGGCAGAACACCGGCACCCTGGATGCGTACTCCATCCGCCTTCATCTGTACTGGAACGCGTTCCGCCATACCGATTCCACCTGGCTGAAACAGCGCCGGCTCGTCGGTGACGACCCCCTTGGCGCCGCCGCGGCAGGCGACTTCGGCTACTCCGAAATAGCGACCATCGTGATCCTCAACGACGATGGGAGCACGAGGGAGGACCTGAAACCGGTGCTCCGCTACATCTCGCCGGACGACCAGAACCCCGCCGACCGCTCCCTGGCGTCGGCCGCCCTCACCACGGCCGTCAAGCCCGGCGATACCCTTCGGCTCCGGATCACCTGGACCGGCAAGTTTCCGAAGAACTTCGATCGCACCGGCGTCATCGGCAACTACTTCTTCGTCTCGCAGTGGTTCCCCAAGCTTGGCGTGTTCGAAGCCGGCGGCTGGACCGCCCGCCAGTTCTTCGCCAATGCGGAGTTCTATTCCGACTTTGGCCGCTACGACGTCCGCATGACGGTGCCGTCGGGCTGGACGCTTGGCGCCACGGGCCGCGAACAGTCGCGGACCGACACCGCCAGCGGCACCACCACGCATCGCTACGTGCAGGACGACGTGCACGACTTTGCGTGGACGACAAGTCCAGATTTCATCGAGAGGACGCAGCGGTTCGAGCACGCCGGGCTGCCGCCGGTCGAGATGCGGCTGCTGCTGCAACCAGAGCACGAGGGCCTGGCCGATCGGCACTTCGCCGGCACCGCCGCGGCGCTGCGTTATTACGGCGAGTGGTACGGCGCGTATCCCTACGGACACCTCACGATCGTCGACCCGGCGTTTCAAAGCAACTCGGGCGGCATGGAGTACCCGACCATTTTCACCGGCGGGGCGCGCTGGCTGTCGCCGCGCGGCACCAACGACCCCGAGTACGTCGTCCTGCACGAAGCCGGGCACCAGTGGTGGTACGGGATGGTCGCCAACAACGAGACCGAGCGCGCCTGGCTGGACGAGGGGCTCAACGAGTACTCGGACTCGCGGGTGCAGGCCGTGGCGCTGCAACCGAACTACCTGGTCCAGCGGTTCTTTGGCGACTTCATCCCCTGGCAGTTCCGCGACATCCCGCTGAAGCGCGCGACCGACACCAACTGGATGAACACCTACCGCCGCGCCGGCGACCGCGACGCGCTGTCGACGCCGACCTACGCGTTGTGGCCGGGCGCGCACCAGGCGCAGTCGTACCACAAGGCCGCGCTCATGCTGCACACGCTCGAGCGACGGCACACATGGGAAGTGATGCAAAAGGTGCTGGCCACGTTCTTCGCGCGCTGGCAGTTCAAGCATCCGCAACCCGACGACTTCTTCGCGACCGTTGATGAGGTCACGGGCCAGCCGCACGCCTGGTTCTTCGACCAGGTCTATCGCAGCTCGAACAGGTTCGACTACGCCATCGAGCGGCTCGACAGCGCGCCCGTGGCGGCGCGGGGCCTGAACGATGCGCTCGCCTTCGAAGCGCAGGCCCCGGCCGGGACGTATCGGACGACGGTGGTGGTGCGCCGGCTCGAAGCGGGCATCTTCCCCGTCGACGTGCTGGTCACCTTCAGCAACGGCGAGCAGGCGCGCGAGACCTGGGACGGCCGCGCCCGCTGGCATGCCTTCACGTTCGAGCGCCCGGTCCAGGCCGTGTCGGCGCAGGTCGACCCCGAGCGCGTGCTGCTGCTCGACACGAATTTCACCAACAACAGCAAGGCGATGACCCCGGCGACCGAGACGGCAGCGACGAAGTGGTCGCTGCGCTGGATGGTGTGGCTCCAGGATCTGATGATGACCTACGCGTTCTTCGTATGACCCGCCTTCGCCAAGGCTCCGGCGAGGCAGGGTCCGTGCATTCGTTCGTCGATGGCTTGATGCGCGTCAAGCGGGCGCCGTGGCTGGTGCTCGGCGTGTGGCTATCGACGCTGCTGCTCGCGCTGCCGCTGTCGCTGGCCTTGCACGGCCTGATCGGCCAGCACCTGGGCGATAGCCTGGCCGCGCAAGCCGCTGCCGATGGCATGAACTTCGACTGGTGGAACGAGTTCCTGGCGCACTCGTCCGGTGTGGGCCAGACGTTCGTTCCGGCGATCCTCAGCTTTGCCGCGGTGCTCGCGAACCTGGCCGGCCTTGCTGACGGCAGCGGGCCGCCCGCGCCCGTGGTGTGGGTGGTCGCGGCCCAGTTGCTGGTGTCGACCTTCCTGATTGGCGGCGTACTGGACCGCCTGGCGCGCGATCACGCCATCGGCGCGGGCGCCTTCTTCGCGGCCTGCGGCGTCTATGTCTTCCGCTTCGTCAGGCTGAGCGTGGTCACGGTCGCGGTCTACGCGTTCCTGTTCATCACCGTCCACCGCTGGCTCTTCGACGGTGTCTACCCGCGCCTGATCGACGAGCTGACGGTCGAGCGAACGGCATTTTTTTATCGGCTGGCCCTCTATACGGTGTTCGGCGCGCTGGTCCTGCTCGCCAACCTGGTGTTCGACTATGCGAAGGTGCGGGCGGTGGTTGAGGACCGGCGCAGCATGATCGGGGCGCTCTCGGCGGGCCTCCGGTTCGTGCGCCGCAACCTCGGTGCCACGATCGGCCTGTACGCGCTCAACTCGCTGGCGTTCCTGGCGGTGTTGTTCCTCTACTACCTGGCCGCGCCTGGCGCGGCGGCCAACGCCCTGGCGTTCGCCATCGGGCAACTGTTCATCGTGCTGCGCGTGGTCATCCGCCTGCAATTCGCGGCCTCGCAAACGGCCTTGTTCCAGGGCCGCCTGGCGCACGCCGGCTACACGGCGCGCCGGCTCGCGAAGTGGCCGGACTCGCCGGCGGCGGAAGCAATCGGTCCGGCGTAAGGCAATGGTCCGGCTAACTGCCTCCGCCCAAGGCTACGGCGGGTCAAGAAGCCGGACGCCACATTCAGGCCGGACACCACATGCAGATGGCGGACGCCACATTCAGAGGGCATCGACGCCGGCGGCCGAGGCCGCGGCGTGGCGCAGCTTCTCGCGGGCGTCGATGGCGGTCGCGCGCAGCAGCGGTTCGCTGTCTTTCGCCCACTCGTCCAGCGTGGCGGCAAACCGTGTCAGCCGCATTTCTCCCATGGCATAGGCCGCGCAGGACCGCAGCCACGGGTCCTGGCTGAGCGCCATCACCTCGATGGCCTCCTCCCGATCGCCGAGGGCGGCCCCCAGCATGCGGTTGGCCGACTCGATGCGGACCGCGACCGGCACCTCGCGGTCGAACAGCGGAATCAACACGGCCCGCACTTCGGGCGGCAGCACCGAATCCAGGAACTCGACGGCGTTGTCGTGGACGATCGGATCGTTCGACTGCAGGCCCACATGGGCGCTGTGCATGTCGTATTGCGGGTAGAGGATCTTGAGCAGGCGGAAGATCCGCTCGGCCTCCTTCTCGATCGACTCCCGCAACCCGTGCGCGATCGGGTTGGCATCGTCTTCGAGCGAGGCGCCCAGGGTGCCGAGCACCTGGTACGACCGGTAGTGCCCCATGATCTCGGCCGCGAGCACCGATTCGATCAGCTTGCGATCAGTGGACCGCTCCGGGTGCTGCTGGCCCAGCTTGTTGAGGGCCGCGATGACGTGGTAACGCAGGATCACGTCCCGGTCGAGCACGCTTTCGATCAACACGGCCTGGGCGGCTTGCGACCCGATCGCCTGCAAGACCTTGGGAATCTCGCGGCGGACGTCGGTGTTCAACTCCTCGTCGGTCAGGTAGTCGCGCAGCGTGCCGACAATGCGGTCGCCAAATTCGGCCAGGGCGTCGATGGCGGCCTGGGCCAGCGAGGGGTCGGCGAGACGCTCGATCAGGGTCGCGGTCAGGGTCCGCTTCTTCAGCTTGCCGGCCGCGGCAATCGCCGCCCGCGCCACCGCGACGTCCTCATCGTCCAGCAACGTGCGCAGCTCACGTTCGAACAGGTCGGGCAACGTGCCGATCAGACGGGCCGCCTCGAGGCGGGTGCGCAGCGCCTGGTCGCCCTGTTCTTCGGCCATCCGGGCGAGCATCAGCCGCGACGCCTCAACATTCTGGGTCGCGCCGGGGCGGGCCAGGAACGCGACCACGGCCGCGCGAATCGAGAAATCCTCGAAGTCGCCAAGCGACTCGATCCGCTCCAGCGGGTCGGTCTGGTCGAAGGTCGTCAGGTACATCAGCGCCTCGGTGCGCACCTCCAGGCTGGGGTCGCGCAGGAGCTCTTCGACCTCCGCCTTGACGCTGGTGTCGCCGGCGCGCGCGAGCAGCGCAATCGCCTGGCGCCGAATCTCGGGCTGCTCATGGCGCAGCAGGCCGCGAACCGCGGGGTGCACCTTGCGGTCGTGCGCCATCTCGAACAGGCTGAGCGCGTAGGCGATCTCCCGGGTCGTGCCCTTGAGGCGCGACGAGATCAGCGCGGTGGCGTCGCGCTCCATCACCGGCATCGAGGCCCGCTCGTAATCAACCCGGTGCTGGTGGATGCTCTCGCGCAGGTTCTCGACATACTGCCGGCGCGCGATCCACGCCGCCACCAGCCAGGCGCCCAGCAGCACGACGCCGACGCGCGACATGTCGACCGCCGACCACTGCAGCGCCGCGGCAAACAGCAGGATGATTAGGCCGCCGCCGGCATCGCCCAGCCGGTAGACGACGGTATCGATGAACGACTTGACGCGAAAGGTGTGGGCGGCCGGCACCGGCAGGTACAGCAACTCGGTGGTCGCCTTGTCGATCGAGTAGCGCAACACCTGGTCGCTCGCCTTGAGGGCCGCGGCTGCCACGAGCGTGCCCAGCAGGAAGACGCCGAGTGACCCCATGAGCATGGCGGTCGGCACGATAAAGAGGGCCGCGCCGACGCCGGCCGTGCGCAGCACGCGGCCGGTCAACAGCAACTGGAGCAGCAGCGACATGACCCCGGCGATCATGTTGAAGGTGCCGAAGAACATGGCCAGCTCGTCGGTGCCGGGAATCGCTGCCTTGGCAATCGCCTTGAACTGCCACCCGGCAACGGTGGTGGCGAGCGCCGAGATCAGGATCAGCGCGGCGATCGCGCGCAGGTAGGGCGACTCGCGGACCAGCGCCAGGCTGCCCCACAGCGTGCGGGAATCGGTCTCGGTGCCCGCGGCGGGCATATCGTTGCCGACGTAGTCGGGACGATCGCGCCAGATCAAAATCACCAGGCCGGCGCAGCCAAACAGCGACAGCGCAATGAAGGCCAGCATGTTCTCGGTGCCGAAGCGGGAGACGCCTTCGCGGGTCGCGAGCCCGCCGACGATCCAGCCCAGGATGGCGCCGCTGCCGATGAACCCGAACGAGCGCTTGGCCTCGCGGGTCGTCATGACGTAATTGGCCAGCGTCCAAACCTGGGACGGCGCCAGCACCGAGAACACGCCGACCCAGATGTAGATGGCGATGAACAGCGCGCCCGACTCGGTCTCAGACGAGGCCGCCCAGGTCCAGAACAGGATGGCGTTGGCGGCAAAGAACAGGATGCTGCCGACCAACAGGTTCCGGAGGTTGGTGCGGTGGCCGATCCACAGGTAGACGCTCGCGGCGACGCCGACCAGGACGGCAATGGCGATGTCGACATAGGGCAGGTCGATGGCGCGATAGCGGTCCAGGAACAGCGCATCGCGCGCCGCCTTGCTGGCGACGCTGCTGGCCATGGTCAGGAACAGGTAGGCGAAGAGCGGGAAGGCCCGCCGAAGCTCGCGGCTGGTGAGGCCGAGCACGCGTTCAACAAGACTTAGCATCAGGCCCTGCGGGAGTTTACCTTAGGATAAGATTCAGGCCATCCCGCGCCATCCCATGCTCTCTCGCATCCTCGGCCCCATCGTCCAGTTGCGCAACGGCGAGTCGACCACCGCGTTGCTGATGTTCCTGTACTCGTTCCTGGCGATGACGAGTTACAACATCGTCAAGCCGATCACGCGGTCGGAGTTCATCTCGAGCCTGGGCGCCGACAACCTGCCGTGGGTGCAGTTCGGCGCCGGCGTGCTGATCGGCTTCTTGATGCAGGGCTACACGGTGCTGATGAAGCCGGTGCCGCAGCGCTGGACCATTCCCGTGACGCAGGCCGGCATGGCCGGCCTGTTGTTGCTGTTCTGGTTCCTGTTCACCACCATCGGCGCCGACTGGGTGGCGGTCGCGTTCTACGTGCTGGCGCTGATCCTGGGGATCCTGCTGATCAGCCAGTTCTGGACGCTGGCCAACGACGTCTACGATGCGCGGCAGGCCAAGCGCATCTTCGGCTTCATCGGCGGCGGCGCCAGCCTGGGCGGCGCGACCGGCGCGGCGCTGACCGCGTTCCTGGTCGAGTCGATCGGCGCCCGGCAGATGCTGCTGCTGAGCGCCGCGATTATGGGGCTGTGCTTCGTGATCGTGACCTTCATCATGAAGCGCGAGCAGGCGGCCGGCACGAGCGACGCTACCAAGACCGGCGAAGAAGAAGGGGTCAGCAGCGGTGAGGCGATCCAGCTGCTGGGATCGTCACGCCACCTGCAGGTGATCGCGCTGGTGATTGCCTTTGCCGCGGTCGGCGCGGCGATCATCGAGCAGCAGCTGAACATGGCGACCGCCGAGGCCAAGGGCGCCACCAACTCCGATGCCATCGCCGCGTTCCTGGCGCAGGTGACGGTCTACCTGTCGTTGATCGGCTTCGTGATCCAGGTCGGGCTGACCAGCCGCATCCACCGCGTGATGGGCATCGGGTTCGCGCTCCTGGTGCTGCCGATGAGCCTGGGCACCACCGCCGTGATCATGCTGTTCAACGGGGCATTGTGGGCGCCGGGCCTGGCGCGGGTGCTCGACACGTCGCTGCGCTACACCGTGGACAAGACCTCGCGCGAGGTCCTGTTCCTGCCGCTCCCAGCCGAGCTCAAATACCGCGCCAAGCCGTTTATCGACGTCACGATGGACCGGCTGGCAAAGGGTATGGGCGCCCTGCTGATCCTGGTGCTGATCAAGGACTGGGGCTTGGGCTGGACCTGGCAGCAACTGAGCTACGCCAGCCTGACGATGGTGGGGCTGTGGGTGGCCACGGCGATGCTGGCGCGCCGCGAGTACCTGCGGACCTTCCGCCGCAGCATCGAACAGCAGGACGTGGCGCCCGCGGAGTTGCGCTCGACGAACCTGGACCCACAGTCGATCGAAACCCTGGTCAGCGAGCTGTCGCACCCCGAGCCGCGCCGCGTGCTCTACGCCATTGACCTGCTCGACGCGATGGACAAGCGGCACCTGGTGACGCCGCTGCTGATGGCCCATGAGTCGGCGGAGATTCGCGCCCGCACCCTCGGCGTGGCCGAAGCGGCGGGCCGGGCGGCCGCCGATCGCTGGCTGCCGCGAGTGGAACGGGCCCTGAAGGATCCCGACGCGGCGGTGCGGATTGCGGCAGTCGGCGCACTGGCGTCGCTGCGTGGCCAGGCGGCGGCGGATGTCATGCGGCCCTTTCTCAAGGACCGCGACCAGGGCCTGGCGATTGTCGCCGCATCGGCGCTGGCGTCGAGCGCGCAGGCTGCCGACGTGGCGGCTGCGGAAGATCAGCTCCGGCGGTTCTCCAGCGACACGCGCGAGCAGGCCACGCCGGCCCGGTTGCTGGCGGCGCGGGCCCTGGGTGACGTCGCCAACCCGGCGTTCCGTCCGTTGCTGGTGCCGCTGATGTACGACTCGAACGTCGAGGTCGCGCTGGCCGCGATCGAGAGCGCCGGCAAGCTGGGCGCGCAGGACTTCCTGTTCGTGCCACCGCTGGTGTCGTTGCTGCGGAACCGGCGGCTGAAGTCGGCGGCCCGGCACGTGCTGGTCGGCTACGGCGAACCGGTGGTGGCGCCACTCGCCTATTTCATGCTCGACCGCGAAGAGGACATTTGGGTCAGGCGCCACGTGCCCTCGACGCTGGGCCAGCTCGCGTTCCCGTCATCGGTCGCCGCGTTGCTCACCGCGCTGGAGGATTCCGACGGCTTCCTGAAGTTCAAGGCGGTGTCGGCCCTCGAGCGCATTCGCCGGACCAGCCCTGAGCTCACGCTCGATGCGGCCATCATCACGCGGCACCTGCACGCCGAGGCCGGCCTTGCCTACAGCGCCCTCACGCTGCATCACAACCTGTTCGTGGCCGGGGGCCTCGAGACCGAGTCGCTGCTGGCCCGCTCGCTCACGGAGAAGCACAACCGCCGGCTGGGCCGCACGTTCCAGCTGCTGGGCCTGCTCAACTCGCCGTCGGATATTGCTGCAGTGCGGCACTCGCTCGACGACAGCGACCCAAAGGTCCGCTCGCGCGGCATCGAGTACCTCGACAACCTGCTGGCCGGCGAGGTGCGCAAGCGCGTGATGATCCTGGTCGAGGACATGCCGGCGGACGAACGCATCCGCAAGGGCAACGTCATCTACCGCACCCGCGTCCGCGACGTGGAAGACACCATGGCGCAGTTACTGCACGACGAAGACGAGTCGATTGCGGCGGCGGCCGTGCTGCTGGTCGAGTCGCGCGGCATGTGGTCGCTCGCCGACGACCTGGAACACGTGCTCGCTCACCGCGATGCCAAGGACCAGCACATGTTCGAGGCGGCGTCGTGGGCGCTGGCGGCGCACCGCATGCCGGCCGACCGGCGCCGGGAACTGTGGCAGGAACCTCTGCCCTCGGTCGAACTCGCCGATCGCCTGCGGCGGTTGCCGCTGTTCGAGTACACGCAGGTCAACGACTTGTTCCGGCTGGCGCGCCTGGGCCGCCAGGCGCGGTTCGAGGCGGGACGGACCTTGTACCAGCGCGGCGAACAGCCGCGAACAGTCCAGTTCCTGCTCGACGGAATGGCGCGCGCCGCCGGCAGCCACGGCGTGACCGAGATTGCCGCACCCGCGCCACTGGCGGTGGAACAGGTCCTCGAAGGCTCGCCCATGCCGATGACGGTGACCGCGACCGAGCGCCTCATCAGCCTGGTGCTGACCAACGACGAGTTCCTGGCGTTGTTGTCGGAGAACGTCGAACTGGCCGAGGGTCTCTTCCGGCTGATGATTCACACCAACCACCTGGACGTCGGCCATACCTTGATTCAGGGCGCGGTCGCGCCCGAGCTGAAGGAACGGATCGCGACAGAGCTGCAGCCGGTGGATCGGCTGCTGCTGCTGCAGTCGAGCCCGCTGCTGGCGCACGCGACGGCGGCGCAGCTCTGGCGGCTGTCGGCGATCGCGCGGCCCGTGACGCTCTCCAGCGGCACCGAAGCCCTGACCCGCGGCGGCGAGGCCGCCATCCTCATCGTCCTCGGCGGCTCGCTGCGGGTGGACACGGCCGACGGCCGGTCGGCGACCGCCGTGGCCGGCGACGTGATCGGCATGTACGAAACCCTCGGCGGGACACGGTTCGACGCGAGCGTGACGGTGCTGTCGACGGGGACCGCCCTCAAGCTCGAGCGCGATTCACTGTTCGAGCTACTGGCGGATCACACCGACCTGCTGCAGGGTCTGTTCTCGATCCTGCTCAGGCGCGGGAAATAGGCAGCGTCACCTCGAACACCGTTTCGACATTCGGGACGCTGCGGACGGCCACTCGGCCGCCGTGGCGCTCGACGATCGCCTTCACAATCGACAGGCCCAATCCCGATCCCGACTGGGAGCGCGAGCGGTCAGCCTTGTAGAAGCGGTCGAAGACGTGGGGCAGGTGCTCCGCGGGTATGCCGAGGCCGTTGTCACACACGGTCAGCAGCACCCGGCCGTCGTCGCGCCGCGCGCCAAGGCGAACAACCCCACCGGGCGGGGTGTGCTTGAGGGCGTTGGCGGCCAGGTTCTGCAGCGCCTGCTCGATGCGCATGGGATCGCCGACCAGCCGCAAGTCCTCGTCGTGGAGCTCGACGACTACGGCCACGTGCTTATCCTCGGCGGTCTGGGCGTGACGCTCGGTGACGCGGTCGAACAACTCGCCAACATCCACTGATTCCTGCGCCAGCAAGATGCCGCCGGCCTCGAATCGCGCGAGGTCCAGCAGGTCGCCGACCAGGCGCTCGATGCGCTCGCCTTCCTCCTGGATGACCTTCACGGCGCGGGTGCCCTCCTTGCTCGGCGGCGCGAACTGCGGCAGAGCCAGGGTCTCGGCGTAGCCGCGAATCGCCGTCAGCGGCGTCATCAACTCGTGCGACACATCAGCCAGCAACTGCCGGCGTGCGCGGTCGGCCTCGGTCAGCTGCGCCTGCCGCGCGGCCAGGTCACCGGCCATGCGGTTGAACGCCTCGGCCACCGCCGACACCTCATCGCCGCCAATCGCGGGCGCGCGGGCCGACAGGTCGCCCTCGCCAAACCGGCGCGCCGCGTCCTCGAGCGCGCGCAGGCGTGCCTGCGCCGGGCGGAAGATCACCAGGGCCGCCAGCGCCGTGCCGGCGATCAGCAACAGGAACGCACCAATCGCCAGCGGCGTGCCAATTTCATCGGCCACCCGGCGCAAGCCGGTCAGCGGCGGTACCCAGACGACGGCCACGACATCACCGTTGTGTTCGATCGGCGCCATCACGGGGCCGCGGCGCGGTCCGCCAAACGGCGTGCGGGGAAGCGCCCCCGGCGGCGGGCCGTCGAAGCCCGGCGGCGGCCGGCGTTCGCGCCCTGGCGAACCGCCGCGGCCGCCCCCTGGCGGACCGGAACGCCGCTTGAACGGCCCAGGCATGCGCATGCCGGACGGCACGTCGACGTTCGGCGGCGCGACCACGCGGCCGTCGGCGAAGATGATCGCGGCCGGACGATGAAGTTCGCTGATGCGGCGTTTCGCGTAGGCCTCGAGGTCGAGGGCGGGATCCTGGGTGAGCGCCGACTCGAAGTCCGACGCGACCAACTCGGCGAAGTCGCGGCCCATGCGCTCGGGCATGCCGCCTTCGGTTTCGCCCGCGACCCAGATGAAGAGCCCGACCTGCAGGCCCAGGGTGATGGCCAGGAACAGGATCAGGCCGAGGCCGATGCGCCAATAGAGGCTGCGGCCGAACGCACGCCCTGGCCTGAGCGAGGCTGTCGCCGCCGGAGGCGGCGGCAGCCGAGTCGAATGGCTAGACATCGGCACACTTGTAGCCACTGCCCCAGACGGTGAGGATGATGGCCGGGTTGGCAGGATCTTCCTCCACGCGCCGGCGCAGCCGCTTGACCAGCGAATCGACGCTGCGTTCGGTGACGTAGGTGTGATCGGGCCACACGCGCGTCAGCAGCGCTTCGCGGCTGAACACGATGCCCGGATGCGTCGCGAGCACGGACAGGAGGCGGAACTCCTGCGCCGTGAGGTCGACGTCCTTGCCGCGAACACGCAGGCCCCGCCGCGCGGGGTCGATATGCAGCCCGTGGATCTCGACCGGGCGTTCACCGGCCGACGCGGCTTCGGCCTGCAGCTGCGACCGTCGTGGCCGCCGCAACAGCGCCCGCACCCGGGCGAACAATTCACGAATGCCGAACGGCTTGGCGAGATAGTCGTCGGCGCCGCTTTCAAGGCCCAGCACCTTGTCGCTCTCCTCGCGCCGCGCGGTGAGCATCATGATCGGCACGTCCTGGTTCGGCCCCTCCCGCCGGATCGATCGGCAGATCGACACGCCGTCCATGCCCGGCAGCATCAGGTCGAGCACGATCAGGTCGTACGACTGCGACGCGGCTCGCGCCAGCCCTTCCAGGCCGTCACCCACGGCATCGGTCTCCAGGCCCTCCAGGCCGAGATGCAAGACGATGAGATCGCGGATGTGCGTGTCGTCTTCGACGACCAGGACGCGGGACATTACTGGAAGTGTTCCACAAAGTTGCGGCCTTGGGGCTTGAGGCTTGGGGCTTGCGGGCCGTGCCACAGTTTTCTCACATCCCCGCCACGGCTCTGCCACGACAATCCCGTCTCATAGGTTAGGTGGAGCGTATGAACGGAGATAACGGTGTCGAGCATCCTGGCTCACCGAGGGCACTGGGGCCGTTCCGTAGGAACGGCCCGTTGTAGGTATCGAACTGCGCGCCACTAGGAGAGAGGCACCTTATGACCCAGACACTGAAGTTTTCCCTCGCCGCGGGGTTCGTCGCGGTCGTTCTCGCGGCAGGATCGGCACTCGTCACGGCGCAGGACGGCCAGATGCCGCGGCGCGGTCCCGGCCAAGGCCCCGGCGTGGGCGGACCGCCCCCCGACGGCATGCGCGGACCTGGCGGGCCACGGGGTCCCATGGGTATGGGCAACGGACCCGGTTTCCGCGAGTTGGACCTGACCGACGACCAGAAGGCGCAGGTCAAGGCGATTGGCGAATCGCACCGGGCCGAGTTCAAGGCCGCGGGCGAGAAAATGCGGGCCGCGCGTCAAGGCATGCGCGCGCTGATCGAGGCCGACGCGCTGGATGAGGCCGCGGTGCGCGCCAAGAGCATCGAGGTGGCAGCCGCCGAAGCCGACCTGGCCCTCCTCAATGCCAAGGTCCGGACCCAGACGCTGCAGATCCTGACCGCTGAGCAGCTCGCGAAGCACAAGGAGCGTGAGGCCCAACGCCAGTCGCTGCCCAGAAAGCAGCGGCAGCAAGGACGTCGCTAAGTCAGGTGGGGACTGACCCGAGTGGGTAATGCCAAGGGGTCAGTCCCCGTCGGCTAGCGGCCGACGAGAATCATCACGCCGGCGAGCAGCGCCAGCACCGCCATCACCGGACTCGGCATCACAAAGGCCACAAGGCCTCCGACGCCGACCAAAATCAGATACACGGCGAGAAGCAGGAAACCGAGGTTCTTCTGGACTGCCATTCTTGTCCTCCTAGCGTGCATTGAATGCGAGGTAGGCGACGATCAGGACGATGATGAACAAGGCGACGCGGGCGACGCCCATCATTTTCGTGCCGGCCACGTGACGCGTGCCACCGGGCTTGAGGCCGGTGACGGCCGCGATCGCGACCACGATGACAGCGATTCCGAGCCAGCCAAGCCAGGTCATGCGACCAGCATAGATTGTCGGCCAACAGCGTCAGGGTTCAAAACAGCACACCTGCTTGTATGATCAGAGTTTCCCCCCCGAACTCATGTACAAG
The DNA here is from genome assembly GCA_030697165.1 of Acidobacteriota bacterium. NCBI lineage: Bacteria > Pseudomonadati > Acidobacteriota > Acidobacteriota bacterium. The sequence goes on from JAUYQQ010000015.1 coordinate 547,859, forward strand.
ATTGTCTTTCTCTCGTTCCTCGTGTGTGCGCTCGGCACGCCGGCCTCGGCTGGGCAGAGCGAACCTGTCCCCCACCTCGCCGCCGAACGTTTGCAGGACGAGGAGCGCATCACGCTCGACGGCCGGCTCGACGAACCGGCCTGGGCGCGCGCGGTGCCAGCCACGGACTTCCGGCAGCAGGAACCGGTCGAAGGCGCGGCGCCGAGCCAGCCCACAGAAGTACGGGTGGTGTTCAGCGCCAACAGCCTCTACATCGGTGCCGAGCTGTTCGACAGCGACCCCTCCGGCATCAAGGGTTTCCAGCGCCGCCGCGACGCCGGCCTCGGTTCGGACGATCGCTTCATGTGGATCCTCGACACCTTTCGCGACGGCCGCACCGGTTACTTCTTCGAGATCAACCCGGCCGGGCTGCTCGGCGACGGCCTGCTGCGCATCGGCAGCGGCGGCAGCATCAACAAGTCGTGGGACGGCATCTGGGACGTGCGCGTCCGCCGTCACGATCGGGGCTGGACCGCGGAGATCCGCATCCCGTTCCGCACGCTCAACTTCGATCCGCGTAGCGACCGCTGGGGCATCAACTTTCAACGCACCATCCGGCGCCTGAACGAAGAGCTGGTGTGGAGCGGCCATCGCCGCAACCAGGGCCTGTTCCTGCCGCTCAACGCCGGCGTGCTGACCGGGCTCAGTGACATCTCCCAAGGGGTGGGCCTCGAGGTCAAGCCCTACCTGGCCGGCAGCCACACCATCGCGGACGGTGCGGCCGACAGCGGCGCCGACCTCGGCCTTGACCTCGGCTACAGCGTGACGCCGAGCCTGCGCCTCGCTATGACGGTCAATACCGACTTCGCCGAAACCGAGGTGGACGATCGGCAAGTGAACCTCACCCGCTTCCCGCTGTTCTTTCCGGAGCGGCGGCAGTTTTTCCTCGAAGGCTCGAGCATCTACAACTTCGCCGGCAGCAGCGGCGTGAACCCGTTCTTCAGCCGGCGCATCGGCCTGGTCAGTGGTGAGCCGGTCCCGGTGCAGTTCGGGGCACGGCTCGGCGGCCAGGCCGGGGCGTGGGACCTGGGCCTGCTGCAGGTGCGGACCGGCGCGCAGGGTGTCGTCCCCACGGAGGATTTTTCGGTGGCGCGGCTGCGGCGGAACTTTCTCGCGCAGTCGTCGATTGGCGCCGTCTACACGCGCCGCGCCAGCGGGCTGACCGGCGACCTCGAACTGCCCGATCGCCACACCTACGGCATGGATCTCGACCTGTCCACCGCCGCGTTCCTGGGCAACAAGAACCTGCAGTTCGAGGCGTTCTTCGCAGGCCACACCGAGTCGAGGCTCGCTGAGGCGACCACCCTCGGCGATCGATCGGCGCGCGGCATCCGGCTGAATTACCCCAACAATAAATGGCAGGCCCACGTCTCGCTGCGCGAGTTCGGCGATGCCTGGAATCCGGCGGTCGGCTTCGCGCCGCGACGCGGGTTCCGTCGCCTGCAGCCGAGCGTGTCGTGGAACCCGCGGCCGATCGGGCTGGCCCACGTGCGCGAGTTGCAGTTCCAGATCTTTTTCGAGAACCTGACCAACCTCGACGGCGTGCTCGAAACGCGGCGCCTGTCGGCGCAGCCGTTTGGCATGCGCCTGAACCAGGGCGACAACTTGGGAGTGGAGGTGGCCAACCAGTTCGAGAACCTGGACGCGCCGTTCGAGATCGCCGAGGGCGTGGTGCTGGCCCCGGGTGAGTACTCGTTCAACGACATCAAGGCCGACGTCAACACGGCCAGTCAGCGCGTCGTGTCGGTGAACGCCGAGGTGCAACTCGGCCAGTTCTGGTCGGGTACACGCCGCCGCGCCAGGCTCGGCGCCACGCTTCGGCCGAGCGGTGCCCTGAACTTGGCGGCCGTCCTCGAGCGCCAGGACGTGACGCTGCCCGAAGGCGCCTTCGCCACCACGCTGATGCGGGTGAACGCCGCCTGGACGCCAACGCCGTTCGTGGCGCTCACCAACTCGCTGCAATATGACAATGTGAGCCGCGTCGCCGGGCTGAACTCGCGGCTACGCTGGATCCTGCGACCGGGCAGCGACTTCTACTTCGTCTACGGCCACAACTGGCGCCACGACGACGGCCGCTACTTCACCTTGTCGCGCGGGGCGACGACCAAGGTGAACTACACGCACCGATTCTAGGCCACAGATTTACACAGATTTAGACACAGATCGCCGCCCTACCGAACCTTGGAAGACGTGGTCGCTACCGGGAACGCAGGAGGCGAAGCCCGTTCAGCGTCACCGCGACGGTCGCTCCGGTATCGGCGAGTACCGCCAGCCACAGCGGCGCAGCGCCGAACACCGCGGAGATCAGGAACGCGGCCTTGGTCGCCAGCGCGAGCGTGACGTTCTGCCGGATGACGTTGACGGCCCGTTTGGCGTGACTCACCAGGAACTCGAGATCCTCTGGATGATCACAAGTCAGCACCACGTCCACCTGGTCGAGCGGGACGGTCGCCGTGGTGCGGCACTGCACTACTACTCTTGCCGCCGCTAACGCGGCGGCGGTGGGCGCCGATGCGTTGGCCGCACGCTCGAGCGGCGATCCGCCCTTGAACAGCACACCGCGCTTTGCTGCCGAAGTCAGCGCGGCCACGATCGTTACCGGCGTGGAGATCACCAGGGCGCACGGGCAGGCCAGCACCAGGAAGATCAGCGCGCGATAGAACCACGTCTGCCACTGCCCATCGACGAGCGGAGGCCCGAGCGCCACGGCGAGGGCGGCAAAAGTGACCGCCGGCGTGTAGACCGCGGCGAACTTCTCGATCCACCGTTCCACATTCGCGGATTCATGGCCACGGTCCTCGCCCCACCCGGGTTCGTGTCCCACCAGGGCCGCTACCGCATGCCGGGCCCGATCGATACTCCACGCCTCCATCAAGTGAGCGACGGCAAACAGGAACGCGACGGCGGCCGCTTCCGCCCACTGGCCAATCGCGGCCGCGCCAATCGCCGACAGGCACACCAGCACGTGCATGTCGAGATGCAGGTGGCGCAACGAGGTGACGGCGCGCGGGATCATCGGCGCGAGGCCGGCCACGGCCGACATGGCGTACGCGACGACCGCGCCGCCGTAGTGCGCGTGCCCGTCTTCACCATGGCCGAACAGGGCTTCGGCCCAGGTGTCGGCGTTCACGCCGTCGATGATCCAGCCGGCGCCAAACGCCACCAGGCTCGCCGCCGCCCACCACTTGGCGTAGTCGTGATGATGGTGATGGTGCTCGGGATGATCGTCGCCGACGACATCGCCGGCATCGTGGGTGTGCGCGGTCAGGCCGGTGCCGGCCACGGCCGCGAGGATCGCGGACGCGGGCAGGATCGACGGATCGTAGGTGACGTCAACCCGCCGGCCGACCAGGTCGAAGTTGAGCGCGGCCACACCAGGACGATGGAGCGCGCGACGAATCAGCGCCGCTTCGTCAGCGCAGTCCATCCCGGCCACATGCAACCGGAGGACGGTGGGTTGAGACACTACAGGGCCTGGACGGCAGCCAACACTTCTTCAGCGTGACCGTCGACCTTCACGCCGTCCCAGCGCTTCACGACCTTGCCATCGGGCCCGATCAGATAAGTGGTGCGCGCCACGCCCATGTACTTGCGGCCGTACATCGATTTCTCCTGCCACACGCCGTATTTCTCCATCACGGAGTGATCTTCGTCGGCCAGCAGCGGGAACGTGAGGTCGTATTTCTTCGCAAACTTCGCCTTGCTCTTCGAGTCGAGCATGCTCATGCCGAGCACGGCCGCCTTGCCCTTCTTGAACCTCGGCAGGTTGTCCTGGAATGCGCACGATTCCTTGGTGCAGCCAGGGGTGTCGTCCTTCGGATAGAAGTAGATCACCACCGGCTGGCCGGCATAGTCAGCGAGGGAATGGGTCTTGCCCGCCTGGTCGGGTAAGGAGAACGCGGGGGCTTTCTTGCCGGGTTCGATCATGGAGGCTCCGTCGCATGGTCCGGCTTCCACCTCCGCCAAGGCTACGGCGGACAAGAAAGCCGGACGCTACATTGTGCGCCCGAACTATTGCGCGGTGGTGGTGGCCGCGCGGGAGAACGGCACGGCTGCATGCGAGCGGCGGGGCTCGGCGCCGCCTTCGACCGTCTTGTTCGCGACGTCCACCGTAATGGCCGCGGCATAGCCGTAGCGCACTTCACCCTTGCGGCCGATCCGCTGGAACTTGTGGCCGCGGTCGGTCAGGTTGCCCAACAGGCCGCGCGGGAAGCGATCCTCGATCTCGATGCGCCCGCCGTTCTCGAGCGGATCCGCCGGGTCGCGGCCGGGCAGGAACCGTGGCGCCTCGATCGCCGCCTGCGCGCCCAGCTTGCCGTCGATCACGCCGGTGATGATGTTGTACACCGACACCGGGATCCACGCGTTGCCGGCACAGCCCACCGCCAGCCGCGGCACTTCCTCGCCGTTAGGCTTCTGTTCGAACACCAGCGTCGGCACGCTGGCCGTGCTCGACCTGGTCAACGGCAAGAGGCTGCCGTAGGCGCCGGCGGTCAGCCGGTTCGAACGCAGGTGGTTGTTGTAGAGAAAGCCGAGGCCCTTCGACACGTAAAAAGTGCCGCCCCAGGTGCTGAGCGTCTGCGTGACGGCAATCATGTTGCCCTCCGCGTCGGCCACGGCAAACGAGGTCGTCCCGGTGCTGATGCGCGGCGCCGGAGCCGCCGGCGTCGCCGGCGCCTCCTCGGGGGCCTGCCGCTCGTAGCGCGATGCCTTCTTCGCATCGATCCTGGCGAACAGCTTCTTGGCGTGCTCGGCGGTCAGGTGCTCCTCGAAGTCCACCGGCCAGCGTTCGGGATCGGCCACGCGCCGTAGCGGATCGCGCACCTTCCACGACTCCACGAGGTAGTGAAGGTAGTCCGGATCGGTCGAGGCGCGCGCGCCCGCAACCGGCTGGTAGTTCTCCAGCACGTGCAGCGATTCGAACAGCTGGATGCCGGTCGAGACCGGGGGACCGCCGGCATACAGCGTGTGGCCGCGGTAGCGGCCCATCACCGGGGCTCGCTCGATGGCGCGATACTGCGCCATGTCGGCATACGTCAGGATGCCGCCGTTCTCTTCCATGTCGGCGGCGATCTTCTTCGCGATCTCACCACGATAGAACGCGTCGGCGCCGCCCTTCTGGATGGCGCGCAGCGTATTGGCGTAGTCCTTGTTGAAGAACCGCTCGCCGGGTTTGGGGACCTTGCCGCCAGGCAGGTAGATCTTCGCGGCTTCGGGCCACTTCTCGAGAAAGCGGCGGCCTTCGGCAATGCTCGAGGGCAGGCCCTCGTCCAGGATGAACCCCTCATCGGCCAGCGCAATCGCCGGCGCAACCAGGTCCTCCCACTTCACCTTGCCGCTGCCGTAGTGACGATAGGCGTAATCGAGTCCGGCCACCACGCCGGGAATATTGGCGGCGGCGGGACCGTCGGCGACGATGCGGCCGTCCTGCATCAGCAACGGGTTGTCGGCCGTCGCGCGAATCGGCGTCATGTCCTTGTATTCGATCACCGTCGGCTTCTTCATGCCCTTGAGGTAGAGCACCGCCGAGCCGTCACCGCCGACCCCCGACGCCTCGGGCTCGACCACACCGAGCGCGAACGACACGGCGATCATCGCGTCCACGACGTTGCCGCCCTTTTCGAAAGCCAGCCGACCGGCCTCGGAGGCGAGCGGGTGACCCGACACGACGACGGCCCCGTTCGAGGTCACGACCGGCTTGATCAGCGGCTGCGCCGCCACCATCTCGTCGATCACGGCCTCCAGCTCGCTCTCGGCCTTCGCCGAGGCGGCGCGTGGGCGGAGTTGATCGCGCAGGCCGGTCCACTTCTCGGCTGCAGGCGGTGCGGAGTAATAGAGGGCGCTCAGGGTGTTCCACACCCGATCGAACACGGCGGTGAAGGCGGCCGGCGACGGCTCGAGGTCGGCGGCCACGGCGCCACCCTCTTCGTGGACCGGCAGCGGCGCGGCCACGCGCCACAACTGGAACGCGGCGTTCAGGGCGAACAGCGGCGGCGCCTCGACGTCGCTGCGAAGCGGATTGCCGTTGTAAACCGGCTGCGGGTCGGGCAGGCCCGAGACGAGCAGCGTCTTGCCGTCCGGCGACCACGCTGGCGCGCCGCCCTTGCGCGACACCAACTGCGGCGGCGCCGCCGGCTTGGGACGCGGCTCCGGCTCTTCGGTGCCTTCGGGACGCGCGGGTTCGATCGCGGTCACCCACACCGAACCAATGCCCTCGCGCACGGCGTAGAAAGCGATGCGGGTGTTGTCGGGCGCCCACGATGGATAGGCCTCGTGACCACGGACTCGACCAACCCGGGTGGCGCGCAACGCCCGCCCATCCGCGCCGACACTGGGCACTGACGCCACCACCGGCGTGGCGGGACGCGAGCCGAGCGGCGTGGGCCTGGCCACCGCCGCCGCCGGCAGCGGCATCCACCACAGGTCGAGATCGTCTTCGGAGTCGCGCTCCGACACGAACACCACCTTGGTGCCGTCGGGTGAGACGCGGGGATAGGTTTCCGAATCGGCCGTCTCGGTGAGCGGCTGCGGCGCCTGCCAGGCCTCGGAACCCTCGACCGGGCGCACGACGAACAGGTCCCACTGCAGGCTGGGGTCGGCGCCGCGCCCGGCGGGACGCGCATCGCGGTGGGCGAACACCAGGCGGCCATCGGCGGTCCACGACGGCCAGCGCTCGTCGCCGGGCTGGGTCGTGGCGGCCACGGGCGCGCCGGCGGCGGCGCCGTTCTTCAGCGCCACCACGTAGATGTCGAAGCCGTCACCACGATCGGCCGCGTACGCCAGGCGACTGCCATCGGGCGCAAACGCCGGTTCGCGCTCAATCGCGCCGGCCTCGCCGGTCGTGACGGCCTTCCCCTGCCGCCCCTCGGGCGTCATCGTCCAAATGCGGTCGAGGTACGAGACGGCGATCCGGCGTCCGTCGGGCGCCCATGCCGGCTCCTGGACACCCACCGGCACCTGCGCCTGGATGGGCGATCGCGACAGCCCGCACGACAGTGCGACCGCCACCAGGCCGATGCCGATTCTCGAGTTCGTCATGGTTTTTCCACGGCGCCAGAGCCGGCGCCGGAGAGTGCGGCCGCGAGGCGCTCTTCGGTCATGCCGTAGTGCTCCCAGACCTGGAGGTGCGCCTCCGACGGCGCGATCTGGGGATCGACGATCCCGAAATAATCGAACTTGACGCCGGCCGCAGCGAGTCGGCCGGTCACGAACGCAGCGAAGCCGCGCAGGCCAGCCGACGCAGTGCCAATCAGCCCGTCCTCGATCGTGACGACATGCTGGTATTTTTCGGCCAGGCCGTCGAAGAACGCCTCGGGCACGGGGAATCCGTTGACGACGAACACGTCGGTGGGAACACCGGCGGCAGTGGCGCGGTCAGCGGCCGCAACGGCGACATAGGCCGGCGCGCCGAGCGCCAGGACCACGGCCTTCGCGCCAGGCGCGGTGCGCAGTGCCGTCACCGGCTCCCACGCATCCTCCGCGGACCAGATCGGCTCGGTGGTACCTTGCTTCGTCAACACCGGCAAGACGTCGCGGGGGATGGCGATGATGTGGCCGCCCATGCCGGCGGCCGCGTCCCGCACCGCAATGAACGCGGCGCGCGCGTCGGCCGGCGCATAGAACCGGCGCAGGTACGGCAGGTAGCCAAGGGCCAGGTTGACCCAGTCCAGGCTCCAGCCCGAGAAGTGATCGCGGCCGGTGCAGGCGCCGACGTGCGACAGGTGCATCAGCACGTTCAAGCCTTCGTTGGGGCCATCGAGATTGCGCTGGTAGCGCCAGAACTCGAACCCTTCCCTCGCAATGCCTTCCATGAACGCCGCGAAGGTCGCGAAGACGTTCAGCTGCGGCTGCGTGCTGGAGAACGCGAGTCCGTTGGTCAGCAGCGTGGCGGCCTGCTCCTGGATGCTCAACTCGAACGTGTGGCCCGGCGCCAACAGGTCCGCAGCCTTACCCAGCTTGGTCGAGGGATTAAGGTCGCACGACACCAGGAAGCAGCTGGTCGGGTACTTCTTCGCGACCGCGGCATAGGCGGCTTCGCTGCCGGCGCGGGGCGAGACCCACTTGTCAGGAGTGGGCAGCTTGATACCGGCGAGATCCGCCGGGTCGAGAATGAGGTTGGCGGTACCGTGCGGCGGCCGCGCCGACGACACGACCTGGCGCGCCGGCCTGGCCCGCAAGTCCGTCAACGCCTGCTGCTCTTCGGTCGAGAGCGCCAGCATCGGGTTGCCGAGCACGCTTGCTTCATCGCGGCCCTTCATGCCGCCGTCGTGATGGGCTTCGCCACCCGCCAGGCCGTTGACGTAGAACACGCACTGCGTCATCGCTTCCGCGTCGCGGTAGCTCATGAGGGAGCCGGGGATCCAGATCGGCGTGCTGGTGGCGACCTGGTGGTCGGCGGCGAACTTCGCGACCCGGTCGGCGATCCCGTACCTCTCGCCGAAGTGCTGAACCGTGCTGGCCTCGCCAGGGCCGAAGCCGATGGGATAGATGAGCGACGGGTGGCCGTCCTGCGCCAGTCGATAGGCCTCGCAATACGCCTCGAACAGCCGGGGCCGATCGTGCAGCGACGGCAATTCGAGGACCGTGATGCCCAAACTCGACACGATCGGACGCGGATCCTTGTCCATGATCCGTTTGGTGGTGCCCGACAACTGGATGCCGTTCTTGTGCATCACGAACGTGATTGGCGCGCCGTGCAGGCTGGCCGCGGTGAACCCGTTGAGCGCCTGGCCCGAGATCCAGCCGGCATCCCCCGTGTGGCAGACCACCAACGCGTCCTTGCCGTGATGGGCCTTGAGGCCGAGGGCCAATCCGGTGCCGACCGGCATCGACACGCCCAACCGGCCCGAACCAATCGGCGTGCCGCCAGGCACCCAGGACACGTGGCCGGCCATGTCGAGGCTGCGGCGGAACGAGTCGATCACCCGTTCCCGCGGCAGAAACCCCAGTGCCGCCAGGGCTGCGTAGTAGCCGATGCTGGTGTGCCCATGCTCGATGGCGTAGTGCTTGGCGCCGTAGTCGACCACGGACAAGGTCATGAGCAGGGGGCCGATCAACTCGAGGCCACCGCCCAGGTGGTCGATATCGTTGACCCGGCCGAGCGACACCAGCGATTCGATGGCAATGGTGGCCGCGGTCTTCTCGAGCGCGGCGAGCGTCGTGTCGGCGCCGGCGCCAACGCCGGCGCGCGTCAGATCCAGCGCGAAGGGCAATACCTCCGAGCGCACCTCGCGCCCAAGTGTCGGCGTGTTGCGCAATAGGGCCGCGTTACGCTCGTTCTGTTCGCGGGTCAGCTGGGCCAGGGGATTACGGTGATGAGAAGAGGTCATTGGGAGCAGAAAGTTTACCAGTAAACTGGGGTGATGGCCCTCCTGCGCTACCTCTACGTCCTGGCCCTGTGCCTGTGGCTGGGCGGAATGGTGGTCGCCGGCGGCGTCGCCGCCCCGTCCATATTCGGCGTGCTCCAGGCGTGGGACCCGGTTGAAGGCCGGGTCCTGGCCGGCCGGGTCTTCGGCGAGGTGCTCCAGCGGGTGTATTGGCTCGGCTATGCTTGCGCCGCGGTCATGTTCGTGGCCCTCACGCTGCACCGGCTGCTGGGGGCGCGGCCCATCAAGTACGGCGTGCGGGCGTCGATTCTCTGGTTGATGCTCGCGTTCACGCTCGCCGCCGACTACCAGGTCACCCCGCAGATTGCGACGATCCAGGCCCGGGTGAGCGGTCCGGTCTCGATGTTGCCGGCCGGCGATCCCATCCGCGAGGAGTTCGACCGCCTGCACGGCCTCGCCAACCTCTTCCTGGGCCTGACGGTCGCCGGCGGGCTCGCCCTGGCTTTCTGGGAAGCACGCGAATAGAAAGAGTTGAAAGTTGACGAGTTTAAAGTTGGTAGTTGAAGTTAGCAGTTGCAGTTGCAGTTGCAGTTGCAGTTGGGCTGACAATTCTCATGAGATAATCATCGATATTCCATTTTCCAGCTACTGGCCTCTCCTGCGCCACTCCGGCGCTACGACCTCCCTCTTCCTGCGCCACGGCCTCTCCCCCAACGTCCCCATGGAGCGGCCAGGCCGCCGCCTTCTCGCTGTTCGACCTGCAGGCCGGGCAGGAGTTCACTTGTGGAGTTTGGTGCTGACCTCAACTTCTTCTTCAGTCTGGTGGCGCCATTCCTGCCTGCTCAGCATCTCAACCGACCCAGAGCTACTCATCGGATTTGGCTTCCCCTGACCATCCTGAGCCAGGCTGCACCCTCGCCCTGGTCCTCTTCCTCCTGGTTCTCCCGCCTCGACTCCCCTGCAGGTCGCGAGGGTTTCATTCGCCTACGGCTGCCTAAACTCTGCCGTCTCGCGGACGGACAGGGAGTGACTCGATGGTGCTGGCCAAGCAAGGAGCTCCAAGGCCAAAGAGATCTTCACCTTCTACGCCTTCCACTTCTCCGTTCCAGGTGTTGGTCGCCGACCCCGACCTCGCCCGTCAATCGCGCTGGCCCTCAACGCCTCCATGGATTTTGTGCCCCCTCGCTGGCGCTGGAGGTGGCGAGCGAGGCGTACCAGGGCGCGGG
>JAUYQQ010000016.1 GCA_030697165.1 Acidobacteriota bacterium
AAGGCCGGTTTGATCCCGGCAATGCCGCACCCACAGGGGGCGCTCGCCGGCGAGCCGGCTCGCGCTGACCGCAGAAAACAGTGATTAGGAGGGGGTCAGTTTTAGTGGCGCAAGGGGGTCAATTTCCCCTGTCGTTTGACAGTCCCGGTAAGTCTTTGGGTTAACACGATCGCTGCCGACGATAATTCTATGGTGGGCGATCCCATTGAAGAAATTGCCGCGCCGGTCAGATATGCCGCTCGCATTTCTTGCTATGGTGCAGTCCGGTGACCTCTTGCGGCCGGCTCGCTGAGATCGATAACCGAGGTGAGATCTGCTGTGTGCGTCCGGAAGAAGTGCGGTGGCTGTGGCTGGAGGGAATCTGCGGCTGGGTCGTGAGGCCCGCGCACGCCGGCTGAAATCTGCGGCTGTGTCCGGGGGCAATCTGCGGCCGGGCTTGTGAGGCCCGCATTCGTGGAAATCTGCGGCTGCGTCTGGGGGGATCTGCGGCTGGGGCGTCTGCGGCCGTATCGTCGGCGCGGCTCGACCCTGCGCTATAACGCCAGCCAGGCTCTCAGGGCGTCATCTACCGCATGTGAGGCTGCCTCATCACATCGTCCGACCTCGCGAATGATGCTGGCACGGGGCACACTCACGATCTTGTCCACCATCACCTGGGATGCCGACTTGAGGCCGGTGCGCTCGCCAGGCGGCATGCTGACCCGGAAGAGAGGCGCATCGATGCAGGCCGTGGTGATCGGACAGATGGTGACGCTGGCGTGCGTCGGATTGTACGAGTCGGCCTGCACCACGAGCGCTGGACGGGGCTTGCCGGTGTAGGCGCCGCGAGCCGAGACGATGACCACGGCGCCGCGGGTTATTTCCACCCGCGCGAATCCCCGGCGTGCTCGATGAAGGCGAGGGTCTCGCGATCGGCGTCCTGGGCGCTGGCCAACAGGGACTGGCGCCGAGCCTCGGCGTCCGGATCGGTAGCAGGACCAGCCAGGTGCGCCTCGAGGATGGCGCGGGCGACTTCGCTCCGGCTTCGTCGCGACCGCCGCGCCTCTCGCGCTAATCGGCGCTCGACCTCCGGCGTGAGGCGGACGGTAAGAATGGACGAAACGTTGGTCGGCGCGCCAGCCATGTATACAGTATACACCACGGCCCAGGGCATGCGCGGCCCGCGGACACTAGGTCCGCGGCCCGCGGACACTAGGTCCGCGGGTCGGCGCACATGTCGCAGACTCGATTCACCGAGTCGAACCCCAGCATCTCGACCTGCGGCGTCAAATAACCGTCCTTGATCGGTTCGGTCCGCAGCAGGTCGGTGCTCAAGTATTTCTTGTTGCTGTCGCAGAGCACGGTGACGACGATGGCGTCAGGGCCGAGGGTCTGTTGAATCTTGAGCGCGCCGATGACGTTGGCTCCCGCCGAGATGCCCACGGCCAACCCATGTTGCGCCAACAGCTGCGCCATCAGGATGGCGTCGCCGTCGTTCGCTTGAACGAGCGTGTCCAGTTCGTCGAAGTGGACGATCGGCGGCACGAACTCGTCCGAGATGCCCTGGATGCGGTGATGGCCAATCTTGTGGCCGGCCGAGAGCGTGGGCGACTCGGCGGGTTCGAGCGGATGCACACTGACCGCCGGCTTCTTCGACTTCAGGTAACGCCCGACGCCCATGACCGTGCCGCCGGTGCCGACACCGGCGACGAACGCGTCGGGGCTCAGCCCTTGCCCCTGCAGTTGCAGCCAGATCTCCGGCCCGGTACCGGTGACATGCGCGTCGATGTTGGCCTCGTTGGAGAACTGGTGCGGCAGGAAGGTGCGCGGGTTGCTTTCTTTCATGGCATCGGCGCGCGCGATCGAGCCGAGGAAGCCGCCATCGGCCTTGCTGACGAGCACCACCGATGCGCCGAAGCTGGCGATCAGCGAGATGCGTTCGCTGCTCATCCAATCGGGCATGAACACCGTCACCGGGTGGCCGAGGGCGCGGCCGATCGCCGCAAACGAAATGCCGGGGTTGCCGCTGGTCGCCTCGGCAATCGGATCGCCCGGCTGGATCTGCCCGGTCTCGTAGGCGCGCCGCAGGATGTGCAGCGCCATGCGATCCTTGATGCTGCCGGTCAGGTTGAGGGGTTCGTACTTCGCGTAGATGGTGCGCGGCTCGCCGTTGACGCGCAGCTCGAGCGACAGGAGAGGGGTGTTGCCGATCAGCCGGCGCATCGAGTGAAAGTGGCGGGTCAGGGCCGGGGCGGTCATGGGGGTTTGCATAAGCTCTCCCCTTGATGTTACTCCTCAGCGGGACGAGGCGAGCCAGGCCAACGCCTCTGACGGCGTGAGCACGCGCACGGCCGAGCCCTTGAAGTCGCCGGGATTGCGCGTCACCAGTGCCTCGCACTTCGCCCGTTTGGCGGCTGCGGCGGTGACCGCGTCTTCAAAGTCGGTCCAGTTCAGGGAGAGGGCCGCGTTCAGCACCGCATCATCCACGCCCGCCACGTCGAAGACCGACAGCAGGGCGTCGGTGGTCTCTCGGGCCATCCGGCCGCCGACCGCCTTGGCGTTCAGGTAATGCAGCGTGGTGACGGCATGGGCCGAGAGTAGTCCTACGGCCTCGCCCCGCTCGACCGTCGCCCACACGTCGGACGAGGCGTCAGCGAACGGTGCGCGGTCCAGCAGCACATCGAGCACCACGTTCACGTCGAACAGGATGCGCTTCACCGGTACTTGCGTTCGAGATAGCGGTGGTAGTCGCGCGCGGAGCCGCGCTTGAGCGAGCCACGAAGTCGGCTTAACACGGCTGGCGTGCTGCCAGCGCGGCCGGCTGGCGTGGCGGCCAGTTCCAGCAGCTTCTCAACGAGGCCCGACACCGAGGTCCCCTGTTCGCGGGCGTAGGTTTTGGCCCGTTCGACAACGCGTTCGTCCACGCTGAGGGTCAGCTTCGCCATACGTATGAATCTACCACGTTGATACGTATCTGGAAAACCTCAACCGTCGCGTATACTCCTCCTGCCTCGCTCCCCAAATGCCCACGCTGACCCCGAATACGAGACTTGGCCCGTACGAGATCGTCGACGCCATTGGCGCCGGTGGCATGGGCGAGGTGTATCGAGCCCGCGACACGCGGCTCGATCGCACGGTCGCGATTAAAGTCCTGGCGGGCAGCCTGGCTGCCGACGTCCAGTCGCGCGAGCGCTTCGAACGTGAGGCCAAGGCGATCTCGTCGCTGAATCACCCGAACATCTGCGCGCTCTACGACGTCGGCCGCGAGCAGCCGGCCCCCGACGAGCCGCCCGTCGACTTCCTCGTCATGGAGTACGTCGAGGGCGAGACGCTCACGGCGCGACTGGCGCGCGGACCGTCGCGCGCATCGCGCAACGCAGTGCTGAGCCGCGGCGATGCGCCATCGGATCCCACCGCACCGCCGTCGCCCTCGGCTCCCAATGCATTGCCGCCGATGACCGTGGACGAGGCGCTCGCGGTCGCCGTCCAGATCGCCGGCGCGCTCGATCGCGCCCATCGGCAGGGCATCGTCCATCGCGACCTCAAGCCCGGCAACGTGATGTTGTCGAAGGGGGCCGTGAAGCTCTTGGACTTCGGCCTCGCGCGGCTCTCGCGTGCGGGCGCCACCTCCGAAAGCAAAGAGGATCTTGGTCGCGGCCTGGTGAGCCTGGCGGATCTCTCGATGCCGACCGTGAGCTCGCCGCTGACGATGAAGGGGACGATTCTCGGCACGCTGCAGTACATGGCGCCCGAGCAGCTCGAGGGCAAGGAGGTCGATGCCCGAGCCGACATCTTTGCGTTCGGCGGCGTGCTCTACGAGATGCTGACCGGCCGCCGGCCATTCGAGGGCAAGAGCCAGGCGAGCCTGATCGGGGCGATTCTCGATCACACGCCTCCGCCGGTAACCTCGCTGCAGCCCGTGTCGCCGCCGATGCTCGACGAGATCGTGGCGCGGTGTCTCGCCAAGGATCCAGACGAGCGATGGCAGACCGCGCGCGATCTGAAACGACAGCTCGAGTGGCTCGCGAAGGAGATGGCCGAAGGTGGCGCCGCGACCACCGCGGTCGCGAGCATGGCGCCGGTCGCGCGGCCGAGCGCAGCCGCCCTTGTCGCGCGTGTCGGCGGCGCGATCCTCGCCGGCGCCGCTATCGCCGGTGCAGCGGCGTGGACGTGGTGGCCCCACGCGCCGCCAGCGGCTGTCCCGACGCGGTTTTCGGTGGAGTTGCCCGAGGGGCAGGCCTTCACGCGGACGGGCCGGCACGTGATTGCGCTGTCGCCGGATGGCACCAGCCTGGTCTACGTCGCGAATAACCAGCTCTATCTGCGCAAGATGGGCGAGCTCACGGCCGCGCCGATTTCAGGCACCGAAAAGTCCGATCCTAGCGAGCCGATCTACTCTCCAGACGGCCAGTGGATCGCATTTTTTTCCTCTTCGACGACGGAACTGAAAAAAGTGCCGATCTCCGGCGGCACGCCGGTGACGCTGGCCGTGGTGGGCAACCCCTTGGGAGGTTCGTGGCTTGGTGATCGCTTACTGTTGGGCCAAGCCTCGCCGCGCGGCATCGTCGAGGTGCCGGCCAGCGGCGGGACAGCGAAGCTCCTGGTCAGCGTGGATGAGAGCAAGGCGGAATTCGCGCACGGTCCCCAGCTCATCTCCGGCGGACGGGCGGTCCTGTTTTCGATTCGTACGGGGCAGCAGTCCTGGGACGACGCCGTCGTGGTCGTCCACGAGTTCGCGACCGGCCGCCGCACGGCGCTGATCAACGGCGGCACCGATGCCCGCGTGCTGCCCACGGGCCACCTGGCGTACTTCCGCGAGGCCACCCTTTTCGCGGTGCCCTTCGACGAGGAACGGCTGATGGTAAGCGGCGGCCCGGTGCCAGTGCAGCCCGGCATCCGGCAAGCTGCGGTGAATTCAACTGGCGCCGCGCAAGCGGCCTGGTCTCATTCGGGAGCCATGGCTTTTGTACCCGGTGGAGCGGCCGGCTCCAATCGAGAGCTCGTGTGGCTCAATCGCCAGGGACAGCAGGAGCCCACGACTGCGCCTCAGCGACGTTTTGTGATGGTAGGCTTCGGGTTGGCCCTGTCGCCTGACGGCAGCCAGGCGGCGGTCTCGGTCAGCGACGATGCCAACACCTCCGTGGGCACCGACATCTGGGTGTGGACGATCGCCCGGGGTGCATTGACCCGTCTGACGTTTTCCGGTGCGGCCGTATCACCGGTGTGGACTCCGGACGGCCGCCGCATCTGCTATCGCGAGGCCGATGAAGCGTTCTGCCAGGCCGCCGATGGTAGCGGGAAGCCCCTGTCGTTGTTCAAGCTGGCAGGATTGAATGCGCTGGGATCGATTTCGCCCGACGGTGCGCGGCTCGTGTTTACGGTCAGCGACCTGACAGCTTCCGCGAGGGCTGACATCATGATCGCCACGCTGGGACCGCCGATCGAGGTCCGCCCGCTGATCAAGACGGCGTTTGGAGAGTATTCTCCGAGGATCTCACCCGATGGCCGCTGGATCGCGTACCACTCGAACGAATCTGGACGCAACGAGGTGTATGTGCGGCCATTCCCCGACGTAGACCAGGGGCGGTGGCAGGTGTCGACCGAGGGGGGCAGTGACCCGCGCTGGGCGAGTAACGGCCGCGAGCTGTTCTTTAACGTGGGTGGGAATGCGATTGCCCTGTCGCGGTGGTCGAGTGCGATCCAGCCAGGGGCGACCTTCGTTGCGGGCAAGCCGACGCAGATCGCGACGTCACCGTCGGAGGATTACCCGAGTTTTGCCTACGACGTCGCGCCTGATGGGCGTCTTCTCGTCCACCTGGCCGCATCCAGGGGTACCGCCGCAGAGGCATCGCGACCTCAACTTGTGGTGGTGCAACACTGGTTTGATGAGTTGAAGGCTCGCGTTCCGATTCCCCGATAAAAGAAAACGGGCGGCGCGTCCGCCTTCGCGCCCACGCGCTCCGGCAAAACGGCCGCCCGCCCCCAACTTCCGACTTCTAACTTCTACTTCGTCCCGCCCTTGGCGGCAATGTGCTTGTGGATCGCCTCGACGGTCTTAGTGGCGCGGAACTCGACAATCTCCTTGGCGAGCGCCGTGGCCTTGGCGCGGTCCGAGATGTCCACGCCGTTGATGACGGCCTTGCCGGCCTTGACGCGCGCGTCGTAGCGCACCGAGTCCGGGTCATCGATGAACATGTTCAGCGTGATGATCGGGTCGTCGTGCAGCCCGTCGCCCTTGGCGGCTTCGGTGATCTTGCCGGCCATGTGCTTCGAGACGCTGTTGTAGTCGTAGTACTCGGGGATCTGCAGGGCCAGCGCCTTGCCGGCCCACTTGGCGGTGAGCGTGTCGGCCACGGTCTGCTGGCCGCGCTGGTTGCCGCCGCTGTCGCCGATGAAGATGATGTTCTTGAAGCCGTGCGCCTGCAGGCTTTCGGCGGTGTCGGTGAGCAGCGCCTGGTAGGTCTCTTCGCGCAGCGTGATGGTGCCGGGCGAGACCATGTGGCCGGTCTTGGGCTCGATGCCGCCTTCGGGCACGTGCTTGATGATTGGCGCGCACAGGGCGTTGCCCATCTTGCGGGCAATGGCTTCACAGTTCGCGTGCAGCACGTAGTTGTGCTTGCCGGTCACCAGCCACGGACCGTTGGGCTCGACGCCGCCGGTCGGGATGATGACGTTGGTCTTGCCGGCCTTCAGGGCGTCGCGGACGTCCATCCAGGTCATTTCCTCGATCCACACCGTGGTGGCGGGCGGCAGCGGGTTGACCGCGTCGACGCAGTTGTAGAGGTTGTCGGCGCAGTTGCCGCCGCCGATCGACCGTGGATCCGGAGCGGGGCGCTGGCGCTGCTGGCCGGCGGGCGCACCGGCGCCGGGCGGCTGGGCAGACGCGTACGTGGCGCCAAGGACGACGAAGCTGAGTGCGACGAGGGCGATCTGTTTCATGGTCCTCTAGCTCCCGGATTTGATGCGGAACGTGCCGTCGTCCATGCGTTCACGGAACTTGCCGTGGCAGGTGGCGCAGGTGGCGCCAAGCGGCGTGATCGAGGTCTTGGCGGCGGCGAGACTGCCAAGGCCGACGTTGATCAGGATGGCGTCGGCGTGCTTCTTGCCCTCGGCCGCGATGTTCATGGCTTCGGTGTTGCCCTTGGCCTTCCAGAACGCCTCGGTGTCAGCGAAAGCCTTCTGGATGATGGTGGCCTGTTCCTTGACGGGGTCGAGGTCCTTGCCGTCGAGTAACTTGCGCAGCGCCGCCTGCGCGGGCGGCAGCTGGGTCATGATCTTCTGCAGCGCCAGGTCGTCAGCGGTCATGGGCGGAATGGGCTTCTTGGCAATGTCGATGCCGGCCGTGTTGATCACGGCGGTAGCGAGCACGACCGGCTTGCCCTTGAACCGGGCCTGATCCTCAGGGGACAGGTCGATCTTGTAGTCCTTGAGCTTCGCCGCAACCGCGGCCGCATCAAACTTGATCAACTCGCCGATGACGGTGACGTAGCCGTTGGCGTCGGCCGGCTTCTGCAGCGTCGGCGCCAGCACCAGCACGTCCTTGCCGGTCGCCTTGGTCTTGTCCTGGTCCACCGAGAACGCGGTCGCGGTGAGGTTGGCTTCGACGGCGCCGGTCATCGTCACGAATTCGCCGACGTACTGATCCGGGTTGGCCGCGACCGAACTGGCAGCCACCGGCACCAGCGGCTTGGGCGGCGTATTGGCGGGCGGCGGCGGCGCCTGGCCGCCCTGTGCGGCCGTGAGGGCGCCGTAGGAAAGAAGGAATGCGGCCAGCGCGAGGCTGCCGAGAGTGACGGTCGAAATCGTCGATCGCTTCATGTGTCTGAACTCCTGCCGCGACGCCCGGGTCGGCACGATCTGACGCGGGCTCCGAACCGCCATATTGTAACGTCATCCGTGCCATCAGTGACGTAGCTGTTGTATCGTTCGCGTCACTCGTCTCCATTTGTAACGTGACCATGACCATGTCCACGCCACGCGCTAGCGACCTTCTTCTCGTTCTTCTCACGTCGCACGTCCTACTATTCACTTCGGTTGGCGCCGTGAGCGCCCAGGCCCTGCCCAAGCCGGACGGCTACGTCAACGACTTCGCGGGAGTTCTTGACGCGGCGACGCGCGCCAGGCTCGAGCAGCGCCTGAAGGAGGTCGAGGCCGCGTCCTCGTCTGAGGTCGCCGTGGCGACGGTGACATCGCTCGAGGGAATGTCGGTTGAGGAGTACGCCACCCGCTTGTTCAAGGAATGGGGCGTCGGGCAGGAGAAGGCTGACAACGGCGTGCTGATCCTGGTCGCGCCCAACGATCGCGAGATGCGCATCGAGGTCGGCTACGGCCTCGAAGGCGTCCTGCCCGACGGCCTGGCCGGCGAGATTCGCGACGAGCAGTTCCTGCCGCGCTTCCGAGACGACGACTACGCCGGCGGCATCAGCGCCGGCGTCGGCCGCATCGCCGACATCGTCGAGAAGAACCAGGTGCTGTCGCCGGAGGAACTGGCCCGCTTCAACGACTCCTCGAACGACGTGCCGGTATGGATACTGGTGCCCTTCCTCGGGATGTTCATCGGGATCGGCTCGTTCATGTTTGGACTCGGCCTGCGCACCAAGACCGTCTTCCCGATACTGTTCGGCGGCCTGTTCTCCGGCATTCCCATGCTGATGGCCTTGCTCGTGATGTTCACGGTCACCCTCTACACGCTCGCGCCGCTGTGGTTGGCCATGGCAGCGACTGGTTACTGGCTGGGCAGCAGAAAGAAGTGGAAAGACAGCTTCCGGCCGGGTAAGGGCGGTGGCAAGGGCAGCAGCGGCAGCGGCAGCGGTTGGGTCATGGGTGGCGGCAGTTCCGGCGGGTCGAGCTCCGGCGGGTCGTCCGGCGGCAGCAGCAGTTTCGGCGGCGGATCATCGGGCGGCGGCGGCGCCAGCGGACGATGGTAGCCGCCGCGCGCCGGGGTTGGCTCGTGGCGGCGGCCGCCGCGGCTGGCTTTGCATCGGCCTGTACGCTGGCCGGCCCACGCGAAGAAGCGTTCGTGCGCGGTCGCCTGGCCGCGATGGCGGAGGTCGCGTCGGTCGAGGTGTCCTGCGGTTCGGGATGGCTGAACCCTAAAGGGGATGTCTGCGTGACGGTGACCACCAACGGCGGCAAGCAATTGCGGTTTCAGGGTGTTGGCTACGACTCGTTCGGCTCCGCGCCGTCGCGGGTGCGCCTGGTGGCCGCCGGCGGCCTGTCCCCGCTGGTGGTGTCCTGCGAGTCGCAGTCGGGCTTTGCCGATATCGATCGGTCGGGCCTCTTCGGCCATCACTTCTCGCCGGTCATTGAGGCCGTGCCTGAAGCCGTGCGCCGCAGCGTCGACGTCTTGGAAGAACTGGAGTACTGGCCGCAGTGCCCGCAGTTCTGGGAAGTGGGCGGGCCGCAGGGGACGACCTTCCGCTACTGTGCCCACAAGTCGGGCGCGCGCGGCGAGCCGCCGCCACGGCCGTGCGATCAATCGTTGGACAGGACGAAGTAGAGCAGCACCGGGGCCACCAGTAAGCACGCGGCCGCGGCGATCGCCACGACCATGCTTTGCCGCAGCACACCGCTGACTGCCCCCGACACTTCACCGTTGGCAATCAACGGCGCCGCCACCTCGCGCGCCCAGTCGGCCGCCACGATCAGCGTCGGCCAGGCCATGCCGGCGACGGCTATCAGGATCCCAAGAGTGATGGCGGCAGTTACGCCGTGCAGCCACGCCATGGGCCGCGTGGCGGCCTGCGCCGACTCCAGCCGCGCCCGCACCGCGGAACGCCACCACACCTGGCCGGCCACCGGCACATGCACTTCGCGGCGTGCGTGACCGTGATCGGCACGGAGCACGACCGCCACTTCCGCGACCTCGCGGCAGATCTCGCACTGCTGCGCGTGGGCCACCAGTTCGTCGTCTTCCGAGGGCCATCGGCCCGCAAGCACGGCGCCGAGCACACGGTCTTCACGAGCGCATTCGAGACTGCTCACGATCGGCCTCCGGGATTTCTCAGGATCACCGCCAGGCGGTGACGGGCGCGGAACAACATGCCTTTCAGGCTAGCCGTCTTCACGCCAATGGCAGCGGCAATTTCCTCGTGCGACCACCCTTGCGCGTAGGCCAGCCACAACAGGCTCCGCTCGCGCGGCTTCAGGTGTTCCAGGGCTCGTGCCAAGTCGATGCGCGCCGCCGCCTGGTCGGCGTGGTGGGCGTCAACCGGTGCGGCGAGCGCCTCTTGCGCCGCGGTCGAGACCGGCACTTCCACGCGTGGCCGGCGGCGGTGGTCGTGCACCAGGTTCGTGGCAATCCGGAACAGGTAATGCTTCCGGTGGTCATCGCTGTCGAACACGGCGTTCGAGCGCAGGAACTTGTAGTACGCCTCCTGGAGCAAGTCGTCCGCGAGCCGGTCGTCGTTCGTCATGCGGCCCAGGTAGGCGCGGACCGGCCGCGCCGTCAGCTCGTAGAAGGAGCGAAAGGCTTCCTCGGTCATCTGGAACGTGCGTTCGGCTTCGTCAAAGGCGCCGAGGCGTTCCATGTCGGTCAGCGCCAGTTCACGCATTGCCGGAACTCGCATCAGTGATGGCGGCTCTCGCCGGGAACAGGCCGAGACGCGACGACACCAGGTAGGCCATGACCGAGGCGACGACGAAGCCGGCGCCGAGGGCGAGCAGAATCACGCCTACTACAGTAAAGGCTTGTTGCGCTTCATTGGTCACTGAATTCGCGGCAAACCGGAAGCCGACGCCGACGGTAGCGAGCACGATGCCGGCCATCATCGACCAGATGATGGGACCGACGGGCGCGGCGCCCATCCGGGGCGAATCCGGCTCCTGCTGGATGGGAGCCGACTCGAGAAAGCGGCGGCCGGCAGGACTCTGGATGTAGGCGAGCAGTTCTTCGTTTGTAGTCATGCGCTCCATCAGCTTGGTGTGAACGTCTGTTTGCACCTTCGTCAGCCGTAGCCACCGGCGGTGTTGAATCACGGCGCGCACCAGCCAGATCAGGATGGCGAAGAAGGCGCCGAAGCCGAGAAAGCCACCGAGGCCACCGAGCAGGACGCCGAGCGCCTCGACCTCGGGCGACATCGGCGTGCGGCGCTGCTCGTAGTAGTCGTAGCCGCCGAAGAAGAACGTCGGGTTCCGGAGGACCTCCGGATGTTGCTGGAGGAACCCCACCAGCTGCGGATAAGGTGCAATGTAGTCGGCCCGGCTCAGCAGGCTTGGGTCGCGCCGCAGGACCTCGCCGACGGCGGGCGGGTACTGCCGCAGGAGCTCCCGCAGCTGTTCGCGTGTCTCGTTGGCGTCGGTCGGGACCTGGAACACAGGGGCGGCCGGGGCCGCAGGAGGCTCGGCCGGTGCCGGCGGCGCCGGCTGAGCCGACAGGGTGGCCGCGGTCAGCAGGGTGGCCGCCAGGGCCGAGAGAATGCGTTGCTTCATACCCCTTATTACGGATGACCTGCCAAAAGGTTAACGGCGCGGTTTGATACGCTGGGGTCATGACGGTCCGCCGACGGCACATGTCCATGCTGCGGTCCTACACGTGGGCCGACCTGCTGACCATCCTCAACGCCTCGTGCGGCACCATCTCGATCTTCCTGTGCCTCGACTACATCGCCACCGACAACCGCCGGTTTCTGTGGGCGGCGTTTTTTCTGCTGCCGGCCGCGTTGCTGTTCGATGTGCTTGATGGCTACGTGGCCCGGCTCGACAGCCGCCGCCAGTCGGTGCTTGGCGCCGACCTCGACTCGCTGGCCGACGTGATCTCGTTCGGCGTCGCGCCCGCCGTCCTCGGCTTCACGCTCGGCCTGCGCGGCGGGTGGGACATGGTGATCCTGACCTACTTCGTCGTGTGCGGCGTCAGCCGCCTGGCGCGCTTCAACGCCACCACCGAAGCCCTGACCGACGCGGCGACCGGCAAGGTCAAGTACTTCGAGGGCACGCCAATCCCCACCAGCGTGGTGCTGGTGCTGGTGCTCGGGTTGGCGCAATATCTCGGCCGCGTGGACGACCAGTTGTGGTTCGGCGTCTACCAGGTGGGCCCGGCCCTGTTGCACCCGTTGGTCCTGATGTTCGCGGCCAGCGGCAGTGCGATGATTAGCGCGACCCTGCGCATTCCAAAACCCTGATCCCTGATCCCTGATCCCTGATCCCTGATCCCTGAACTCCCCGAGGTATAGTCCGCGTCATGCGGACAGCGAGGCTCGGGATGTGCGCGTTGGCGGTGTTCGGTTCCCTCGCACCTGCGGCCCAGGCGCCCTTTGCTTCCGGGCCCGGCGCTCCGGTCCTCTACGAGAACGTCCGCCTGATTCCGGGCGACGGCACCGCCGCAATCGAACGGGCCGCGATGCTCGTGGAGAACGGCACGATTGCTCGGGTGGCGCCCGCCGGCTCCATCGCCGTGCCGGCCTCGGTGCGGCGCGTGGACCTGGCCGGGAAGACCATCATTCCGGCGCTGATCGGCACCCACGGCCATCCCGGATTCCAGCAGGGGCTGAGCTATTCGGCCGGCAACTACACCCGCGAAACCGTCATCAGCGACCTGGCGCGCGCGTTGTACTTCGGCGTGAACGTGGTGCAGTCGCAAGGGATCGAAACCGGCGACCTGTTGTATCAACTGCGGTCGGAGCAGACCAATGGCCGGCCGCAGGGCGCGCTGCTGCAGGTGACTGGCCGTGGCATCGGCTCGCCGAATGCCGGCCCCGGCGGCGCCGCCTACACCGGCATCGCTTATGAAGTAACAACCGAGGCCGAGGCCCGCAAGGCCGTGGCGGAGCTGGCCGCGCGCCGCGTCGACATGGTCAAGATCTGGGTCGACGATCGCAACGGCCGCGCGCCGAAGCTCAGCCCGCCCCTCTACCGCGCCATCATCGACGAGGCGCATCAGCGCCAACTGCGCGTGATCGCCCACGTCTTTTATCACGCCGATGCGGTCGATCTCGTTGATGCCGGTATCGACGCCTTCGCGCACATGGTTCGCGACACCGTGATGAGTGATGCGCTGGTGGCAGCGATCGTCAAGAAAGACGTGGTGGTGATGGGCAACCTCACGACACCGCTCAAGCCGACGTTCGCGGCAACGCCGCCGTGGCTCACCGCCGGTGACCCCATGATGGCCCTGCTCACCCCGGCGGTCATTGCGCCAGTCATTGAGCGCATGCGGGCCTACTACGCAAAGCGTGAACCCAAGGCGGTGGAAGCCGCGCGTCAGCGGTACGGCATCCTGCGGCAGAGTCTCGCCAAGCTGGCTGCCGCCGGCGCGAAGGTCGTGCTCGGCGCCGATACCGGCCTCGAAGATCACCACTTCGGCTTCGCCGAGCAACTGGAACTGCAAGCCATGGTCGAGGCCGGCATGTCGCCGTCGCAGGCGATCGTCGCCGCGACCAGCCGCGCCGCCGCGTTCGTGAACCGCCCCGACACCGGCGCCTTGAGGGTGAGCAAGCGCGCCGACTTCCTCGTCCTCGACGCCAACCCGCTCGACGATATCACCAACACCCGACGGATCTCGCGTATCGTCATCGGCAATGCAGAGGTCGACCGCGCCGCGCTCATCGCGCTCATGCGGTGATCGTGGGCCACAGAGGACACAGAGGACACCGAGTCAATTCTTTCTAAATGCCAGTCGGCGCGTTCGACGCTCGATCGCATTTCGAGAGTTTGCTCTGAGTCCTCTGTGTCCTCTGTGGCCAATGTTCGGTACGGCGTTAAGATGGCTGCATGCCCCTGCCGGCAGACGCCCACATCGGCTCCGTCAGCCTGACCGTCAATGATCTCGACCGCTCGGTGTCCTTCTACTGCGACACCCTCGGCTTTCTGGAGTCCATGCGAGACGGCCGCACGGCATACCTGTCGGCCGGCGGACCGGTCCTGATTGAATTGCACGAGCGTCGCGATTCGGTGCCCAAGCCGCGTCGCAGCACCGGCCTGTTCCACTTTGCCATCCTCGTGCCCTCGCGCGCGGCGCTCGGCCGCTCGTTGCGGCGCCTTGCGGACCGGCAGTGGCCCCTCTCCGGCGTGGCCGATCACCTGGTCAGCGAGGCGTTGTACTTGAGTGACCCCGACGGCCTGGGCATCGAGATCTATCGGGATCGCCCGCGGGAGACCTGGCGCACCGCTAACGGCGAGCTGGCCATGACCACCGATCCGCTCGACGTGCAAAGCGTGGCGAACGAGGCGGGCGCTGATGCGGCGTGGCAGGGGCTGGAGGCCGCAACCGTGATCGGTCACGTGCACCTGCACGTCTCGCGGCTCGAAGACGGCGAGGCGGTGTTCTGCGGCGACGTGGGGTTCGAGCCGACCGTGCGCGGTTACCCCGGTGCGTTATTCGCCGCGGCCGGCGGCTATCATCATCACCTGGGTATGAACACGTGGCTGGGCGCAGGCGCGCCGCCGCCGCCCGAGCACGCGGTCGGCATGCGGTCGTTCACGCTCGAGGCCGCGCAGCTCGAGCGCCGCACCGTGGCCGACACGGGCACTGGTGTCGTGGTCCAGTTGATCGGAGGCTGACGCGATGCGCCTCATGCTGATCGCGGCGATGATCGCCACGCTTGGGCAGGATGTGGACCGCGAGGTGCAGCGCCTGGCCATCGACGGGTGGGTCGCCGCGCGCGAACTGGCGCCCAAAGGCGGCGCCCTCGAGTTGCTCGGGCCCGTCAACCTGCGCCTGCGCGCCCTGGATGGCATGCCAGGGGTGGCGGCGCGGTATGCCGACGTCGCCATTCGCGCCGCCGTCAGCGCCGCCCAGGACGAGCGCGACGAGATGGAGGTGTTCCTGGCCCACGCCCGCGACCTGTCCGACACCATGGCCCTGGCCGGCGCGCCGGCACAGTGGCCGCTGCCCATCGACGAGCTGGCCGGGGAGCTGTGGCTCGAGGTGGACCGGTACACGGAGGCGCGCGATGCCTACTTGCGCGCGACCAGGGTGAAGCCGACCGCCAACGCCTGGGTCGGCCTGGCCCGGGCCAGCGACCGGCTGGGTGACCTCGTCGCCGCCTGCGCCGCCTACACCCAGGCTGGGGCCACGGCCGGCCTGCCATCGGCGGTGGAGATCGAGATCTCGTTGTACGCCCTGAAGTGCCGCCGGTGATCTATCGACCCGAAGTCGCCGAAGAACTGGCGCGGCATGGCCTGGCGCCCAGGCCCGACACCTCGCCCGAGCGTTTGCGGGAGCAGATCAACGATCTCTACCGGATTGAGATTCGCCGCTTGCGCGATCGCTGCCGGGCCGGGGAGTTCAGCACCAGGGACCTGCCGGGCCACGTGATCGCGTTGCGCCAGCGATACCTGCTCCTGTCGATCCCCATCGCTCAGTGGACCGTGCTACCTTAAAACCACGATGAGCAGGATGACGCGCATGGTCCATCCGCTCGTTCGTGACACCCGCGGCGGCCCGC
The DNA here is from genome assembly GCA_030697165.1 of Acidobacteriota bacterium. Taxonomy (NCBI): domain Bacteria; kingdom Pseudomonadati; phylum Acidobacteriota; species Acidobacteriota bacterium. The sequence continues at coordinate 15,363 of JAUYQQ010000016.1, forward strand.
TTCGGCAGGCCTCGTGGGACGAAGCACTGGAGCGCGCGGCTACCGGGCTCGACACCGTGCGGCAGGCGCATGGCGGCCGGGCCTTCGGCCTCTTCAGCTGCTCGAAGAGCACGAACGAGATGAACTACGCGGCGCAGAAGTTCGGGCGCGTAGTGATGGGCTCGAACAACCTGGATAGCTGCAACCGCACTTGACATGCCCCAAGCGTCGCCGGTCTGGCGGCGGTATTCGGCATGGGTGGCGGCACCAGCTCGTATCAGGAGATTGAAGAGACGGACTGCATTCTCTTGTGGGGATCGAACGCCCGCGAGACGCACCCGATTTTCTTTCACCACCTGCTCGCGGGGCTGAAGCGAGGGGCGAAGCTCTATGCGATCGACCCCCGGCGCACCACCTCCGCGCAGTGGGCCGACGTGTGGGCGGGCCTCGATATCGGCACCGACATCGCGCTCTCGAACACGATGGCCCGCGAAATCATCACCAGCGGCCTGGCCGACCGCGAGTTCATCGAACACGCCACCACCGGTTTTGACGCCTATCGCGGCCTGGTCGAACCCTGGACCCTGGAGCGTGGCGCGGCCGAAACCGGTGTGCCGGCCGGCGTCATCCGCGAAATGGCGCACACCTATGCCACGGCCAAGCGCGCGATCATCTGCTGGACGCTGGGCATCACCGAGCACCATACGGCCGTCCATAACGTCATGGCGCTCATCAACCTCGCGCTGTTGACGGGCCACGTCGGGCGCTGGGGCTCGGGCCTCAACCCGCTGCGGGGCCAGAACAACGTGCAGGGCGGAGGCGACATGGGCGCGCTGCCCGATCGCCTGCCCGGCTTTCAGCATGTCGAGAACGACGAGGTCCGGGCGAAGTTCGACCGGTTCTACGGCGTCCCGGTGCCGCCGAAGAAGGGCTGGCACCTGTCGGGCATGTTCGACGCGATGGAGCGCGGCGAGTTGCGCGCCCTTTATGTGATCGGCGAGAACCCGGTGCAGTCGGAAGCCGATCAGCACCGCGCGACGCGGCTGCTCGAGGGACTCGACTTCATGGTGGTCCAGGACATCTTCCTGACCGAAACCGCCCAGCGCGCCGATGTTGTCTTTCCGGCCGCGGCCGGCGCTTTCGAGTCAGAAGGCACGTTCACGAACAGCGAGCGTCGCGTGCAGCGCGTGCGCAAGACCCTCAATCCGCCAGGCGAGGCGCGTGAAGACCTGGCGATCATCTGTGACCTGGCGCGCAAGCTCGGGCACGATTGGCCGGCCGACGCCGAAGGCATGTGGAACGAGGTGCGCCAGCTGTCGCCGGTTCACGCCGGCATGAGCTACGCGCGGCTCGAGCAGCACTCGGGGCTGCAGTGGCCCTGCTACGACGATCACCATCCGGGCGAACTGTTCCTGCACGGCCGGCTCTGGGAGCGGCCGGTCCGTGGCCCGCGGGCGCCGTTCTCCATGGTGCGGCACGAGCTGCCGCTGGACCAGCTGAACGAGCAGTTCCCGCTGCGCCTGACGACGGGCCGGCGGCTGGCCGAGTACAACACGGGCGTGCAGACGGGATCGTATGCCTCGCCGACGCGGCGAGGCGAGACGATCGACGTCTCACCTGAAGATGCCCGCCGCCTCGGCCTGGCCGAGGGGCAGCCCGTGACCGTCACGTCGCGCCGCGGGGCGGTGGTGGCGCCGGTCCACATCGATCACGCTCTGCGGCCAGGCCTGACGTTCATGACGTTCCATTTCCCCGATCAAGTGGCCACCAACATGCTGACCAACGATGCCACCGATCCCCTGGTGGGCACGGCCGAGTTCAAGGCCACCGCTATTCGAATCGAGACGGGAGTCGGGAGTCGGGAGTCGGGAGTCGATCGGAAAGACAAGGGTTCTTCCGACTCCCGGTTCCCGGTTCCCGACTCCCGGCCCTAACCATGGATCTGCATATCGTCGGCGCCGAAGCCACCGAAGCCGAGCGCGCGGCGGTCGATCGCCTCCTGGGCCCCCCGGCAACCGGATGGCACGGCGCGGCGCGGGACATTGGCCGCGACGGGCGCACGGCCATTGGCGGACGGCAGGTCACGGGTGACCGCGACCTGCTGCTGCCCGCCTTTCACGCCGTCCAGGACGCCATCGGCTGGATCAGCCACGGCGCCCTCAACTACGTCTGCACCCGGCTGTCGGTTCCGCCCGCCGAGGCCTGGGGCGTCGTCACCTTCTATCACCTGTTGGCCACGGAGCCGCGCCCGGTGGCCGTCGCCCATGTGTGCGACGACATCGCCTGCCGCTTGAAAGGCGCCGACCGGATGTGCCGGGAGCTGGAGTCGCGGCTCGGGCACGCGGTGCACCGCTCGCCGTGTCTTGGGCAATGCGATCACGGGTCCGCCGCGCTCATTACTCGGGCCGGGAGCGAGCCGGAGCGGTTTGTGCTCGCGCCGGTCACCGCGGAGGAGGTCGTCCGGGCGGTTGAGATCCCGAGGGTTCCGAAGGTGACTACCGTGCCGGCTGGTGCGGGTACCCGAATCCTTCGGCGCATGATCGTGGCCGATGTCACCAGGCTCGACATCTATCGCCAGCACGGCGGTTACGCGGCGCTGACGAAGGCGATCGCCATGGGTCCCGCGGCCGTCATCGCCGAAGTCTCGGCGGCGAAGTTACTGGGGCGCGGTGGCGCGGCGTTTCCGACCGGCCGCAAGTGGGAGGCGGTGGCCCGCGAGCCGGCGACACCGCACTATGTGGTCTGCAACGCGGACGAGTCCGAACCCGGCACGTTCAAGGATCGCGTGTTGATGGAGCAGGACCCCTTGGCCGTGATTGAGGCGATGACGATTTGTGGACTCGCGACCGGCTCCGAGCACGGGTTCATCTACATTCGCGGCGAGTACCCGGAGGCCGAGAGCGCCATTGGCGCGGCGATCGAACAGGCACGGGCGGCCGGCTTGCTGGGGCCGAGCGTGGCAGGCTCGGGTCACGCGTTCGAGATCGAGATTCGCCGTGGTGGCGGCGCGTACATCTGTGGTGAAGAAACGTCGCTGTTCAACTCCCTCGAGGGCAAGCGCGGGGAACCGCGGTCGAAGCCGCCGTTTCCGGCGCAGATCGGCGTGTTTGGGAAGCCGACCGTGGTGAACAACGTCGAGACGCTCGTGAACGTGCTCGACATCCTGGTCGAAGGCGGCACGGCGTGGGCGCGAACCGGCACCGCGGGCTCGACTGGCACGCGGCTGTTCTGCCTGTCTGGCCACGTCGCGAAGCCAGGCCTGTACGAGATTGAATGCGGCCAGACGCTGCGGCATGCGATCGACCTGGCCGGCGGTGTCCCGGGCGGCCGGTCGCTGCAGGCCGTGCTGCTTGGCGGCGCCGCCGGCACGTTCGTCGGCCCGGATGCGTTGGACATGCCGCTGTCATTCGAAGGCGCGCGTGCCGCCAATGCCACCCTGGGATCGGGCGTGATCATGGTGTTCGACGACACCGCCGATCTGTTGGACACGCTGGCCCGCATCGCGCAGTTCTTCCGCGACGAATCCTGCGGCCAATGCGTCCCGTGTCGCGTCGGCACGGTGCGGCAGGAAGAACTTCTGCGCGGCCGGGATCAGGGATCAGGGATCGGGGATCAGGGCACGGTGCTCCTGAGTGAGCTGGGTCAGGCGATGCGAGACGCGTCGATCTGCGGACTGGGCCAGACGGCAGCGTCGGCCATTGAATCGGCATTTGCAAACCTGCCCTCTTTGAGAAGGTCCGGGTCATGACCAACGACGAGATCTCATTCCGCTTGCCGCCACCGGCAGCGGTCATTCCCGCTCCGCCGGCTGAACCCGCGCCGGTGATGGTGCCGTTGACCATCGACGGGCGAGCGGTCGAGGTGCCGGCCGGCGCGACCCTGATCGAGGCATGCAACACGCTCGACATCCACATTCCGACGCTGTGCTACCTCGAGACGCTCACCCCCGTAAACGCCTGCCGCGTCTGCGTCGTCGAAGTCGAAGGCGCGCGCGTGCTGGCGCCGGCGTGCTCGCGCAAGGTCGAGGCCGGCATGGTCGTCAAGACCCGGTCGCCTCGGGTTGACCTCTCGCGCAAGGTGGTCTTGGAGTTATTGGGATCTTCTGTCGATTTGAGTACCGCACCCGGACTAAGCGAGATGATAATGGAGTACGGAGCCCGTCCAGAGAGGTTTCAAGAGAGTCTTGGCTCTGTGTCCTCTGTGTCCTCTGTGGCCCAGCCGGTGAAGATCGACAACGACCTCTACGTGCGGGACTACGGCAAGTGCGTCCTCTGCTACAAGTGTGTTGAAGCGTGCGGCACCGACGCGCAGCACACCTTCGCCATTGCCGTCGCCGGTCGCGGCTTTAGCGCCCATATCTCGACTGAGCTCGACGTGCCGCTGCCGGATTCGGCGTGTGTCTATTGCGGCAACTGCATTGCGGTGTGCCCGACCGGCGCGTTGATGGCGACGCCGGAGTTCGAACTGCGGAAGGCAGGGGAGTGGCGGCCCGAGACCCAGGCCGTGACGGATACGATCTGTCCGTATTGCGGTGTCGGCTGCACGCTGACCGTGCACGTGCAGGATCAGCAAATCGTGAAGGTGACGTCGCCGTTCGACAACGACGTCACCCGTGGGAATCTGTGCGTGAAGGGACGCTTCGGCTTCGAGTACGTGAACAAATAGAAACAGGAGTTAAAGAGATAAGGAGAAACTCTTTATCTCTTCGTCTCCTGTAAATCCGTTACTTGCCGGCCGCGCCGCCGTCGGGTGCGCGGCGATCGACGCCACCCTCGAGCAGGTTCTCTTTCTGGTTGAACACGATCACCTGGGCGGCGCCCTGGTTGCCGCCCTCGTTGACCGTGTGGCCCATGGCGCGCAGCAACGCGAGGGTGTCGGCCGAGATGCCGAGCCGTTCCACGTTGATGCGGTCGGGCAGCCACTGGTGGTGCATGCGGCCCGCATCCACGGCCTCCTGCGCGTTCATGCCGTAATCAATCACGTTGAGAATTGTCGTCAGCACCGTGTTGATGATGGTGCGCCCGCCGGGCGTGCCGGTGACCATGAACAACTGGCCGTCCTTGGCGATGATGGTGGGCGCCATGCTCGACAGCATGCGCTTGCCGGGCCGTGCCAGGTTGGGGTTGGTGCCGATCATGCCGCGATCGTCGGTCAATCCGGGCTGGCCGTTGAAGTCGCCCATCTCGTTGTTCAGCAGGAAGCCGCCGCCGGGCACGACGATGCGAGAGCCGTATCCGTACTCGAGTGTGTAGGTCATGGCGACGGCGTTGCGGTTGGCATCCACGATCGAGAGGTGGGTGGTCTCGGGCGATTCGCTGGTCCACGTGAACGAGGTGGTGGACGACTTCGACGCCTTGTTCGGGTCGATGGTCTTGCGCAGCCCGTTGGCGTAGTCCTTCGAGATCAGCATCGGCAGCGGGATGTCCTTCTCGAAATCCGGATCGCCGATATAACGCGCGCGATCGGCAAACGCCCGGCGCATGGCTTCGGCCGTGAGATGAATGTTCTTGGCCGAGCCATAGCCGTTGGCCTTGAGGTCAAAACCCTCGAGCACGTTCAGCATCTGCACGATGGCCATGCCGCCGGAGCTGGGCGGCGGCATGCCGTAGATGTCGTAGCCGCGGTATGTGCCCTTGACGACATCGCGCTTCTTGGCCTGGTAGGCCTTGAGGTCGCCAACCGTGATCAGGCCGCCGTTGGCCTTCATCTCTTTTTCGATCAGCTCGGCCGTCTCGCCCTCGTAGAACCCGGCGGGCCCCTGCTCGGCAATGCGCGTCAGCGTCCGCGCCAGGTCGGCCTGTTTGAGGATGTCGCCGGCCTCGTACGGCTGGCCGTTCTTTGAGAACTGCGCGAGCGACGCGGGATATTTCTTGAACTCGGGAATCATCGACGCCAGCGACCGCGCCAGGCCGTGCGAAACCTCGAAGCCATCGCGGGCCAGCTTGATCGACGGTTCGACCAGTTCTTTCCAGGGCTTGGTACCGGCTTCCTTCCACGCCAGGTGCAGCCCCGCCACCGTGCCGGGCACACCCACTGACATGTGGCTGTTGTGATGCGTGTCGAAGTCGTACTTGCCGTCCTTCAGCCACATCTCCGGCGACGACCGCGCCGGGCCGACCTCGCGGAAGTCATACGACACCGGCTCGCCCTTGGCCGGCCGATAGACGATGAAGCCGCCGCCGCCGATGTTGCCGGCGGTCGGGTGCGTCACCGCCATGGCGAAGCCAGTGGCCACGGCCGCGTCGATGGCGTTGCCGCCGTTCTTGATGACCTCGAACCCAATCTCCGAGGCAATGTCGCTTTGGGTGATCACCATCCCCAACTTGGCGCGGGCCGGGGACGAGCCGGCCTGAATCGTCATCGACGACAGGGCCAGCAGGGCAATCACGACGAAGAATGCACGGCGAATCATGGCAAAGCCTCCGCGCGAATTATAGTGCCTAGGGTGCCTAGGGTGCCTAAGGTGCCTAAAGTGCGCACCCTAGGCCCCTTAGGCCCATTAGGCACCTAAGGCACCTTAGTTTTAATCGGCGTATCGTCCCGATTGCCCCATTCCTCCCACGCGCCGTAGTAGTTCGCCAGCTTGGTGAGGTCGTGGCCGATGAGCGCCAGCGTGAAAATGTCGTGGGCGGCACGCATGCCGACCTGGCAATACACCGTGACCTGGTCGGAGGGCACAATCCCCTTGTCGCGGTAGAGCTTCACGAGCTCTGCCGCCGGCTTCATGGCCTTGGTCACCGGATCCATGGTGTCTTCCCAGTAGATCGGCACAGACGACTCGATGAAGCCGCCGCGCTTGATGTTGCGCAGGTCCTTGCCGTCGATCTCGCCCTGCGTGCGGGCGTCCACCAGCTTGACGCCCGGCTTGTTGATCGCCGCCTTCACGTCATCGGCGGTCGCCACCTTTACCGTACCCGGCTTGACGGTGAACACCGTCGCCGCGGGTTTGGGCACGTCGGCACTGGTGGGCCGCTGTTCCGCCGACCACTTGTTCCAGCCGCCGTCGAGCAGCGCCGCGTTGGCGTGGCCGTAGTGGTTCAGGATCCACCACAGGCGGGCAGCGTAGAGCCCGCCGCGATCGTCGTAGGCAATCACGCGCGTGGTGCTGGAGATGCCCAGGCGCGACATCAACGCCTCGAACTCGGCCGGCGTCGGCAGGAAGGTGGGTGGCGCCTTGGGATTGCGAATCCAGTTGTTGTCCACGAACACCGCCCCCGGGATGTGCCCCTCGGCATAACCACGGTTGCGCATGTCAATCACGCGGATGTTCGCGTCGTTCAGGTGCTGGGCCAGCCACGCCGTGTCGACGAGCAATTCGGGCCGGGCGTAGGTGGTGGGCGATTGCACGCCGAGGAGCAGGGCGAAGAGAAATGCCATGTCGGCGATTGTAACCCCGCCGTCGTGTCAGAATGTCGGGACCGTCATGACCTCGGCTGTTCCCGTCACCTCCAAGCTTCCCGATATCGGCGTCAGCATCTTCGCGGTGATGACCCGGCTGGCCAACGAGCACCAGGCCATCAACCTGTCGCAAGGGTTCCCGGATTTCGACTGCGACCCGGCGCTGGTCGAGGCGGTGGCCAAGGCCATGCGCGAGGGCCACAACCAGTACGCGCCCATGCCGGGCGTGCTGGCGCTGCGCGAGGGCATCGCGGCCAAGGTCGAGCAGCTGTACGGTCCGCGCTACGACCCCATGACCGAGGTCCTGGTGACCTCGGGCGCGACGGCCGGCCTGTATGCGACGCTGACGGCGCTGGTGCAGCCGGGCGACGAGGTGCTGTTGTTCGAGCCGTGCTACGACTCGTACGTGCCGGTGATTCGCCTGAGTGGCGGCGTGCCGGTGTTCGTGAGCCTGCGCTATCCCGACTACACCGTGAACTGGGACGAGGTCCGCCGCGCCATTACGCCCAGGACGCGCATTATCCTGGTGAACACGCCGCACAATCCGACCGGCATGATGTGGTCGGCCGACGACATGAAGCAGCTGCAGTCGATCGTTGACGGCACGGACATCATCCTGATTGGCGACGAAGTCTACGAACACATCATTTTCGACGGCCGCCGCCACGAGAGCCTGCTGCGCTACGAGGACCTGCGCGCGCGCTCGATCGTGATCAGCTCGTTCGGCAAGACCTTCCATACGACCGGCTGGAAGGTGGGCTACTGCATCGGGCCGCAGACGCTGATGGCCGAGGTCACGCGCGTCCACCAGTTCGTGACGTTTACCGTGCACACGCCGTCGCAGATGGCGTTCGCAGAGTCCGTGCGCAAGGATCCCGCCGCGAAAGACCTGTCGGGCTTCTACCAGCGGAAGCGGGACTTGTTCCTGGAACTGACGGCGAGCTCGCGATTCAAGCCACTGGCGTGTGGCGGTACGTACTTCCAGTTGATGGACTTCTCGGCGATCTCGAAAGAGACCGACAAGGAGATCGCCCACCGGCTGATCGTCGAGCACGGCGTCGCGTCGATCCCCGTCTCCGCATTTCTCTACAAGGACACCGGCGGACCCGTCCTGCGGTTCTGCTTCGCTAAACGCGACGAAACCCTGACCGCCGCCGCCGAGCGGCTCGTGAAGATCTGAGCGCCTGCTTTTGACAGCCACAGATTTCGCAGATTTCACAGATTGAGGGCCCGCAGACGCCGGCGACGCCGGCGTCGCACAACGAAGCAGGCGACCCGACTTCAAGAGAGACCTTGAATTTATCCTGCCTCTCTTGAAGTCGGGCCGCCTGCTTCGTTAGAGCGGCCTACGGCCGCTCCCGGGCCCGTTGTTGAATGCGTACGCGCCAGCAACCGTGACTGAATCGGCGTTCAATCTGTGTTTAATCTGTGGCTGCTAGAGAATGCGCCGCAGGTAGTGCTCGAGCCCGCGTGACTGGTTCCACTGCTTGGGATATCCGAGTGACACTTCCTCGAACCTCACGCCGTCGATCTCGCGCGACGAGCGGAGATGCAGGTGGCCCGAGACGACCGTCTCGAAGTTGTAGCGGCGGTGCCAGTCGTTGGTTCTCATCGTCCCGCACCAGATCGAGAAGCGCGGGATCCGCGGCAGTACCGCCAGGTCGCGACGCAGCGGGAAGTGATTGGCGACGATTAGCTTCGCCTCCTTGGGAATGGCATCCAGCCGCGCTTCGGTGGCGGCGACGCGGGCGGCACACCACTCGTCGCAGTGCGGGTACGGATCGGGCGCCAGCAGGTCTTCATCAGCCGACCGGATGCCAGTTTCGGCGGCCCAGGCAAGGGCATCTTCGCGAGCAACGTGGTCCGGCCGGAACGAGTAGTCGAACAAGGTAAAGGTCGGGACGATGGCGCGCAGCGGGCCGTCTCCGGGCCATTTCGGGTAGGGATCCTCTGGCGTGAACACGCCGTAGCGGCGGCAGAGCGCGACCAGCCGCTCGTAGTGGGCCGCGCCGCGCTGGTCCGGCGGCAGGGTCTTCGGCGTCCACAGGTCGTGGTTGCCGGGCGTCCAGATCACTTGGGCGAACTTCGGTTCGAGACTGCGCAGCACGAAGTCGAGGTGGGCCGGCGTCTCGCCGGTGTCGCCGGCCACGATCAGCCAGTCGTCCGGGAATGCCGGCAACGCGTCGACCACCCGCCGGTTCTCTTCGTAGCCGACGTGCAGATCGCTAATCGCCCAGAGCTTCACGGGACGACTTGCCGCATGCGCACCGGCAGATCGTCGCCGGTGCGGCGAATCGCCAGGCCCAGCCGATGGATCGGCGTCGGCCAGTCCTGCAGGAACTGCCAGGTGGCCGGATCGTCACGCAGCGACGGTTCGATGGTGATGGCCGGCGGGCGGTCCGGCGCGAAGTGGAACGCGAAGTCGCCGAGCGGCAAAGCCAGGCCGAACCCGCGGGCCTTGATGTAGGCCTCCTTCATGGTCCAGTAGTCGAAGAACACCCGCTCCTGCTGATCGGCCGGCAACGATTGGAGGTGCGCGACCTCGGCCGGCGCAAAGAAGCGGGCCGCGACGTCCTGCGTCAATCGGCGCCCGACGTGTTCGACGTCGATGCCCACTTCGCGGCCGATCGTCACCGCGCAGGCGATCAGGCCGTCGGTGTGGGAGAGGTTGAACCGCAAGTCGGGCACCCCCGCCGGCCGATCGAGAATCTCGGGGCGCCCGTGCGCGTTGGCAATGAAGTGCCAGTCGGCGGGCGCCACTGGTGCGTAGCGTGACAGCGTGGTCCGGACCAGCGCGCGGGTCAACAGAAACCGCACGCGATCGCGCTCGAACACGAACCGCGCCATGCGCTCGTGCTCGTCAGGCGAGAGCCACTGCAGGTAGTGCGCCCGCCTGGCCAGCGCCTCGTTGTTGTCAGTCGACAGCAGGTCCACGTGCACCGACCGGAACGGCAACAGATCGATCATGCCGTGGCCTGCTCGCGTCGACGCAACATCACCAGTGCGAGGCCCGCCGCGAGCGCCAGCACGGCCAGGCCGATGCCGATCTGGGCGCCGTGCGCCTGCATGTAGTCCAGGGCCTGCTCGCCGTACAGCACCGCCAGGTAACCCTGGCCGAAATAGCGGATGCCACGGCCGATCACAATCGCGACGACGAAACGCCAGGTCGCGACATTCGCGGCGCCGGCGAGTACGACGAACACCTTGAACGGCACCGGCGGCGGCAGCAGGGCCGGTACCACCACCGCGAGAATCCCGAAGCGCTGGTAGAGCCGCATGGCGCGATCGACGTGCGCGCCCTTGAGGCGCTTGCGCATGAACACCTCGCCCCCGCGGCGGGCGACGGCGAACAGCGCATAGCAGCCGAGCAGCGAACCGGCGGTGGTCATGCCGGCGTAATAGATCATGCGTTCGGGGTACTTCGCGCTCAGCAACATCACCAGCACGTCGTTGACCTGCGGAAACGACAGGAACGACGAGTCGAGCGCGGCGATGATGAACAGGCCTACGCCCCCCAGGCCCGTGGCCCACGCGGTAATGGCCGCAACCACCTTGGTCAGCATCCGGGCGCCTCGGGCGTGGGCGCGGCGGCGACGGTGTCGCGCGGGTAGAACGCCAGGCCGGCCGTGGCGAAGATCAGGCTGCGCACGCGCCGGAACAGCGCGAGCGTGCCGCCCCCGGCCAGGCCGAGCGCCTTGACCACCGCGACGTTCGAGGCTTCGAGGGCGCCCAGGTTGCCCGGAATCGCGCCGCTCGCCACGCTCGCCGATCGGGTGAAGGTTTCGACAATGATGCCGACCCACAGCGAGATGGATTCGCCCATGGCCCAGAACACCAGGTAGACCTCGAGCGCCATCACCGCGTAGCACGCGACGCTCAGCGCGACCAGCGCCTCGAGCCGCTGCGGATCGGTCCGCGCCAGCTTCAGGAACAGGTCCTCCACGGCGCTGATGACCCGCACCGTGCGGCCACCGGCCCATCTCCATCCGGTGCGGGCATGAATCTTCGAGATGAGCGGGCCGAAGTAGCGTCCCGACCGCATCAGGAACAGCAGCGAGAACACGAGCACCACCAGCGCCGTGGCGGCAATGCCGAGGAACACGCCCTGCCAGGCGCGCGGCAGCATGTCGGACGAGACCGCAAACGCCGCGAACAACCCGACGCCGACGACGCTCATGATGCCCATGGCGGTGCGTTCGAGCACCGACGCCGCGGCCGAGACGACCGGGGGCACGCGGTCCATCAGGAGCACGACCCGGAGCGGTTCGCTGGCGACGCCGCGGATGGTGAAGTAGCCGACGGCGTCGGCGGCCAGCCGCACGCGGAACACCCGCCAGAATGACGGCCGCACTTCTGGCGGGAAGCACACCCACCAGCCGGCCGCGCGCATCACGTGCCAGATCACGCTCGGGATCAGCACGATCGGCAAGGCCAGGCCCAGCTCGCGCACCTGCCGGAGGGTCTCGTCACGGTTGAGACCCATCACGGTATAGATGAAGAGGGCGACGCCCAGCACGAGGGCGGCGAGCGAGATCAGTTGTGGGACCGTTCGTCTCATCAGCGCACGTTCTCGGGAATGATGCGCTCCACGATCACTACGTCGCGCCACACCCCGTCGAGCTTGCCGTGCTTCTCGTAGATGCCGACCTCGCGGAACCCGGCGCGCGCCATCAGCGTGCGGCTGGCGGTGTTCTCGACGAAGATGCGCGACAGCAGCTTCCAGAAGCCGGCCGCCGCGGCGGCCGGGACCAGGGCCTCCATCGCCACCCGGCCGGCGCCCTGGCCGCGCGACGCGCGCGACACGTAGACCGAGAACTCGGCAATGCCGCCGTAGCAGTCGCGAGTACGATAGGTCGAAGTCGAGCCGAACGCGACGACCTGGCCGCTGGCTTCGACCACGACGATGGGGTGTATGCCATCGAACCACGCGCGCACATCGTCGTGCGAGCGCGGGCGGGTTTCGAAGGTGCCAAGGCGGTCTTCGATGCCTTCGTTGTAGATTTGGGCGATCGCCGGGATGTCGCCCGGGGACGCCGCTCGTGCGGACAACGTCATGACAATAGGAAAGCCCTTCATGTTAACCCGGACCGCCGCGTTGGTTCTCGCTCTCTCAGTCGGATTCGTGGCGGTCGTCGAGGCGCAGCGCCGCCACCCGGTCAGCGGGCGTGTGTTTGCGCCGGTCATGGGCGTTGGCGGCGCCGGGTGGCTGGAGCGGCCCGAGCGGGAGGCGGAAGAGGCGCCCTCGAAGGCGCTGGCGGCCCTCGAGCTGAAGCCGGGCATGGTGGTGGCCGACATTGGCGCCGGCTCGGGGTATTACACGTCGCGGATGGCGAAGCAGGTGGGACCCACTGGCCAGGTGTTTGCCACCGACATCCAGCCCGGGATGCTCGAGATCCTCAACCGGCGGATCAAGTCCGAGGGGCTGGCCAACGTGACGACGGTCCTCGGGGCGGTCGACGACCCGAAGCTGGCGCCGGCGTCCATCGACCTCGCCATCATGGTCGATGTCTACCACGAGCTCCAGAGCCCGCAGGTGTTCCTGCAGCGACTGAAACCGGTGTTCAAGCCCGGCGGACGGCTGGTGCTGGTCGAGTTCCGGAAGGAGGACCCGAAGGTGCCCATTCTCGAGGTCCACAAGATGAGCGTGGCCGAGGTGAAGATGGAACTGGAGGCCGAGGGCTTCGTGATCGACCAGGTGATCGACGTTCTGCCCTGGCAACACATTATCGTGCTGCGACTGAAGTAGAATCCCGCGCATGCTCAAAGGCACCCCGCGAGAAGCTGCAGCAGAGTTCTTCGGCACGTTCATCCTGATCGCGTTCGGCGCGGGCGTGGTCGCTCAAACGGTGCTCAGCCAGGAGGGCAATGGCTCGTACCTGGGGATCAATGTGGGCTGGGGGCTCGGCGTCATGCTTGGGATCTACGCCGCTGGTGGCGTCTCAGGCGCCCACTTGAACCCGGCGGTAACGTTCGCCCTGGCGGTGCATCGCACGTTCCCCTGGAACAAGGTCTTGCCGTATGCGCTGGCCCAGACCGCCGGCGCGTTTGCCGGCGCCGCCCTCGTGTTCCTCAACTATCGCGAGGCGCTCACGGCGTTCGACGGCGGGACGCGGATGATCGAGGGCGCCACGGCCACCGCCGGCATTTTCGCCACCTATCCGCAGCCGTACCTGTCGCTGGCCGGTGGCTTCGTGGATCAGGTCATCGGCACCATGTTGCTGATGGCCGGCGTGCTGGCCGTGACCGACCAGAAGAACGTCGCGCCGCCGGCGTGGCTGACGGCGCCGCTGGTGGGTCTGCTGGTCGTGGCCATCGGCGTCGCGTTCGGCTTCAACGCCGGCTACGCCATCAACCCTGCCCGCGACCTGGGACCGCGGCTGTTTACGCTGGTGGCGGGATGGGGCCCGGGCGTCTTCACCGCGGGCGGCGGCTGGTGGTGGGTGCCGATCGTGGCGCCGTGTGTCGGCGCGGTGCTCGGCGCGTGGCTGTATGACATGTTTATCAACAAGCATCACGAGGCCCCGGAGTCGAATCGATGAAATACATTCTTGCCCTTGATCAGGGCACCACGTCGAGCCGTGCCATCGTGTTCGACCGCGCCGGCAAGGCGGTGGCGACGGCACAGCAGGAGTTTCCGCAGATTTTCCCTGGGCCTGGGCACGTCGAGCACGATCCCGAAGCGATTTGGGCCACCCAGCTGCAGACGGCGAAAGACGCGCTCAGCAAGGCCGGCCTCACGGCGGCCGACATTGCCGCGATTGGCGTCACCAACCAGCGCGAGACCACGGTGCTGTGGGACAAGGCGACCGGTAAGCCGATGGCCAACGCCATTGTCTGGCAGAGCCGCGTGACCGCGCCGATCTGCGACCGGTTGAAGGCCGATGGTCACGAGCCGACCTTCCGCAAGAAGACCGGCCTGGTGGTTGACGCCTACTTCTCGGGGACGAAGATCAAGCACCTGCTCGACTCCCACGACGGCCTGCGCGCGCGCGCCGCGAAGGGGGAAGTCTTGTTCGGCACCATCGACAGCTTCCTGATCTCGCGCCTGACCGGTGGCAAGGTGCACGTCACCGATGTCAGCAACGCGAGCCGGACCCTGCTGTTCAACATTCACACCATGCAGTGGGACGACGAGCTGTTGAAGCTGCTCGATGTGCCTCGCGCGATGCTGCCCGAGGTGAAGTCGTCCAGCGAGGTCTACGGGCACACCGACCCCTCGCTGTTCGGGACCGCCATTCCCATTGCCGGCGCCGCCGGCGATCAGCAGGCGGCGCTGTTTGGCCAGGCGTGCTTCGAGCCGGGGTCGGCGAAGAACACCTACGGCACGGGCTGCTTCATGCTGCTCAACACCGGCACCAAGCCGGTGCCGTCGCAAAAGGGCCTGGTCACCACCGTGGCCTGGAAGGTCGGTGGGGTCACCACCTATGCGCTCGAAGGCTCGGTGTTCGTGGCCGGTGCCGCGGTGCAGTGGCTGCGGGATGGCCTCGAAGCGATCGAAGCGTCAGCGGATGTCGAGAAGCTGATGGCGACCGTGGACGATACCGACGGCGTCTACCTCGTGCCGGCGTTTGTCGGCCTGGGGGCGCCGCACTGGGATCCGCGTGCCCGCGGCGTGATCGTCGGGCTGACCCGGAACACCAAGATGGCCCACGTCGCTCGCGCGGCCGTGGATGCGATGGCCTACCAAACCCGCGACGTGCTGGAAGTGATGCAGCTTGAGTCCGGCCTGCCGCTCACGACCTTGAAGGTCGATGGGGGAGCCGCGGCCAACGCGATGTTGCTGCAGTTCCAGGCCGACCTGCTGAACGTCACTGTCCGGCGTCCCGTGGTCGCCGAAACCACAGCGCTCGGCGCGGCCTATCTCGCCGGACTTGCCGTGGGCTACTGGAAGAGCATGGACGATGTGGCCACCAACTGGGCGCTCGACCGCGAGTTCCGCCCGGCCATGCCGAAGGCGAAGAGCGAGAAGTTGTATGCGGGCTGGAAAAGGGCCGTAGGCCGATCGCTCGACTGGGAAACCTAGCCAGCCGGGAACAGCAGCGCTCGCGCCCATTCGTTCTTGGCCGACAGGTGATACACCAGCGACCGCGATAGCTCGGGCACCCACGCGGCGGCCGGCACGAAGCCGGTAAACATCAACCCGTGCTCCTCGTCCACGCACCACGCGCCCAGCTGGTGCGCATCCGGCTCGAGCCGCTCGTTGGCGTTCAGGCGCTGTGCCACCATCGGGTCGGGTTCGACCGGCAGCTTCAATCGCATCTGCAAGCCGCTGCCGAGAGAAGGGTGCGTGGCTTCGGCATCTAATTCAAGGCGCGCGTGCACCTCGCCGGCCGCGAACTCGAGGTCGGCGTCGAGGCGGTGCACATCGTTGGCGGCCAGCAGCCACGGCCGGGGTTCCACGTGCACCAACTGAGCCAGCTCCTCGGGCGTGAACGGCGACTCGGCTGCGCCGCGCTGCTGGTAGATCTCGAGAATGCCCACCATCTCGTCGGGCGTGTGACGCATGCCCATCGTTGGATGCGGTGAGGCGGCCACCTCTGCGCCGAACGCACTGGCGAGTTCCGTGGCTTCCGCGAACGCATCGGCCATCTGCAGCGCCATGGCGTGCAGGGCGATGGTTTGGGCCAGTCGATAGTTGTCTTCAGTGAGCGAGACCGAGGAATGCAGGCTGACGGTGCCGGCGGCCGGGTCCGCGACATACGCGCTGAGCGATGCGAACCGGTTGATGGCGGCCAGGCGCGGCCAGGTGGAGTCATCCATCGGCACGCCGGCCAGCAAATCCGTTTCGACGTGCAGGGTGGTGAGGGGCACTCCCTGGAACTCGCGCGGTTCGGCGACCCACACCCGCTGCCGCAGCGACGAGGCCCACCAGGTGAACGAGGTCTTCTCTTGCACCGCCCACTCCGCCTCGATCTGCATGCGGGCGGTGAGAAACCTCAGGACCTCTTCAACGAATGCCACCAGTTGCCACTACTCCTGCCAGCAATGGTACATCGCAATGGAGGCGGCGGTCGTGACGTTCAGCGAGTCAACGGCGGCAGTGGTCGGGATGCAGACGCGGAACGTCGAGGCCGCCATCGCCGGTTCGGTCAGGCCGTCGCCCTCGGCGCCGACGATCAGCGCCAGCTTGGCGTGGCGGGGCAGGTCCATCAGCGGCAGCGCGTCGTGGCGCGGTGTGAGCGATGCCACGGTGAAGCCATCGGTGCGCAGGTCGGTGATCGCTGACGGCCACTGCGGTGCGGTCACAAAGGGCACGACCAGCGTTGCCGCCATCGACGTGCGGATGGCCTTGCGGTACAGCGGGTCGCCGCAGTTGGGCCCGAGGATTACCAGTTCGACGCCAAAGGCCGCGGCGGTGCGGAACAGGCCGCCAACGTTGTCGGGGTTGTTCACGCCCTCCATAACGAGGATCCGCGAGAGCGGGCCGGCGGCAATGCGGTCCAGCGTGGCGGGCTCTGGCCGGCGCGCCAACGCGAGGCAGCCGCGATGGATGTTGAAGCCGGCAATGCCGTTCATCAGGGCCTGATCGACCAGGTAGATCGGCGCCGTGGCCAGGTGGAGAACGTCGTTCAGGTTCTCGGCCGCCGCCGGGGTCAGCAGGATCGATTCCACATCCCATTGCCGCAGGTCCAGCAGGCGCCGGACGACGAGGCGGCCCTCGGCGATGAAGAGGCCGCGGGCGAGCATGTGCCGGTGATCGGCAATGTGGTGATAGTCGGCGACCCGGGGATCGCTCAGCGACTCGATGACTGTCGGTGCCGGCATCTCGATCCCATTGTATTTCCGCTCAGCTTAGAATCAGAGCATGCGCAAGCATGTGTTGCTCTACGGGCTACTGGGCGGCGTTCTGATCGCCGGCCTGAAGCTCGTCGAGTACCGCTGGCTGGTGGTCGAATACCGTGTCGAGATCTACGGCGGCATCGTCGCCGCCATCTTCGCCAGCGTTGGCATCTGGTTGGGCCTGAAGCTGACCAAGACCAGGGAAACGGTCGTGGTGCGGGAGGTAATGGTCCCCGCGCCGGTGGATTTTGTCCGCGACCAGGGCAAGCTGACCGCCCTTGGCATCACCCCGCGCGAGCTGGAAGTGCTGGAGTTGATCGCCCACGGCCTGAGCAACAAGGAAATTGCCGAGCGGGTGTTCGTCAGCGAAAACACGGTGAAGACCCATTTGAGCCGGGTGTTCGACAAACTTGGCGCCCGCCGTCGCACCCAGGCGGTGCAGTTGGGCAAGCAACTCCGCCTCATTCCCTGAGACTTTCGTATGATTCCTCGCAAAATCCTCCAAAATCATCCATTCGGGTGACGCGGTTGGAAAGCCCGGCCCGCAGAATCGGCCGGTCCGGCGCGACCAAGACGCGCCGTATTCAACCACGGAGGAGTTTACCGAATGCAAAAGATCGTTCTCACCTTTGGCCTGATCGCCGGCGCGATCATGGCCGCCCTCATGTTCGCGACACTGCCGTTCCAGGAGCAGATCGGCTTCGACCGCGGCGCCATCGTCGGCTACACGTCGATGGTTCTGGCGTTCCTGATGGTGTTCTTCGGCGTGAAGTCGTACCGCGACAACGTGGCCGGCGGCTACGTGACCTTCGGCCGGGCATTCAAGGTCGGCCTGCTGATCACGCTGGTGGCGACGGCCTGTTACGTCGTGAGCTGGCAGATCCTCTACTACGGGTTCATGCCCGACTTCCTGGACAAGTACACGGCGTACGCACTGGAGCAGTCCCGGCAGGGCGGTGCCACTGAAGCCCAACTCGCCGCGCAGGCCAAAGAAATGGCGGAGTTCGGCGAGATGTATCAGAATCCGCTGGTGAACATCGCATTCACCGCCATCGAACCCCTGCCGGTCGGTTTGGTGTTTACCTTGGTCACGGCCGGCGTGTTCGGACGGAGGCGTACCAGTCAAAAAGGAGAGTAGGAGATGAGGAGTTACGGAATTGGCTCCTGATCTCGTGACCTCCTGTCGAGTCAGACGCAGATGAGAGAGACGCAGATCGCGGAGCGACTGGATGGCTTGCTCGATGGGGTGTTCGAGCGGAACGAGATCCGCTCAGCCGTAATGTCCGTCGTTTCCGGGGACGGAGCGTTCCGCTGGGCGGGCGCCAGGGGCGCTGTGTCTCCGGACGGTGCGGCCATGACGCCGACGACTCCCTGGTTCATCGCGAGCATCACCAAGCTCTTCATCGCCTCGACGGTCCTGCGAATGGTCGAGGAAGGAGAACTGACACTAGAGGATCGCGTCGTGGATCGGCTCCCGGCGGCCGTCACGGACCGGCTTCACGTGCTCGACGGTAAAGACCGGACGCACTGGATCACCGTGGAGCACCTCTTGTGCCACGCTTCGGGTCTGGCAGACTTCATCGAGGACTACCCGGCGAAACGGCGGGGCGAGGCACGCGACTGCCGCAGCCTGGTGGAGATCCTGGTGGAGGACGGCGACCGTGCGTGGCCGCTGGAGGACATGGCACGACGGGTCCGTGAGCGGCTGGCGCCGCACTTCCCGCCGCAATCTCTCGACGCGCAGCGTGTGCGCATCCGTTACTCGGATACGAACTACCAGTTGCTCGTCGGCATCATCGAGGCGCGCCGCGACGCACCCTTCTTCCAGGTCCTGGAAGGCCTGATTCTGAATCCCCTCGGGCTCAAGGACACCTGGGTTCCCGGGCGCTCCCGTGTGAGTGGTCGAGAGTCCGGCGTCGCCGCACTCTACGCCGGCACGGAGGTTGTCCGGCTCCCCAGCTTCCTGTCCTCTATCTCCGACATGAACTCGACGTGCGACGACCTCGTACGGTTCTTCAAGGGCGTGAACGGCGGTGGTCTCTTTCGGGATCCTGGCACCTGGCTCCGGATGCAGGCGCGATGGCGACGGTTCTCCTTCCCGCTGGACCGCGCCGCCTTGCGGCAGCCCAGTTGGCCCATTGAGTACGGCCTCGGGGTCATGCGCTTCCGGCTGCCCCGCTTCCTCGCGCCCTTCCGGCCGGTCCCGCAGGTTGTGGGTCACACCGGGTCGACGGGGACGTGGCTGTTTCACGCCCCGGAGCCAGACCTGTACCTCGCAGGAGCAGTGAATCAGGTGACGGCCGGCGCCGTCCCCTTCAAGTTGGTTCCCAGAGTGCTCCGCGCGGTGACGGACGGCTGACTGAAGGTCGGCAACAGAGGAAGTATTGCGACCAGAGTCTACTGGCCGATCGTTGGGCCGTGCGCTCGGCGGGCACCCCACAGGGCGCGCACGATCACGTCATCGGCATCGACCGTGTAGTAGATGTGGCAGGGGCGGTCGCCGTGAGGCGGATTCGCCGTTGTTTTCGGACCTCTCGGGAAAACGGCCGTGGCTAAGGGGCGGCTACTTGCCGATTTCAGGAATACTCAAGCCTCGACAAATCTTGCGGGCCAGCACGTTGTTGCGGCTCCAAGCTCACGATAACGCCGTACCCGGCCGGCTGTCCATTCAATGCCATTCGTTCTTCTGCACCACCGGCATCTGCAGTGCCCGCTCGCGGTCGAGGTCGAGCGAGCCGACGTGCAGTGACAGCGGCGACTGCACCCACTTGTAGATCGACTGCGAGAACAGCTTGGTGAAACGGGTCGCGCACTTATCGAGCGCAGCCGGATCCATCTGCGGGAACAGTGCCTTTAGTGCGGTACCGACTTCGTCTGGAGACATTTTCTCGCCGGCATACAGATGCAGGCAGGCGTCGAGTACGGGGAAGGGCATCAGTTCGTGTTCGGCGACCTGCGCGTCGGCCAGTTCCGGACCAGGGTCGGTGGCCAGCGTAGCAGTCACGCCCTTGAATCCGAAGCGCCGTTCCAGCCGTTCGAGCATGGCAATGACCACCGTCTTGGGGACGTTGGCGATGACCGACAGCGCGCCTTCGAGATCGCCGCCGATGGTGGTGTAGCCGACGGCCTTCTCGCTCATGTCGCCGGTTTGCAGGAACAGCGCGCCGGACGAGTTGGCCCAGTTCCACATCCGCTGCCCGCGCACGCGCGCCTGGATGTTCTGGCGGGTCAGTTCAGTTACCGGCTTGCCGTCGAGCATCGCGGTGGCGGCGGCCACTTCGCGATCGGTAGCCTCGTCTATCGGGCTGGTCGTGAGCGACACGCCCAGTTCATCGGCCAGCTGTTGCGCGGCGTGCTTCGTCTCGGGCTGCGAATGGCGGCTCGGCATGTAGAACGCCGAGATGGCGGCGCCACCCGTGATCAACTGGGAGGCGCGCCACGCCACCATCAGCGTGAGCATGGAATCGCGTCCGCCCGACAGGGCGATGCCAAGCGAGGTGAACGCGCCCGTCTTCTCGTAATAACTCTTCACGCCGAGCGCAAGCGCTTCGAACAGGTCGTCGAGCGCGCGTTCGCGCGGGTCGGCGGCCGGCTTCGTGCTGGCCGGCAGAAAGAAGCTGCCGCCCTCGGGCACCGGGTAGGTCAGGGCAGAGCGGTTCGCGGTCGCGGCGGTCACGCGCACGGCCGGCACGGTCTCCCGCTGCAGCCGGAACGCCTCGCAGTCGCTGCGCCAGGTGGTGTTCTCCATGCGCAGCCGCCTCGTGCGATCGAGATCAACGACCGACGACCACCAGCCCTGTTCGAAGCGCGGTGCCTCGAATACCAATCGGCCGTTCTGGAAAATGAAGCCGCCGCCGTCGTAGATCAGCCCATCCTGGCCGCCAACCGCGTTGGCGTAGAGCAATACTGCCTGGTTGTCCGCGGCCCTGGTCGCCAGCATCTCGCGACGGGTCGAGTCGATGCCCATGCGATAGGGCGAACTCGACACATTGACCACGATTTCCGCGCCCGAATAGCAGCGCCGGCGCATGGGGCCGTCGGGCGACCACGCGTCTTCGCAAACCTCGACGGCGACCTCGCCGAAATCGAATGAGAAGAGATAGTCGCCAAGCGGCACGCCGCCGGCATCGAGCGCCAGGCCAGCGCCGCCGCGCGAGAAGGTGCGGCCCTCGTAGAACACGTTGTACGTCGGGAGCTTCTCTTTCGGGACCAGGCCGACGATCACGCCGCGATGGACGAGGGCGGCGGAGTTGAACAGTTGACCGCCCACCGACACGGCCAGGCCCAGCACGTAGACCGTGCCGTAACCGGCGGTCTCGGCGGCAAAGCGACCCAGTTCGCGGCGCTGGCCTTCCAGGAAGCCTCGCCACTGCACCAGATCTTCAGGCGGATAGCCGCCGATGGCCTGCTCCGGAAACGCGCCAATAGTGACCTCCGCCTCGCCCATGGCGCGGGCCACCTCGATCAGCCGATCCACGTTCGAGACGACCGCCCCCACCGTGGGGCTGACGCTGGCAACCGCCAGTTTGGCCAGACGCATATCTGATTCAGCTTAGCAGGGATGGGACCCTGGCCGCCGCACCGCGCGTCATAGTGAGCAACCATGGAACTCGTCAAGCAGTGGGGCCTCGGCCTGGTGGTCTTCATCCTGATGGACGCGGTGTGGCTCGGGCTGCTGGCCAACCAGTTCTACAAGCGCGAACTCGGGCCGCTGCTGCGCCAGCACCCGGATGGGAGCCTCGACCCGCGTTGGCTGCCGGCCCTGCTGCTCTATGCCTTGATTGTGCTGGGCCTGGCCCTGTTCGCCCTGCCGCGGGCGCGCGCCGGGGCCATTGGCGAGGCGGCGTTGTGGTGCGCGGTGTTCGGGGTGATCGCCTATAGCGTGTACGACCTGACCAACTACGCCACCATGGAGGCGTTTCCGCTCAAGGTCGTGGTGGTCGACATGATCTGGGGCGGCGTCATTTGCGCCGCAGCCGGCGCCGCCATGCACGCCGTGGCGCGCTCCTAGGCCACCGATTCACACCACTCAGGCCCGCTCCGAGGGGCACGGCTTGGACAGCTGCTTCTCGCCGAGCCACCGCGACGGCTTCGGCGCCTTCCGCCGCTTGAGTCCGAAGCCCTCAACGGCGTACTTCTCGAGGTGTGCCATCGCCTCGTCCACCGAGTCGGTCACCAGCATCAGGTCGAGATCACTCGGTGACACCGTGCCGGCTTCCACCATTGTGTGCACCATCGCCAGAAACGGTGCCCAATAGTCACGCCCCATCAAGATGACCGGGAACTGCAGGATCTTGCGCGTCTGGATCAGCGTGAGCGCTTCGGATAGCTCGTCGAGCGTGCCCAGACCGCCGGGGACCACCACGAAGGCGTACGAGTACTTGAGCAGCAGGACCTTGCGGACGAAGAAGTAATGGCACGTCACCCAGCAGTCCAGGTACGGATTGTGCCCTTGCTCCATGGGCAGCTTGATGTTGCAGCCGACTGACCGGCCGCCGGCCTCACGCGCCCCGCGGTTGGCCGCTTCCATCACGCCCGG
The DNA here is from genome assembly GCA_030697165.1 of Acidobacteriota bacterium. NCBI lineage: Bacteria > Pseudomonadati > Acidobacteriota > Acidobacteriota bacterium. The sequence goes on from JAUYQQ010000016.1 coordinate 38,059, forward strand.
GCCGCCGCCCGTCATGACCGTGAAGCCCATCCTGGCCAGGGCGCCACCGACCTCGCGGGCCAGGGCGTAATACCGGTGGTGTTCGTCGAACCGCGCTGACCCAAAGACGGTGACGCACGGCCCCACGAAATGCAGCACGCGAAACCCCTGGATGAAGTCTCGCCCCGCCCGCATCAGCAGGAGGAAATCTCTGACCCGTGAGTGGGGGCCTTCGAGCAGGACGCGATCGGGTTCAGCCATGATGAATGGTGTAGAGTTTACTTTCTATGACCCGACAGGCTCGTTTTGTCCTCGCCGGCTTGGTGTCGGCCTTGCTCGTTTCGCCCACACCCGTTCGCTCCCAGACTATCGCACCCGCGGCGGCGCAGTCGGCATCGACGACTCGTGGCAGCGTGACGGACCTGTCTGGCGGGGTCATCCCCGCCGCCGAGGTGGTTGCGCGCACCGAGGACGGGCGTTCGGTCACCGTGCACAGCGACCGCGACGGCAACTTCGACGCCGGGACGCTGGCGGTCGCTATTCGCGTCACCTCCGAAGGCTTCGAACCGGCCGATGTCGCCGTTACGGGCTCGGGGCCGGTCTTCGTCGTGCTCCGCCCGGTGAACTTTGCCGACACCGTGGTCGTGACCGCCACGCGCGGCGCCGAGCGGCTGCCGAGCGCCGCCAGCGCCACCGTGATCACCAGCGCCGAGTTGACCAACATGGCCGCCGGCTCGCTGGACGACGCGCTGCGCTTCACGCCCGGGTTCACGCTCTTTCGCCGCAGTTCGTCGCGCGTGGCCAATCCCACCACCCAGGGCGTCACGCTGCGCGGCGTCTCGGGGTCGGGCGCGAGCCGCACGCTGGTGCTCGCCGACGGCGTGCCGCTGAACGACCCGTTCGGCAGCTGGGTCTATTGGAACCGCGTGCCACAGGCGGCGGTGGACCGGGTCGAGGTCGTGCGCGGCGCTACCGGCGACCTGTACGGCGCCGGCGCGCTGGGCGGGGTGGTGCAGGTGCTGACCGTGCAGCCCAGCCGGCCGCGGGCGCGTGCCACCTTCGACGGCGGCTCCCACGACACCTTCCGCGGGTCGCTGTTTGGCGCCACCGAACGCAACGGCTGGTCGGCCACCGGCGCCTACGAAGGCGTGCGCACCGACGGCGCCTTCATTGTCGCCCCCGAAGCGCGCGGCTCGATCGACCGGAAGGCCGACAGCGACTACCAGACCGGCTTTGCGACGGCCGGCTACCGCCAGAACAACTGGCACCTGACGCTGCGCGGTGCCGGCTATACGGAAGAGCGTGGCAACGGCACGCCGGTCCAGGTGAACTCCACCGATTGGCAGCAGTTCTCGCTCGAGGGCGGCGGGTTGATGGGCGGCGGCGTGCTGCAGGCGCAGGCGGCGGCCAGCAGCCAGGATTACTACCAGACGTTCTCGTTCGTCGCCGCGAGCCGCGCCACCGAGCGCATGACCTTCGAGCAGTTCATCGATACCAGGCACGCCATGGCCAACGGCCAGTGGACGCGTCCGCTCGGCCGCGCCACGCTGATTGTCGGCGGCGACTATCACCGCACTGAGTCGGCCCAGGACGAGTTGCGGTACACGCTCGTCGGCGGCATCAACACGCCGAACGGGCCGTTCGTCTCGGGCGGCACCGAGACGCTCGGCGCCGCCTATGCGCGCGCCAGCATCACCGCCAGCGATGCCTTGACCTTCGAAGTGGGCGGCCGCGTCGACTGGTGGAATTCCGAGCCGCTCAACCCGGCCGACCCCACCAAGCAGGTGACCTTCTTCAGCCCGCGCGGTGCGCTGGCGTGGCGCCAGGGCCGCTTCCAGGTGCAGGCCTCGGCCTACCACGCCAACCGCACCCCCACCCTGAACGAACTGCACCGGCGCTTTGCGGCCGGCACGGCCATCACCAACGCCAATCCGCAGCTCGATCCGGAAACGCTGACCGGCGTCGAAGGCGGCGTATTGACGCAGTGGTCGCGCACCTCGTTCCGGGCCACTGCGTTCTTCAACAACCTTGATGGCGCGATTGCCAACGTCACGCTGACGCAGACCCCAACGTCGACCATTCGCCAGCGCCAGAACTCCGACAGCATTCGCGCCACCGGCGTCGAAATGGAATTCGATACCCGCTTTTCGACGGCGTTCAGCTTCAACGCCCAGCTCGTGCTGACGTCGAGCCACTTCCGCGGTTCGGTGGCCACGCCCGCGCTCGAAGGCAACCGGGTGCCGCAGGTGCCGGCGGTGCAGGGCGGCTTCGGGCTGACCTGGGCCGAGCCGCGGTGGTTCACGGCCGCCACCCAGTTGCGGTTCAGCGGCGAGCAGTATGACAACGACCTCAACACCGAGGAGTTCATCCTGAACCCGTACGCGGTGTGGGATGCCACGGTGAACCGCGCGATTACGCGCGGCCTCAACGCGTTTGTGGCGGTCGAGAACATTCTCGACACCGAGTTCGACACGGCCCGCACGCCGCTGCGCCAGATCGGCTGGCCGCGGACCGTGCGCATCGGCGCCCGTGTCAGCTGGCAGTAGCCACAGAAGACAGCCACAGATAAGACAGCCACAGATTAGGCACAGATTAAACACAGACTCTTTAGGACCCCAGGCCCCCAGGCCCCCAGGCCCCCAGGACCCTAGGACCCTAAGACCCCAGGAGGCGCTGATGCGTGTCGCATTCATACTGGCCGTTCTGTTCACGGCGCAAACGGCGGCGGCTCAGAAGATCGAGCGGATCAATCCGCCTGGGCTCAGTACGCCCACCACTTATTCGCACATCGTCAAGGTGGGCGACATCCTCTATATCGCGGGCCAGCTTGGCGCCGACGCGCAAGGCAAGTTGGCGGGGCCGGGGATGGTCGAGCAGCTCGAGCAGGTCCTCAAGAACCTTCAGACGGCGCTGACGTCGCAGGGCGCCGACTTCTCGCACGTCGTCAAGATCAACATCTACGCCACCGACGTGGATGCGTTCCGGGCACCGGAAGCGGCCGCGGTGCGCGCCAAGTACTTCGGCACGAATCGTCCGGCCAGCACGCTGGTGGGCGTGACCAGGCTCGCGAGCCCTGAGTACAAGGTCGAGATCGAAGCCACCGCGCACCTGCCCGGCGGCATTCGCCTGCTGAAGCAGTAGCCGCAGATTACGCAGATTAGACGCGCGCAGCCCGCGCGGCAGGCCTTCGCCCTGCGACGGGACCGAATCAGGCTCGGCACAAGAACGTCCCAGATCCTCCCGGACGCTCTTGTGTCGGGCCTGATTCGCTCCCGGTGGCCGGCCAAAGGCCGGCCTGTCGCGCGGGCTTGCAGCGCTTGCGGCGAACGCCTGTCTTCTCTGTGCCCTCTGAGTGCTCTGTGGCCAAGTTGTGTGACGCCTCACGTACAATCGAGGGGTGTCTGCCATCATCCTGTTCGACGGCGAGTGCGCGTTTTGCGAGGGCTCGGTCAAGTTCATCGCCCAGCGTGACGGCGGCTACTTCCGCTTCGGCGCATCGCAATCGCCCGAGGCCGTGGCGCTGCTGGCGTCGCACGGCACCAGCCGGGCGGCCACCCGCAGCATTGTCCTGATCGAAGACGGTCAGGTGTACTTGCGATCGACCGCGTCGCTGCGGATCGCGCAACGCCTGTCGGCGCCCTGGCGATGGGCGGCGGTGTTGCTGTGGATTCCCCGGCCGATTCGCGATGCGGCCTACGCGGTGGTGGCGGCGATCCGGATCCGCCTGGCCGGGCGCGCCAACGCCTGTGAGATCCCCCCGCCCGAAATTCGCGCCCGCCTGATCTAGTCGATGGAGGTACGATGGCCAGCAAAATGCTGAAGCCCTCGGCGCTGCTGATCCTCCTCCTGGCGGCCACCGCCGCGTGCACGTCGGCTGATTCACCGACCGCGCCCACGCCCGTGACGGCGCTGCCGCCGATCGTGGTGCCGCTCCCCACCACCGTTCCCGGCGTGCTGGGCCTGGTCATGCCCATCGATCCGTCCGACGTGGCGAGGGCCGCCTTCGGGCTCGTGCCGTTTGGCTACCACGGCGCCGATCACGCCGCCGACGGACATCCCGGTTGGGACGTGGAGTACCGAATTGGCGGACTGGTCCGCGCCGCCGCGGCCGGCACCGTCGAGAGCGTGGCTCCCGATCCGTCGGCGCCGGGCCGCAGCATCGTGCAGCTCGAACACGTGGTGGGCACACACGCCTATCGAACCACCTATACCAATCTCGCCAACGTCAGTCCCGAGATGGTGGCCGCTGCATCCGTCGGCGCCGGACAGTCGTTGGGCACCGCCGGTACTCTGTCGCAGACGGTTGGGACCACGGCCATCACCTATGCGATGACGCACTTTCAGTTGGATGACTTCGCGTACTACCCGGGGGCGATTCCCGATCCGAACGCCGTCACGCCCGAGCCGTTCCTGGCGGCCGACGCGAAGGCGTTCTTTGATCGGATTTGGAGCACGGCGGTGACGAGCGCCGAACTGCTGGAGCCGTTCGCGTCCAATCCGCGCGACCTGCGCTTTCCGGCCACGCGCGCCTGGATGCGGGTGAGCGGTGACGGTCCTGCCGGGATCCGGTTCGTGCGCACAGACGCGCGCAACCCGACCTACGAGTACGCGCTGCTGACCGAGTCGGGCATTGCCATCGAGACGGGCACAGTCGTGCTCGGCCTGACGGCCCGGCCGTTTCCGTCGATCGACCTGGTGTCGCCACTCGGCCGACGGCTGGGCAGCTACGATATCGTCTCGGACGAGATGCGGCTGTCGCTTGCCAACGCCGGCGGCAACCGGCCGACCGACCTCGGCGCGGCCAGTACCTACCGCACGCCGCGCTGAGCAGGGGAGTTAGCCGCAGAGGACACCGAGGGCACCGAGCAATACTTTGGGTGCCCGTGCTTTAAGCTACTGCCTGGACGGCTAGAGCCAGAAGCGTGAAACCGAAACGGCCGCAGCCACGCCTCGATGATGGCGGCGACTCCGCCTGGGCGCGAAGGGTCCACCGTCAACATCACGCCGTTGGGAGGCATCGGCTGCGCCATTGAAGTGCATCGGCACATGGGCGCAGGATTGCTCGAGAAGCCCTACACGCTGGCGATGTGCATCGAGTTGGCCTCCCAGGGCATCGGCTTCGAGCGCGAACGGTTGGTGCCCCTGACTTACAAGGGCATTCGTGTCGGCGAGTACCGGCCGGACCTCATTGTTGAAGGACGGGTGGTCGTCGAGGTGAAGAGCGTCCTCCACCTCGAGCCTGTCTTCACCGCGCAGATGCTGACCTACCTGCGGATCACGAACCTTCGCACAGGCCTGATACTCAACTTCAACCGCCCGGTTCTGCGCGAGGGGATCAAGCGGTTCGTGCTGTAGCCGCCCGCCCCCAAAAGAAGTGCCCCGTGACAGCGGCACTTGTATTTGAATGAATTGCCTCTGTGTCCTCTGTGTCCTCTGTGGCCCTATGGTATTCGGATCTGTGTCCTGCCGGCGCCAAGGGGCGACTGCCTCGTGTAGAAGTGCGCGTAGATCTTGCCGGCCACCAGGTCCTCCCGGTCCCGTCCTCGCAGCATCAACGTCCCCGAGCCGGTGACCTGATTCGGCACGAGCAGGTGGGCGATGATCGGGCCCGGCTTGTCGCCATCGCTGCGCTGCAGGGTTAATCCCACGACTCGATCGGTGCCGATGGCCGGGGTCGTGGCGTCGTATCGCAGTGCGCCCGTCGTGCGGTCGTAGGTGAACTTGACGGCGCTACCGCCAACCGTCGCCTCGACGCTCACCGGCAGCGGCGCGGCGCCGTTGACGAGCGGCGGCGTGCTGAACGGCGCTCGCCGCGGCTTGGTGGCCTGCTCCCAGCCATAAGCCAGTTTCAACAGGGCGGCCTCCTGGAATGCGCCGCCGAGTAGCTCCAGCCCGATCGGCAGTCCGTCAGTCGTGAAGCCCGCCGGCATCGTGATGGCGGGCAGGCCGGTGGTCGCGCTCAACTGGCAGTTCGAGCCGCTTTGCGCCTCGCCGATCATCGCCGGCTTGCGGCGGAGCGTGGGGTAGGCGAGCACATCGATGCGCTGTTCCTCGAGGGTGGCCAGCACGGCGGCGCGCAACGCCCGACGCTTCACGAAAGCCTGGCGATAGCGCTCGGTCTCCTTTCTCTCCGGGGAGTTGCGCAGGCGGAACGTGGCGTCGAGCTGATCGTGATGCAGGCCGCGCTCGATGATCTCACCGAGCGACTTGACCGGCGCATTCGGCTGCTTCGCCAGGTAAGCGGCCAGGTCGAACTTGAACTCGTCGGCAATCACGCTGCTGTCGCGCAACAGATCGTCCAGGCCCGGCACCGTGATGTCCACGACTTCGGCGCCCTGCGCTTTCATGGCGTCCAGCGCCTTGCGAACCAGGTTGCCGACTTCGTCATCTTCGGGCGCAGTTCCGAACAATCCGCGCAGCACGCCGATGCGCGCGCCCTTCAAGCCACCCGGCGTGAGCGCGTCGCGGTAGGACTTGGGGATGTGTGTGGCGCCTTCGGCGGTGATGGGGTCGGTGGGATCGGGGCCGACCGTGGCGTCGAGCATGATGGCGAGGTCGGTGACCGTCCGTGCCAGCGGCCCGGCAATATCCTGGGTCGATGACAGCGGCATCACGCCGGTGCGGCTGGACAGGCCGTGCGTGCCGCGCAAGCCCACCATGTTCTGGTTCGCGGCCGGGATGCGGATCGAGCCGCACGTGTCGCTGCCCATGCCCGCGGCGGCGAGGCTCGCGCCGATGGCCGCGCCGGTGCCGCCGCTCGAGCCGCCGGGTACGCGCATCAGGTCGTACGGGTTCCGCGTCTGGTTGGTCAGCGACGAGATGTTGGTAATCCCCGCCGCCAACTCGTGCATCGTCGTCTTGCCGAGGATCACCGCACCGGCCTCGCGCAGCTTGCGCACCTGGAAGGCGTCGGCCGCCGGCTGCATGGTGGCGAGCCCCAGGTTGCCGCCCGACGTCGGCATATCGGCGGTGTCGTAGTTGTCCTTGATCAGGACAGGGATGCCGTGGAGGGGACCGCGCGCGCCCTTCTCGGCTCGCTCGCGATCCAGCGCATCGGCGTCTTCGCGCGCGCGGGGGTTGAGCATGACGATGGTGTTCAGTCGCGGGCCCGCCTGGTCGTAGGCCTGGATGCGTGCGAGATAGGAATCCACCAACCCTCGAGCGGTGACCGTGCCGGCGGTTTGCGCGGCCTGCAGGTCGCCGATCGATTGCTCGTGGACCTCGTAGAAGTTCAGCACCGGCGCCGGCTGAGGACGCGCCGGCGGCTTGCGTTGCGCCACGGCTGTGGCGCCATGACCGGCGAGCATCAACACGGTTACGAGCAGACCGAGGCGCGGCGATCGAAAGCGGGTTTCAAAACGCATGGGCCCTATTCTAGGCTCCCTTGACACTCATGTCTCTGAATGTCAGCATCTCGCTAACGCTGGAGGGTGTGTGAAAGTTTCGAGATCCGTACGGGAAATCGGCATTGCCGCTGTCACCGCGGCGGTCGTGGCAGCAGGTTTCTGGGCGACCACGCCCGTCACCGGACAGGCCGCCCGCCCGGCGCGGATGGCCGATGGCAAGCCAAACCTGAACGGCATCTGGCAGGCCCTCAACACGGCCAACTACGACGTGCTGTCGCACAGCGCCAAGGCGGCGCTGGCGTTTCAGCCGGGCCCTGTCGTGCCCGTGCCGGCAGCGCCAGTGCTGGCGTTCGGTGCGGTCGGCGCCGTGCCGGGTGGCGTCGGCATCGTCGAAGGCGACGAGATTCCGTACCTGCCTGAAGCCGCGAAGAAGCAGAAGGAAAACCAGGAAGACTGGTTGAACCGCGATCCCGAGATCAAGTGCTACCTGCCCGGCGTACCGCGCGCCAACTACCTGCCGCATCCGTTCCAGATCCTGCACAGCGACAAGGCCATCTTCTTCGCGTACGAGTTCGCCGGTGCGGTCCGCAACATCTACCTCAAGGATCCTGGCGAGGCGCCGGTCGATTCGTGGATGGGGCAGTCGGTCGGCAAGTGGGAGGGCGACACGCTGGTCGTGACCGTGACCGGCCTGAACGACCAGACCTGGTTCGACCGCGCCGGCAACCACCACTCGGAGCAGATGAAGGTGGTCGAGCGTTACACGCCGCAGGGCCCGGACCATCTCTGGTACGAGGCCACCATTGAAGACCCGGCCACCTTCAGCCGGCCTTGGAAGATCCGCATGCCGCTCTATCGGCACATCAATCCCAACGCGCGGCTCAACCAGTTCAAGTGTGTCGAGTTTGTTGAAGAGTTGATGTACGGGAAGTTCCGGAAGACTGCGGTTCAGTAGAGGACGACATGAATTTCACGAGACGCTCAGGATTCAGGGTGCTGGCGGCAGTCGTCGTGGTGGCCGGCCTGGCCTCGCCCGCGATCGTCATGCTGCACGCACAGGCACCAGGCATCGCCAAGCCGTGGACCATGCCGCGCACCGCCGACGGCAAGCCCGACCTCCAGGGCATTTGGAGCAACGCGACGATCACGCCGCTCGAGCGTCCAAAGGAGTTCGCCGACCTCGTACTGAGCGCGGAGGAAGCGGCGCGCCTGGAGAAGGCGACCGCCGATCGCGTCGAACGGTTGAACCAGGACAGCGATCCGAACCGGCCCGCGCCTCCCCAGGGCGGCGATGGCTCGACCGGTGCCGCCGGCAACGTCGGTGGTTACAACAATTTCTGGCTCGATCCTGGGGAACGTGTCGCGGTGGTTGACGGCCAGTTCCGCAGTTCGCTGATCATCGACCCGCCCGATGGCCGCATTCCCGCGACGACGCCCGAAGCGCGGGCCCGGGCCCAGGCGCGCATGAAGAACATGGCCGGACGCGGACAGTACGATCACCCCGAGTTCCGGCCGCTCGCCGAGCGCTGCCTGCTGTCGTTCGGGCCGACCACGCCCCTGATTCCGAACTACTTCTATAACAACAACCTGCAAATCGTGCAGACCCCGGATCACGTGATGATCCTGATGGAAATGGTCCACGACGCCCGCATTGTCCGGATCGGCGGCACGCACCTGCCCAAGCACATCCGTCCGTGGCTGGGCGACTCGATTGGCCACTGGGAGGGCGATACGCTCGTGGTGGAAACGACAAATTTCCCGCTGCAGCAGCCATTTCGCGGAGCCGCCGAGAACCTCAAGGTGACCGAACGGTTCCGCCGGGTGGACGCCACGACCATCAACTACCGCTTCACGGTGGAGGACCCGACCACCTTTACCCGGCCGTTTACCGGGGAGATTCCCTTCCGGGCGACAGACGAGTTAATCTATGAATACGCGTGCCACGAAGGCAACTACGCCATGTCGAACGTGCTGAGCGGCGCGCGCAACGAAGAGAAACGCCTGGGGACCAAGAAATGAAAACGCGAACAACCTTCAGTGTGCTGTTGCTCGGTGTCGGCCTGCTGCTCGCCGGCCGATCGGTCATTGCCCATCATGCGTTTGGCGCCGAGTTCGATCCGAACGCGCCCATCCGCCTGCAGGGCAAGGTGGTGCGGCTCGAATGGGTGAACCCGCATACGTGGATTCACATTGAAACCATCAAGGACGGCAAGCCTGAAATCTGGATGATCGAGGGCGGCACACCCAACACCTTGCTGCGCCGCGGCGTGACCCGCGAGACGGTCAAGGTCGGTACCGAGATCATCGTCGACGGCTACCAGACCAAGGACCATTCGCTGAAGCGGGCGAACGGCCGCGACGTGACCTTCACCGACGGCCGCAAGTTGTTCATGGGCTCGTCGGGCACCGGCGCACCAAAAGACGGCCGCGACCCGACCGAAGCGACTAAGAAGCCCGGCGGCCGATAAAGAAAAACAGGAGACAAGGAGTTTAGGAGAAACCTAATTGGTTTCTCTTGATCTCCTGAACTCTTGTTGGTTTTACTTACGAAAACCCGATCCACCGGCCAGAGATGGCCACGGTGAACCACAGCGCGATGGACAGCGCGCCGACCAGTTGCTGGCGGCGCGCTGTGTTACGTACAGAGTCACTGAGCGTCACACGCGCGCGCACGGTCAGGGCGAATGCGATCGCGACCGGGAGCGTGGTGATCTTGATCCAGAACGCGGTGCTGTAATACAGCTTGATCGGCTCCGACAAGAACAACGGAATGCCGGTCGCGATCAGGATCGTAAGGCCCGTCAGCATCCACGGCCGCGCGTCGAGGGCGAGTTCCGCGACCGCACGCTCCTTCAACCCCAGCCCCAGCAGCCGAAGATCGACCAGCAGGATTGAGCCGCCAAGCAACGCCAGCCCCAGCAGGTGTACCGACTCGATCACTGGAAAGAGCCAGTTCGAACCCACCACCGCCTGGCCGAGCCACAGCGTTTCGCACCACTCGAAGAAAGTCAGCAGCATTCAGTGTCAGGGCGTGGGAGGTGGGACGACGCAGCCGGCCGCCCAGTTGACGAACGCCGACTGTGGCTGAATGTCACAGTCGAACCAGTTGTAGGCGATCATGCGCCCGGTCACGATGATGCCGGCCCACAGCACCAGCGAGGCCAGGCCGGCGCGGCGCGCGGCCGTCGGCGTGATCACGTCGTGATCCCATTCGTCGATCCGCTTGTAGACGCGCGTGTGGAAGTACCACACGTTCAGTCCCGCGAGGATCAGGAAGATGACTTTAGCCCGGAAGAAGATGCTCTGGTAGGTGCGCACCGGGATGGCATAGAACAACAGCACGCCGGTGACGACCATGATGATGAAGCCGGCAATCGTCCAGGGCAGCAGGCGGCCGGCGACGAGCGACACCGGCACCCGCCTCAAGGTGAGGCCGAGCAGCCGCAGGTCGAGGATGATGGCCAGCCCCACGAACAGCATCAGCGCCACCACGTGGGTCGACTCCACGAGGGGGTACATGTACATCGACTCGTGCAGCGCCGTACTGCCGGCGGTCGCGTCGAGCCACTCGGCGAACGCCAGGAGCGACACGGCTAGGGCCTCACCAGCTCAGGAGAAAACTTGCGGTGGCAATTGGTGCAGACATCGTAGATGTCGCCGCCGATGGTGAACACGGCGTCCTTGTCCTTGGCCTCAATCGCCTTGAGGGCGCGTCCGCTCTGCGTGATCAGGTCCTGGGCGTCGGCGACCCATTCTGCGGAGCCGTTCGAGCGCTGGGGCAGCATCAGCAGGTTGCCCGACTCGGCGAGCTGGATGGCGTTGGCCCGCACGCCGGCCCATTCGTCATCGGTCGCCGGAAACTTCTCGAACGTCCCCTCCACGGTCATGATCGTGCCGACCGAATCCCACAGGCCGTCGGCCGCCGGGTCGAGGACGTTCAACATCAGGTCCTTCATGTTGGCGGTGGTCTGGAACGGGGGCGGCGGGGGCGGCGCCGAGCCGGTGCAGGCCGAGGCGCCCAGCACGGCGAAGGGAAGCAGCCACGCGAATATCCGCATGGGCGGCATCTTAGCTGAGCTTGGCGGTTAAGGAAACGTGATCTCGGTTGCGGGGGGACCCGGGCGGGCCACGAACCACGGGACCGGGGCGATGGCGGGGACCCGCCGCTGGTAGGCGCGGACCCACTCCTCCGCAAACGCCTCGGCGTCGTGCCTGGCCGTGAGCGCCCAGACGCTGCCGCCGAAGCCGGCGCCGAAGCTGCTGGCGGCGTAGGCGCCGGTCTCGCGCGCCAGGTGGGCGAGCGCAATGGTTTCCGGAATCTGGTTGCCGAGCAGCGCCTCGGCGTCGTACTGCGACGCGCGCGAGAGTTCGCCGACCGTCGCGGCGTCGGCGTCGGCAAAGGCCCGGGCCGCCAGCGGGGCGCGGCGGTCCTCGTTCACGAAGTGGTGCAGGCGTTTGCGCAGGTCCTCCGGCGAGAACTCGCCGGACCCGGCGTCGATCCAGCGGTCGAACCGCGCCACCGCCTCCGGGGTCCGGGCGAGCGCGGCGGCGAGCGAGTGCGCCGGCGCCTCGGCGTGTTGGTTCCACAAGCCGACGAGCGCGCGCGCCGAGTCGGCGGCCCGGTTGTAGCGGGCCATCACCGAGCCGGCCTTGTCGGCCTGCACCCCGCTCGAGGCGATGACGAAGGTCCAGTCCGCCGGCATCGGCACGTCGCGCAGCGCGGTGACCGGCATGAATCGATACAGGCTGGCGTGGCCGAGGCGGCACGCCAGGATCGCCGTGTGGTCTTCGCTGCCACCATGGGTGCCGACGCCGGCGGCGCCGGGGAGCCCCTCGTAGTCGAGGCCGTTTTCGACGCAGCCGAGATACCACGCCAGGTGTTGCACGGTCGGGAGGTAGCGGTGCCACTCGTCGCGCTCGGCGAGCCGGGCACGGGCGATCAAGGCCGTGGCGACGCCGACGACCAGCGCACTCGAACTGCTCATCCCCGAGGCGCGCGGCAGGTCGCTGGCAATGGCGATCTCCGCGCCCAGCGCACACCCGGGGAAATTCAGGAACAGCCGCCGCGCCACGACGTGCACGTAGCGGCGCAGGCCGCGGTACTCAGGCGGGGCCGGGGCCGACGGATCGACCTCAACGATCTGCCCGTCGCGAATGTCGCCGATCCGGACGATCCCGTCGCTGCGCGACCGGGCCACCAGGGCAATGCCCCGGGGCACCGCGGCCAGAAACGAGTGGCCACCGGCATAGTCGGTGTGCCGGCCGAAGATCTCGACGCGGCCTGGCGAAAACCGGAACCACTCCGGCGGGCCCTGCAGCACGCTGCCGCCGCGCTCGTCGAGCTCACGGAACAGCGCCGCTCGCGACCGCGCCTCGCCAGCGGTCATCCCAATCTGCTCGAAGTGACGGGTGAATGCGTCGGTCACGGCCGCGGCTCCTGTCCGGCCAGCCGGGCCGACACCATTGGGATGTCGACCTGCCGCGACAGGTCCAGCACGGCGCCCCGGGCGGCGATCGCGCGAAAGATCGTGCCCATGGTGATGGCCAGAGCCACGGCCCCGGGCAACTCGTACTCGCCACGCGCCGACAGGGGCACCCGGGCGCAGGCCGCGAAGATGCGGGCGTCGAACCGCCACACGTTCATGCTGACGAGCGCATGGTGACCGGCCGCCGCCAGCTGCTGCGGCGAAGGCTTCTCGACGATGCCGCGCAACTGACCCGTGGCATCGACGTCGAGCAGGGCGAACCCCGCCACCCGCTCGGCGGGGAAGCCGCTGTCGCGGACGAGGGCCTCGCGGTCAAAGGCCGGTAGTCCCGGGCCGTCGAGCGCGACCAGTGCCCGCAGCACCTCCACCGGATACAGGTTGTCGGCGTTCAGCACCAGGAACGGATCGTCGCCGGCGAACGGCTGCCCGGCGAGCACGGCGCGCGCCGTGCCGTCGGCCACCGGCTGCACGGCCCAGGACAGGCGCACGCGCGACGGGCGTCCCGCTCCCGTGAAGTAGTCGGTGAGGGCTTCGTGCTCGGGCGCCACCACCAGGCACACGTCGTGACAGCCGGCGTCGGCCAGCGCACTGAGGAGGTGATCCAGGAACGGCCGGCCGCCCGTGCCCACCGGCACCATTCCCTTGGCGCCGCCGGCGGCCGCTGCCTGTTGCGCGGCGGTCAGCGCCACGCCGCCATCCTGTTGCATGCGGCGGCCAAGGCCTCGAGCCAGCAGCAGGGCCTTCATGCGCCCCGGTTCCCGAACCGCTCGACGTGCCGCGCGGTTGCGAAGCCTCCGGTCAGGGGCAGGATGAGGTCGGTGTTGTGCACGCGGCATCAATGTTACAGTGCGCCGCAGGAGCCCGGGCCATGAGTCTCACCCAGTTTGTCGCGACCGCCTGCGCCGCGCTGATCGCCGGCGCCCTCACGGTGTCAGCACAAGATCCCCAGCCCGCGCGGCCGGCGCCGCCCACGCCCCAGGCGCCATCGGCCGATCCCTACGCCAACAACCCCAACGCGGGCTCGTCAAAGTTTCCGCTGGCCGCGCCCGCCGGCAAAGACAGTGGGGCAACGACGACGGCGCCGCCGGGGGCCGCCAACCAGGGGGCGTTCGATCCCGCGACCTGGAAGTTCGGCCCCGCGTTTGCCGTACCGGCCGGCGCCAAGGTGTGGAACCCGGCCAGGCTGAAGCTGACGCAAGGCGGGAAGGTCACCGGCGGCACGGTGTTCGGCGCCACCGACCCGTCCACCTATTGCGCCATGGCCAATGCCGGCTACGACTTCATCTGGACCGAGATGCAGCACGGGCAAACCGACTGGCAGGCGGTCGCGCGGATGTGGCGCACGTGCCCGCATGCCAAGGCGGTGCCCGGCGCGCGCGTCGCGTATACCGACGAGCGCGAGATTCAGCACGCGCTCGATGCCGGCGCGCTCGTCGTCGTCGTGCCCACGATCGACACCGTCGCCGAGGCGATTCAGGCGCGCGACTGGACCTACTTTCCGCCGCTCGGCCGCCGCAGCAATGGTGGGGGCCAGGCGTTCGATGCCGCCATGTGGGGAGGCGTGCCCGGCGGCTATCGCAATACCGCCAACGACAACATCGTCTTGATCCTGATGATAGAAACGCTCGAGGGCGTGAAGAACGCGGCCGAGATTGCGAAGGTCCCTGGCGTCAGCGCGATTTTCGCGGCCAGCGGCGACCTCGCGAACTTCACCGGGTACCGGCAGGGGACGCCCGACTACGAGCGCACCATCAATATCGTGCACGATGCCGCGATCAACGCCGGAATCCGGCTCTGTGGTCCCTTCGCGTGGCGCGATCGACCGGACTTCACCTGCTTCCAGGCGGGCAGCGAAACGGCGGCCATTGCGAGAGGCGTGGCCGCGGAACTTGGACCGCTTGCCAACACTCAAGGCCAGCCGGACGCGGGGCCGTTTGCCCCGCGTCCGAAGCCTCAGTAACTACGGTCGAACTACGAGATGTTCTTGCGGCGGTTGGTGCCGCCTTCGCCCGTGGTCCGCGTATCGTCGTCGCGGTCTTCGTCCATCTCGTCGTCGTCCTGCAGATCCGCGGTGTCGCTCGTACGGCCAGCCGAGCCACCCTGACTCTGCTGCGAATCGCGATCCTCCGAAGTACGGCTCTGACGGGTCTGTTCGTCTTGCCGGTTGTCCTGCTGACGACCCTGATCAGGTCCCTGCTGGTCTTTGTTGCGGTTGTTGTTTTCCATGTGAAAAGCCTCCTGCCCGGGTATCAGCAAAAGGGGTGCCCGTTGAAACTGTGCAGAAGCGGTGAGCTGTGTGAGGTTGTCACGCCATCGCCACGGCTGAGAGCGCTTGCACTCGTTTACTATTGGTCGGCTTCGACCGCGCTCCAAGCGACGGTGCAAAGCCGGGGAGAATCTGAGCATGGTGGGACGAACTGTGGTGACCGCGATGTTGTTGATGGCCGTGGCCGGATGCTCGCGACCGCCTGATCGCGCAACGGCGGCCTTGCCCACTGCGCCGTCCACACAGGCGGCCGCCACCACCGATCGCACGCCGATGGGCGTGGGCGGCGTGTCGGGACCGATGGACGTGCTCTTTCCGAGCCGCGGCGACTCGTTCGAGTTCCGCAACCAACTCGAGACCAAGTACCAGACCGGCCTCAGCCGCGCAGCGTCGGAGACATTTGTCGACCGCGAAGGCGAAGTGGTGTGGGTGCAGGAGTACATGCGGTACCGGGTCAACGGCTGCGACCATGCCGGCGCGAGCCAGCGCGTGTTCGCGCAGATTGACGGCAACCCTCCCGCCGCGATCTGCGCTGCGAACGCCGGCGGCCTGGTGGTCTTCCCGCCTCGCAGCGAGGCACTGGCGTTCCGCCAGGACCTGGAGTTGAAGTACCAGCAGATGAGCCGGGGCGCGTCCGCGTCGTTCGTCGACGCGGAAGGGGGCGTGGTCTGGACGCAGGAATACATTCGATACCGCACCAACGCGTGCGACCACCAGACCTCGGTGCAGAAGGTCTTTTCCCAGATCGATGGCAACGGCGTGTCGGCCACCTGCTATGTTGCCCCGGCCTGTGCATACGGGTTCAATCCGGCGTTCCGCGAAGTGGGGCTGGCGTCCGGGTCCAACTGGGCCGACGTGCACGCCACCTCGCCCGGCTGCACCTGGACGGCGACCAGCAACGCGCCGTGGCTCACGCTCACGGCACCGGCGACTGGTACCGCCGCGGGCACGCTGTACTACTCCTTCACCCACAACCCGGGCGGGCATCGAACGGGAATCATCCGCCTGAACTTTCCCGGCGGCTCGGCGACCCACCATGTGGAGCAGTCAGGTGCGGGCTTTACGCTGAGCGTGCAGATGTTCGATCCGTTCCGCTCGACCGCGGCGACGACCACCTGCCAGATTCGGTCGACCGGTGGCGCCAATACCTGCAATCTGGTGGCGACCACCAACCTGCCGAACGCCATCGAGCGGTACACCTGGACTGCGACTTATGTCTACGGCACCACGACCAGGACCGTGACGCAAACGAGCACGAGCAATACCCTGGCGATCACCGACACCTGTGGTCAGTCGGGTTCGAGCGCCGAGGGGACATCGACCGACCTGCTGGTCGAGGTGACGGCCCAGGACGTGACCGGCAATCGCCAGTCACTGTCGATCGGTCCCGGGCAGCTGCGGATGGCGTTCTTCAGCTGTGGCGCGTAGGCGCCCGGGCCGCCAAAAGACTTGGTCCCACCCCTCGCGCCGGGTGTAGTATCTCCAGCGTGAGGGCCCACGCATGTCACAAACGCATGGATTGAATCGACGCTCGTTTCTCCGCAACGCCAGTCTGACCGCTCTCGCCGGGGTGACCGCCGGCAGCAGCCACCCGCTGATGGCCGCGGCCGCGGGGACCGCCTTCCAGGTGCCCGCCGGCGGCAAGTTCGACTTCGACACCGTTTACAACCGGTTCGGCACAACCTCCTCCAAGTTCGACCGGCCGAATCGGCAATTCGGCAAGGGCAGTGTCGATATCGGCATGGGCATCGCTGACATCGATTTCAAGGCGGCGCCGTGCATCACCGACGCCCTCAACGCCCGCATGAAGCATGAGAATTGGGGCTACCTCGACATGGACGAGGCGACCCCGGCCATGACGGCGGCGGTGGCCACGTGGAACAAGGCGCACTACGGCATCGACATCGACCCTGCCACCATCGTGTTGTCGAACGGCGTGCATCCCGCGCTGATCGCGGCCCTGATCACGTTTTCGCCCAAGGGCAGCAAGGTGCTGCTGCAGACGCCGACCTACAACGGCTTCTATTCCGACCTGACCGCTTCGCAGACCAAGGCCGAGGACGTGCCGCTCAAGTTCGTGAACGGCCAGTTCGCCATGGACTTCGAGGAGTTCGAGCGCCGGATCAGCATCGATACCCATTCGTTCATCCTGTGTAACCCGCAGAACCCCACCGGCAACTGCTGGTCGGCGGAAGACCTCACGCGCATTGGCGAAATTTGCCTGAGACACCGCGTGGTGCTGTTGGCCGACGAGATCCACTGCGACTGGGTCAGCAAGGGCCAGAAATACACCCCGTTTGCGAGCTTGCCGAACAAGGCCATCGTCAACAACAGCCTCACGTTCAAGGCCGCGAGCAAGTCATTCGGCCTCGCCGCGCACAAGGTGGCGTGGTTCTACTCGACCAACCCCGACCTGCTGGCGCGGGTCAAGGTCAACCACCGCGCCGACCTCAACACCATGGGCATGGTCGCCAACGAAGCCGCCATCACCCAGGGCGACGAGTGGCTGCGCCAGGCGAACGAGTACGTGACCGGCACCCACGACCTGGTCGTCAACTACATCCACGACAAGATCCCGATGCTCAAGACCCACCGTGCGCAGGGCACGTACCTGGCGTGGCTGGACGTCACGGCCGTCGCCGAGAAGATCAACTCGAAGCAGCTGGCGGCCGACTACAACAAGAACAAGCCCGCGAACATGCCGTCGCTGACGCCCGAGCAGATGGTCGAGCGGTTCTTCATCAAGCACGCCAAGGTGCAGTTGAACCAGGGCGCCGGCTACGGCACGGGCGGCGCCAACCATATGCGCATGAACATCGGCACGTCGCGCAAGCTGGTCGAGACAGCGCTCGCCAACATTGCCAACGCCTGCAAGAACGCGGGCACGGCGACGAACATCCTCTGACCGTCGCGGGTCGGCGGCGTCGAGACGAGGGCCCTTCGGGGCCCTTTTCTTTTGGGCCGCAAGTAAACTGTCCGGATGGCTGTCAGTGCCGACGCGCTGAAGGGGCGGACGCGCCGCGTCAGGAAAAACTTGCGGAAGGGCCTTTCGCTGGCGTGGGCCGCGTCGCCGAGCGCGTTGGTTCGTTACAGCATACTGGGAATGGTGTCGGCCGCCATGACCCCGGTCGCGGTCTACCTGGGCGCCGTGCTGGTCAACCGCATTGCCGAGGCCCGGGCCCAGTCGCTGCAGTGGACGGACCTGCTGCCGATCGTTGCGGGTCTCTGGGTCTCGACCGGCGTGCAACGGGCGATCGGCGCGTACATGGGCTACGGCCGCAACCTGTTCGTGCGCCGCGTGCAACTTGAAGCCGAGCAGCGCCTGCTCGAACAGGCCTCGAAGGTGGACCTGGGCCACTTCGACAACTCCGACTGGCACGATCGGCTGGCGCGGGCGAAGCGCGACGTGTCGTGGCGGCCCGGCGACCTGACGTGGTCGGTGCTGAGCCTCTCCGGCAACATCATCACCATCGTGCTGATGGCCGGCCTGTTGGCGAGTCTCCACTACATCCTGGTCGTGCTCGCCCTGGTGGCCGCGCTGTTGTCGCTGGCTCTCGAACGCCGCGTCACCGCCCGGCTCTACGAGTTCTACTACAAGGAGACGCCCGAAGAGCGGGAGCGGGAGTACCTGGGCGACCTGCTGGTGCAGCCGAGGAACACCAAGGAGATCCGGGCCTACGTCCTGGCCGACTACCTGCTGGAGCGCCATCGTGAGCGGTCCGAGGAACTGTACCGGCTGCGCGAACAGATGTACCGATCGGGCACCCGAGTCTCCATGTGGACGGGCCTCGTGACGGGCACCGCGCTGGCGCTGGCGTACCTGTTCGTGGCCCGGCAGGGCGTGGCGGGCAGCATCGATCCGGGCGGGGTGGTGCTCGTGATCGGCGCGTTCACGGCCGTGTCCAGCACGCTCGGACTGATCTCCAGCACGTTCGTCTCGGTCGATCAGCACACGACCTTTCTCGAGGACTATTTTTCCTTCCTGTCGATCGATCCGCTCGTCCCGGTGCCGTCGCCGGCGCGGCCGGTGCCGGCCTCGCTCGCGGCCGGCATCGAGTTCGACCAGGTGACGTTCACCTATCCGGGCGGAACCGAACCGGCGCTGGCCGGCCTGAACCTGCACATCCGCAGCGGCGAGCTGATCGCGCTGGTTGGCGAGAACGGCGCCGGCAAAAGCACACTGGTCAAGCTGCTGTTGCGGTTCTACGACGTGGACGAGGGCGCGGTCCGGGTCGGCGGCGCCGACCTGCGCGAGCTGAACCCCGGCGAACTGCGCAACCGCATTGGCGTGTTGTTCCAGGACTATGCCAGCTACGAGCTGACGGTGCGCGAGAACGTGGTGATGGGACGTCCGGATGGTTCGGTTGATGACGCCCGCGTGTTGAACGCCTTGAAAGACTCGCGCAGTGAGTGGCTGGTGAAGAAGATGCCGAATGGCCTCGACTCGAAGGTCGGCCGGTTGTTCGAGGGCGGCCACGACCTGTCGGGAGGCGAGTGGCAGCGGCTGGCGCTGGCGCGGATCATGTATCGCAATGCCGACATCTGGATCCTCGACGAGCCCACTTCGTCCCTGGATCCGGAAGCCGAGGCCGCGATCTTCGCGGAACTGAAGACCATGCTCAAGGGGCGGATCGGCATCGTCATCTCGCACCGGTTCTCGACCGTGCGGATTGCCGATCGGATCGCGGTGATCGCCGACGGAAAGGTCAGCGAGCTGGGCTCGCACGAAGAACTGCTCGGAGCGGGCGGGCGATATGCCGAGCTGTTCGAATTGCTGGCCGCGGGCTATCGATAGCCCGCGGCCCGAGGGTATCTAGCTGCGCACGTTGCTGCCGCCGTACGACCCGTAGTCCTTCTCGAGCTCGGCCGCGTGGGCGGCGTCGCGGGCGCGCGTGCCGATCACGATGCCGCCTTCGCTGAGACCGCGCTCGTATTCACGCGCGCGCTCTTCGGGAATGCCCGCGCCGACCAGCGCGCCGATCAGCCCGCCGGTGGCCGCGCCCGCGCCGGCGCCCGCGAGGGCCGCGGCAATCGGACCCGCTACCACCAGCCCGAGGCCGGGAATGACGATCGACGTGCCCACCGCGAAGAGCGCCGCGATGGCCGCGCCGACGCCGCCGCCGATTGCGCCGCCGACGCCCATGCCCTCGGCGGCCTTCGTGCCGCCGTCGAGCTCGGTGCCGGGCTTCGCGTCACCGAAGTGCCGCTTGCGCGTCTCGTCGGTCATCAGCACGTTGATGTCGTCCGACTTGTAGCCGTGACGCGTGGTGAGGTCCTGGTAAGCGCGGCTGGCCGACTCGGGCGTGGAGTAGAGTCCGGTGACGTAGCCGCCGGCCTGTGAATTGGCGCGTCCGCTGCCGCTCGCGCTGCGCGCGGCGTCTGTTTCACCCATGACGCTGTTGGTGGCCTGGCGGGCGCGGCCGTCCGCGTTCTCGCGCTCGCCCTCGCGTTCGAGGCTACGGTTGCCGGTCATGGCGCCGGTGGCGTCTTTCACCGCGCCCTTGGCGCGCTGTCCGAGTGCCGAGACTTCTTCGCCAAACGTGCCGTCGCTGTTTCGTGGTTCCACGGTAACCCTCTTTCGGTAAGGCGCCGCCGTGATCACGCACGGGCGGGCCGTTTATGAATCAGGCGCGAATGTCGCGCCCCTCAAATCACCGTATGTGCAATGTTCGCGCCCACTTTGCGCGGCACAACTACAGCGCGCGCAGCCAGATACGGAGGTCGAGGCACAAGCTCGCGCTTGGTCCGCGCGTGGTTTCGGCGATTGGCCCATGGCCGGGCTTTCTGGTAAGCTGTTTGTCTGTCTCCGCCGTGCGTATCGCGACGGGGATCTCGCCAAGAGGCCGGCGTAGCTCAGTTGGTAGAGCAGCTGATTCGTAATCAGCAGGTCGTCCGTTCAAACCGGATCGCCGGCTCCAGTTAAATCCTAGATAACAAAGCAGTTGCGCTGTTTGTTTGAGTCTCACCCATTCTGGTGGCTCTGAATAGCTACCGCATAGCTACCACGCGGGCAGAACAGATGTTGCTCCGGCAGGATGAGAGTTCCAGAGTGTGCGGGAACTGTTGCGTTACCACTCGGAGTTCTCGGGTGGGTGCTGCTTGCGAGCGTCACTGCATATCGTGGATAGGGAAACCGTTCCCTTTCCCGCCGCTCGCGATGGGTTCAGACGGTATTGGTGAACCAAGTCCTCAAGAAGAGACTTCGCCTTCCATCTCAGCGTTGCCACGAGGGCAGCATCATTGTTGACCTCCGCCCTGTCAATCTCCTCGTAGATCTTCACGTACTCATACGAATCGCTGATCGTGATCTCTTCCGGGAGCAGAGCAAACAGCGCCAACTCTTCTGTCACCTGCCGGAGTCCAGCGGCCTGCTCGCGAAGATCAGCGACCGACGAACCTGTGCGTGTTCGCACTTCCACCTGAGCACCGCGGCTGATCAGTAGTTGCTCAATGCCTGGGTAGCCCCGCCGAGCAGCGGTATGCAGAGGAGTTTCGTCGTCCGAGTCAGTTGCTCCGACGTCCACTCCAGCTTCGATGAGTTGCCTACATGCGCCCAGCAAACCGCCCCAAGCTGCGTGGTGCAGGGCCGTCGCGTTTCTTCCGTCTCTGACGTGCAAGTTTGCGCCCTGGTCCGCGAGAACGCGGGCAACCTGTCCTTGTGAGTGGCTCAAGGCAGACAGGAGTGGCGTCTCACCGCCTGAGTCCTTCGCTTCAAGATCGGCGTTTCTCCTGATGAGTTCTGCCAAGCATGCCACTTTGCCAGTTGCAGCCGCGACATGGAGGAGTGTCTGCCCATTGGAATTTCGGTGGTTCAAGTCGAAGGACCGATCCAACCAGAAGGCGAGCAGTTCATCCCGGTCCTGAAGCAGGCTCACGAATGCCGCAACCCAGCCCTTCTGGTCTGTCGCGTCGGGGTTCGCGCCGGTCGCAATGAGCAGCGAGAGGATCTCTTCGGTTCCGTTGAATGATGCCCAATGCAAACAAGTAGATCCGTCTCCAGAGCGGGCCGCAACATCCGCCCCTTGTTCGATTAACCATTGGCAAATGTCCGCACGCCCATTGGAGGTCGCGACCATGAGGGGGGTCATGCTCCCGGAACCGAAGCGCTCGTCGATGTTGCAGCCGGCCTGGACAGCGGATTGGACGCCAGCCAGGTCACCGTTGACGAGCGAGTCCTCGAACTGCTGGACAGGAAGGGCGGCCGCTGGAGTCGGCTTAGAGCGCGATCCGAATAGCTTTGAAAACATCCTTCACTCCTCGTCCAACAGGCGCGCAAGATATAACGCGGGAATAATAAGCCACAACAGGCTATAGCAGCGGTTCGACGTTGCCCGGCGCCTTGCGCCTTGCCTCGAAAAGCAATCCGCCCGAATGTGAGCGACCTAGGGGCCGCACGGGAGTTCCTCGGGGTGCCATTCGCCGGAGGAGGTAGAATCGGCGACCATGCGTCCTGCCCTTGCCGTAGCGTTCTCACTATTCGCCGCGTGCGCGCTCGCTCAGTCACGACCACAGCCCGTCGGCACGGACCAGACCACCAACGATCAGCAAATACGCACCAGCGCTGCTCTTGAAGCCATCGCCTCGGAACTGCGACAGATACGCGAGCAAGCGACCCAGGCGCGCGCCATCAGCAAATCTCAGCCGGGGCCACCAGTGTGGTCTAACTGGGTTCTCATTGTCGTCACTGGTGGCGCCGTAGGGGCGGCATTCCTGTCTCTCGGCGCGTTGAGAAAGCAGGTCGATGCGGCCAAGGTCAGCGCAGACGTCGCAAAAGAAACAATGCTGCTGACGCATCGTCCTCGCCTAATTGTTCGGAACGTCGTAGTTGATGGATTCGACCAAGGCATCTTGGACGACAAATTGACGAATTGCCGCGTGCTAATCGCGAATACCGGCACAACGAAGGCCACGCTGATTAAGGCTCACGCCGAGTGGCTTTTTGCTAAACACCTGCCCATGGAGAACCCCGTTTCTAAGGTCCACCATCCCGATCAGGACCCTGCCGTCATGGGCGCTGGGGCAATTCGCACCATCAATATGGGCGAGTTCAGTTTTGACTTCGACGGCCACCTCACGATCTTTGGCGAGGGGGAGCCCCACCCGCGCGCCCCTAAGATTTTTGTCATCGGGTACGTGAAGTATAAGGACGACCTCGGAATCCTCCGGCGCACCTATTTCGGCCGGCAGTTCGACCGCGTTAAGCGCCGGTTTATCGAAGTAGACCACCCAGCTTACGAGTACGCAGACTAGTTCGTCTATCCGACGAAATGCGAGTACTCACGGCAGCGCCCGCACTTGAAGACCGCGATCGCGCCGATCGAGAATGGTTCTTTCGTCGTCGCCTTGAACAGCAACTTTCGGCAGCTCCAGCAGCGCTGCTCGAAGGAGAGCGGCGTCACGGTGACACCGCTCTCTGCAATCGCCGTGGTGATCATTCGCCCCATCCTTGAGACTTCCGCAGCGGGTTCTCGCGGAGCCAGCGCTGTACGCCACTCCACAACCAGAGCTGTGTCGAGCTGTACGCGAAGCTGTCCGGGTTCGTCCTGACCGTTCGCTTGCTGGTGGGCGCCGGAAAGCCGTACTGGCCGCGCAGCAAATCGAGGTCTGCCAGCGTGATGCCGCCCAGGCGCTCGCACAGTTCATTGCCGTCGATCAGGGCCTCGGTTGGTGGCGGTGGTGGCTCACTCTCGAACCACTTCGGCGTGATCTCGACCACCTCGAAGCCGGGACCAGGGTCGCCACTCAGGCGCATCAACGCGCCACTAGCCAGCAGCGCGGTGATCGTCGCCGGTTCCAGCATCCCGGCCGGCAGCGAGTAATGCTGCTTGGGCTCAATGCTGAAGTTCGGGCCGGCCGCGCCGTCGAGGCCGCGGAAGAATGACTTTTTCAGAAGCGCCATGTGATTGTGTCCTCCGGTTAGTGACGAGACTTGACGCGCTTCGGCGTGCGGTAGCCGAGCGGGTCGGGGTTGTAGCTGGGCGCGGTCCTGGCCGGCGCCGAAGGCAGCGGCGTGAGACGTTCGCCGCGAAGGGCCGCGTCAATGCGCTTGTGCTGCCTGGTGATCTCCGGATCGACGACGCCGCCCGTCGGTGGCCACGGCGTGGTGGTGGTGGCGATGGTGCGCTGGGCGCCCTTCGTCGGCTTGCAGGTGGCGCAGACCATCGTCAAGGGCGTGCCAGCCAACCGCACCGCGCGCCGGGTCTGGCACGTTCCGCAATTGACGTGAGACGCCGCCATGCGCCTCAACCGCGGTTCGATGTCACCGATGAACGCCCGCACCGTCGCGCCGTCTGTCTTGTTTGCCAGTTCCTTTTGTGATTTCTCGACCATTCGTTGCTCCCTCATTTGAAAGTTCCGCGTTTTGATTTCCCGAATCTTTAGAAAGCGTCCCCGAGCGTAGAAGCCTCAGACTGGGTGTCCGGCGTCGCCGCTTGGGCGCTTTCGTCCCGCCCCTGCCGCCCGGTTGCCACTCCCTAACCCGTATCCACCACAATCACCGGGGCAATCGGTGCCGGATCGTCTAGGCCACGGAAAGTGCGATAGCCCTGCCGTCACAGCAACCCCGCCCATTTGCTGGCTGGCTTGACCGTTGGCGGTACCTGCACCCGCGCCCGGCTCACGGGGTCCAGCCCAAAAACGCTGTAGAAGGGACGAAGGGCCGCCGCGGTATCGCGCTCGGCCTTCAGAACCGCATCGACCACGACGACCAGCTTCTCGTCGCCGGGGTCTTGTCGCAGCGAGAGCAGCGCGCGGCCGTCCTTCTGGCGGGTGATCAGGTCGAGGCTTGCTTGCAACTCGCAGAGGGTGCCGAACACGCGGGCGTCGGCCGGCGTGAGGGTGCCCATGGCGACACAGGCAGGCGCTAGGGCGTCCCAGACGGTCGAGGCCATGGGCGACAGCCCGGCGGGCTTCTGCGCCTCGCCTGCGGGCGCCTGCGGGTGATTGGCGGTGCCATGGCGGCCAGGGCGGTACGTCCCGGCCGCGATGTGCAGATGCAACGCCTTCCGATTGCGGCCACCGCTGTTGCTGTTACCGGCCATGGTCAGTCTCCTGGTTCAAAGTTGATACGGTGGCAGCCATTCGCGCAGTAGGGGGAGCCGGTGTCCGAGTGGTCAGGTGGGGAGATTTGACCTGGCTAGGGGGTGTCGGCTTCGCAATTCGCGCGTCAACCGCGTGGTGCTGGCGGTTACGGTCAAGCCCGACCAGGAACGACACGCGATCACCAACGTGGAGCGAGGAACCGTACACCTCGTGATGGGTCAGGAACAGGTCGGCGGTTCCGTCAGCGGGCCGGATGAATCCAAAGCCTCGCCCGGAGAACCAGCGGATAAGGGTGCCGGTCAGACGGACAGGGGTGCTCATGCAAACCTGCGTTCGCGCCTTCATCTACAATCTCCCTGCATGCCGCATCTCTACACAGCGCTCTGTTCGACCTTCGGGCCGACGTCCTATTGGTGCCGCGCATTCGCGCCAGAACTGGCCTCTGACTGGCTTGCGGCCGTTTTGTCGATCGCCGGTGTCGGGATCGCGTTGTTCGCCGCGAAGATCAGCCTGGATGCTGTTCGCGCAAGCTACAGGCCCGTGATGCTGCCTAGCCTGAGATACAGCTCCTCCGCGCCTGAGCAGCCGGCCGACTGCTCGATCGACAACATTGGCAGCGGGCCGGCACTCGTGACGGTGTTGTATGAGGCGAGCGGATCCTACTTCTGGTTCCGGGAGCGCAAATGGATCGGAGGATGCGGCCTGATTGAAGGTCGGGCTTCCGGCAATGTGACATTCAAAGAAGTGCAAGACGACGCGCAGCCAGGCGCACGTCATAGAATCACGTCCGGCAAGCGTTACGAGATCCTCTGCCTCGATCTCGAGGGGCAGTGGCACGTCATTGACTTCGAACGCATTGGAACCAAGGGGGCAATCGTGAAACGTCTGGGAACAGTCGGCCGCTTGCATCGCCGCTTCCATCCGGTTCGCAAACTGGATCAGTTTGGCCAACCATCCGCGCGCAGCTGAGACGCAACGACTGGCCCACCCAAGGAACGCGGCAGCACCCGCCCGGTGACGATCGAGGGCGACCCTGACGGGCGCACCTACTACGCGGAAATCGGGACCCCGCCCGACTCCGGACTCAAGCCCGGTGACTTCGTGTGGGTCGAACTCGGGGCGACCTGGGCGATCGTCGGCGGCCGCAAGGAACGAGTCGGTGGCCAGTGGCGCCAGTGCGTGGTGCTCCACCATGAGGGCGCCGTCGTACACGCCAGGTTCTCGCCGGCTGGCCAGAGCATCGAGCCGTTCGGATAGCCCGCTCATGCCGGCCTCGGTGTGGTGACGATCGGCCCGCAGTCAGGCGCAGACAATCGCGAGTCGAACAAGTGGCGGTCGTCGGCGGTGTACTTCAGGATCATCAAGACGTGCGGTTTCCAGCGTCGAAGCTGCTCTAGGTCATGCGGGTCAACTGGCCCCGACGGGACGATGAGCAGGTCGGCGCCATCGAGGGTGAGCCGGTGTCCGGCGTTCTCAATGGCAAGGGCCGCCTCGACCGCCTCGACCGGCACGACAAACCCGCGCTGAAGGTGAACGAATCGATCAGACACGGAGCCCTCCAGTCGGTGAAGGGTGAAGGGTGTGTAGGGTGTTTGTGGAACTCTCTCCCTGCGCGCACGTAAGGGGGTTTACCGGATCAGCCTCTAACCCTTCACCCTTCACTATTGAGGCCTGGTAGCTGCGGCCCTTGTTCGACGTGTTCTTGACGAAGTGATCGGACATCCATTCGCCAAAGGTGCGACTACCTGGCCTCTCGCGGTCGCTGAGCCCTTCAGCCGTCGCCCAGTCGCAAAAGGCCTTGAACGCCTCGCTCGCCTTCAGGCGGCCTTCTGTGTCGGCTTTGAGGGTCACGTCGGCCCATTGGGCGATCAGGTCTTGTGACTCGCGCCAGTCCGCTTTGGCGACTTCCGCCGCGGCCACCTTCGGCAAGCCCTCGCGATACCAGTCCACAGCGCCTTCGATGATCCAATTCAGGATGCCTGCGCCTTCGCCGCGGAGCTTCTCGGACAGGCTGTTGTCGCGGGTGGAGCCGTCGAACGTGCGTTTGAACGGGATCACGATGGCCCGCCGCCAGAAAGCGTGCGAACGGTCATCGACCCGCGGGAGCTTGTTACAGCACAACACCAGCTTGGCCCTGGACTTGAACTCGAACGGCGCTTGGTAGAGCCCGCGGGCGGTCAGGGTGTCGTCACCCGACAACGCCTTGATCCGGCCCTCGTCGAGCATGGCACCGTCGCGCACTTCGGAAGCGCCCGCCATGCGCACGCCGGGTAGTTGGGCAATTTCGACGGGAATGCTCCGGGTATCTCGGTCGCGCAACAGGATATGGAACGGGACCGTCGCGCTGTAGGTGCCCAGGACATGGCGCCAGATTTCGAGCAGGGTGCTCTTGCCGTTCGATCCTGAGCCGATCAGGATGGCGAAGACTTGCTCACTCGTGGCGCCGGTCGCCGCGTAGCCGGCGAGCAGTTGCAGCAATCGCACTTGCGCCGGGTCGTCGTCACAGACCGCCGTGACGAAGGCGCGGAAGGCGTCACAGGTCGCCGCCGGGTCGTACGGCACACCACAGCGAAGAGTCAGGCGATCGTCGGGAGTGGCACGACGCGAGCGGCCGTCGCGGAGGTCGATCACGGTGCCGTCGATCGTCACCAACAGAAACGGGTCAACGTCCCATGCTTCGCCGCTATTCGCGAGCGGTAGCTGAGTGCTGGCGAGCTCGAGCAGCGCGCGCAGGGTTCTCGCGGTCAGTGAACGCCGCGCCGCATTCCGCATGGCACTGGCATCGCGGTTGGTCATCGCGCTGGCGACTTGATCGAAGACCCGCGTCTCACACCACGACTGGAGGAGCCGTTGCGCTTCGCCGGTGCGGTCTTGGCGCCAGATGCCACGGTCGTACACCATCCAGCATTTGCGCCGGAAGTCGTACTGGAGTCGGTCGGCGTGGGCGAACGCAAACAAGGATGCAAGCGCCGCCTCGGTATTGGCGAGTTCGTCGTCAAGGTCTTCGCCCTTCGCCACCTTGCGCACGGCCTTCACCGCCGCCGGCATCGGCGCCGACATGCCGCTGGTGAAGATGTCGTCGGCGGTCAGGTCGCTCATCGCGCCCGCTGGGCCGTGCTGGTCCGGGTTTGGCGATCGAGCCAGGCATCGAGGTCCCGGTCGCGATAGGCGACCCGCCGGCCGATCTTCAGGAACTTTGGACCGTTTCCCTCGGACCGCCAGCGCGCCAGGTTGCGCGTAGGGGTGCGCAGGATGGCGGCCGCCTCCGGCTCAGTGCGAACAACGATCGTGTTAATTGCGTCTGTGGACATCGACTGCGCCTCCAATTGGTTACGAGTGGTAACGAACTGAAGCCAGTCTCAGCGAGCAGGCGGGACGCTCTTACGGGTCGTGTCCTACTTTCTTGGAAGCCTCGACAGCTTCTTGCTCATCGCGTCAATGCACTTCGGGTCCAGTCGCATCGATGGTTCCAGCAGTTGCGAGGCATACCAGCGCCGGGAGCGCTCTGGATGTGACCTACGAAGACGGTCATAGCGGCTGACAAGGGCTTGCTTCGCCCGATAGCCATTGTCGATTCGTGTGTCTCGCGCCGTCTTGGCTCTCTTCGCCTGGGCCGCATATTGGTCCAGCACGTACAGCACCTGGTCGTTCTCCTCGGCACCCAAACGTAGTGCGGTTAGGATGATGTCCACTATGTCCGCGTGAGAGTAGGTCGCGGTTTGTAGCTTCGACTTGAGAAGTCTTGATGAGGTCAACGTCATCACGGCGTTGCCGGCCCTTGCTTTCGCCACTGGGTCGGCCAGGTCGTGAATCTGAGTCATTACCGCGATCAGCCTTCGCGGGTTCACCTCGGTATTCAACACCCGTCCGAGCACCTTGACAGCCTTCGACTGGATCGCGTCGAGAACCTCTTCGAGGTGTTGTGCCATTTGTTGGTCGCGTTTTTGTTGCTCGCGTGACTTTGAGACGGCGGCCTTCATCGTCGCACCCGCCTTTTGAGTGCCGCGGCGATCGTGCCGCCGATTGCGTTGGCATTCTCGCGTGCGGCCGAATCGTGCAAGTGCGCGTATCGTGCCGTGGTCTGGCTCTGCTTGTGTCCCAACTGCTCGCCGATCTGCGCCAGGCTCATGCCGTGGTCGGTCAGCGCCACGCTGGCGTAGGAATGCCTGCAGGCATCGTAGAGCCGTAGGTCATCAGGAAGCCCAGCGGCCTCCCGGATCGATTGGAAGGTATGCGTCAGCGTGCTCGGGTGCATGTGCTCGCCGCGCTGCCGGCGGCCGGTGCCGGGGAACACGTACAGCGACTCGGCAAACCTGGGCCAGCGCTTCAGTAGTTGCACGGCGTCGATCGACAGGAACACCGGCTTAGCGCCGGTCTTTGACGCTGGCAACTGGATCACACCGCGTTTCAGGTCGACGAACGACCATTGCAGGCTCGCCACTTCTGCGGGCCGGCAGCCGGTCAGCAGCAGCAGTTCGATCGCCGTCAAGGCCGCGCTCGCGTAGGCGCCGGCCTTCCGCCCGTCGCGCAGCGCCTTGCCGAGTTGGGCGTACTCGTCGACCGACAGATAGCGGGTGCGCTTCTCCTCCGTGTAGAACCGGACGCCCTTGCACGGGTTGGGCTCGATGCGGTGCCATGCGCAGCACTTCGACAAGGCGGCGATCACCCGGTTGGCTTGTGTGGGGGTTGCGCGCAGCCGGTGGTGCAACTTCTCGACGTCGGCCAGGGTGAGGTCGACGATGGGAATCGAGCCCAGCCAGGGGCGGATGTGGGCGTCTACGGCGGCCTTGTAGTTGCGCTGCGTACTCTTTGAGCGCTCGATCGCGTACTCCTTCAGGAATCGATCGGCGGCCTCGGCGACTGTTACGGCGCCCCGCGCTCTATCGGTATCGGCGCAAGGGTCCTGCCCGCGGGCCACGAGTCCGCGATCGTCGACCGCCCGGTCGCGGGCCTCGGCCAGGCTCAGGTCATCGACGCGGCCGATCGTCTTCCAGCGGACCCGGCCAGACTTCAGCCGGAACTTCAGCACAAAGGCTTTCGCGCCGGCGGGGGAGATGCGCACGCCGAAGCCGGGTACGCTCTTGTCCCACGCGACGTACTGCGCGCCGGGTTGCGGGGTAAGGGCGTCGATGTCGCGCTGGGTGAGGCGGCCTGTAGATTTGGTCATGGGGCTCCCTAGCTACCACATAGCTACCAGATGGGTGCGCGTGAGTGGTAGCTAGCGAGTCCGAATGTAACACGAATAGGCCCAATTTGCAGCGATTGGCGTCGAGTGCGCATCAGATAGGGAAGCTCTGAAACGTTTCGTAATCAGCAGGTCGTCCGTTCAAACCGGATCGCCGGCTCCAAATGCCCTAGGCAAATCAAGCGAGTACCAGCCGGGGTGAACCTCGTGCCCCGGCACGTAACACCCGTCTAACAGCCGGAACCGAGCCGAAATTTAACCCGGCGGAGTCAGGGCGCGCGATAATCGTGACGTTCTGACGCCAGTTCCATGAAAGAGATCGACCCACCCGAGCAGGCGTTCACCATCATCGGCGGTCGAAGGTGGCGCACCGCCGATCCCAACATCCCCAACAACCTCCGCCAGGAATTGGTCAACGAGCTAATGGCCGCGCGCCGGGCGGTGCGTGATGGCAAGAATCAGCGTGAGATCCGAAGAGGTCGCGACAGAGTCAATGATGCAAAGGTCGCCCTGGGTGAACGTGGACACCCCTGGTGGCTGACGCGCCGGCCCGCCGCGACCAACCGTCGCATCGACGCCGCTGTTCGAGCGTTGCTGCGGAGCCGCCAACCGGGGCGCACGATCTGTCCAAGTGATGTGGCGCGGATTGTCGGGGGAGCGACATGGCGAACGCTTCTCCCCGTCGTCCGCGATCGTGCCGTCTGGCTGACAGCCCGCGGCGAGCTCGAGATTCTTCGCCGCGGCCGAATAGCGAAAACCAATCCCACCGAAGGTGTGCTTCGTTATCGACCTGCAGGCGGCCACGCTTGAAGCACAACTGCGTGACGTGGGTGCTGCGTGCCAAGACGCCCATCCGGCACGGTCGAGTCGAGCGGCGTTCAGAACTCAACCTGATACTGCGCCCGTAGTTCGTTCTTCCGACCGTTCGTGTGGACGTCCCATAGGTAGTTGAACTGCAACTTCGACTGATGTTCATGAAATAACACGCTCACGCCCGATGTGAACAGCCGAAGTTCGTCCGCACGGCTCCGGTCACTCCGGTCGATGTGCTCGTATCGGAACACGGGCTGCACGTGCGTCAGCCACGCGCGCTCGGTTGCGAACGCCCAGAAGGCCGCCGTGTAGAACGCCGAACTTCTAACGTCCCCATCGCTCGCCCGATAGAACTCGGCCTGCAGGCCCGACAGGTGGGAGCCGAGTTTTGCTTCCACGTTGTAGCGACCCCGATCGCGGTGCTCTTTGCCAGCCTGCCCCTGCATCGAGGCGAGCCCGAGCGACAGCCACGACTGCGGCGCCCAGACGAGCCTGCCCGTCACAGCCTTGTTCTCGTTATCGTCTATCAGGAGACGACGCCCCCCGTTGGTGAGTGACAGCTGCCACAGCCATCGGCTCCAGCGGCTCTCCACGTGGATTCCCAATTCTTCCGCCGCGGAAAACCGGTCGCTGACTTCCGACCGGTCGACAAATGGAATCTGTGCGGAAGACGTCAGCTCCTCGAGTCCGAGCGGCGCTTTCTCGAGCCCCAGCTTGATGTGCACGCGGTTGTGCGGCATCAGCCTTATATAGGTTCGCCGAAGCGGATCGCTCGGCCTCACGGGATCGAGTTCGATTGAGTAGTCTACGCCCCTGCTGATGTGCCCCTTGATGCCGATCTCCGCCTTCCGGAGGCGAAAGGTGTCGATCGTCGCCGCGTCGCCGTATGCATCGGCGCGCACTTGCATCAGGACGTCAAATCTCGGCGCCATCTTGATGTAGTCGGCCGGCTGCGCAGGCAGCGCGGGAGGCGTATTCAGGGCCGGCGCGGCCTGCGCAGCCACCGAAGGTGTGGCGGGGGATGCACTTGGCGACGGGGTATTCGCGCCTTCAGGCGTGGAGCGCGACTCTATCTGGCGCAGGAGTCCCTCAATGCGCGCCATTTCTTTCTTCAGCGTCGCCAACTCCGAACGCAGTTGCTCGATCTCAGGCTGCTGCGCCAGGGCAGCGGTCGAACACAACGTTGCAACCATCAAGGCGGACACGGCCACGCGCCACATGGAGTACTCCTGCTTGTCTGTTCGGTCAGCGCCTGGCTGCGGCCCTCTGACACGCAGCCCCTGAAGGAGAGCGTCGAGCAAGCTCATCGTCGATCATAGGTGTGATGTCAGTGACGGAATGTTCCAAACAGCACACGAGGGGAGCCGCGGCGCGCTCGACGCCGATCATGAAACATGTGAACCTCTGAACCTGTAGAATCCGCTGATGTTGTCGCAGGAACTGTCCGACCTCTACGCGCGCGACCTCACGCGCCTGATCCAGCAACTCAACGCCTTTCCCGACACCGCCACGCTCTGGCAGACACGCGCCGGCATCACCAATTCGGCCGGCAACCTCGCCCTGCATCTGGAGGGGAACCTGCGCGAGTTCATTGGCCGCTTGATGGGTAAGCTCGACTACCAGCGCGACCGGCCGCGCGAGTTCAGCGACTCGGGAATCGAGAAGACCGAGCTCGTCACGCGGCTGACCGCGGTGCGCGACGAGATCCCGCCGGTGATTGCCGGGATGACCGCCGACGAGCTTGACGCCGATTTTCCGCAGGTTTACGCGGGCCGGACCCTGCCGAATCGCCAGATGCTGATCCACCTCGAAGGCCACCTCAGCTATCACCTGGGGCAGATCGACTACCTGCGGCGGGTCCTGACCGGCGACGGCGCGATCACGCTCGCAGACCTGTAGCAAGCAGAGTAGAATCCGCAGCGGAGGTTCGCATGCGTCGTCTGCTAGCTTGTGCGGTGATCGCGTTGGCGTTCGTCGCCCCCGCTTCCGCCCAACTCGAGAACGTCGGCAACTTGACGTTCCCGACATCCGCTTCACCGGCCGCCCAGGCGCACTTCTTGCGCGGCGTGGCCATTCTTCACAGCTTCGGCTGGAAACAGGCGATTGCCGAGTTCCAGCTCGCCCAGAAGGCGCAGCCCGATTTCGCGCTGGCGTACTGGGGCGAGACGCTCTGCTACAACCATCCGCTCAACTCGCAGATGGATCCCAAGGAGCCGCGCGCGGTGCTGGCGCGCCTCGGGTCCGATCGCGCGGCGCGCGCCGCCAAGGCGCCGACTGCTCGCGAGAAGGGATTCCTCAACGCCGTCGAAGAACTCTGGGGCGACGGCGACTCGGCCCGCCGCAAACTTAGCTACATGGATGCGATGGAACGGCTCTATCGGCAGTTCCCGGCAGACGATGAGGTGAAGACGTTTTATGCGTTGTCGATCCTGAGCGCGTCGAGCGCCGTGGACGATCGCACCGGGCGCATGAACGTGAAGGCCGGCGCGCTGGCGTTGGACGTGTACAAGAAGAACCCCACCCATCCGGGTGCGGTCCACTACATCATTCACGCCTTCG
This sequence comes from Acidobacteriota bacterium, assembly GCA_030697165.1. Classification (NCBI taxonomy): domain Bacteria; kingdom Pseudomonadati; phylum Acidobacteriota; species Acidobacteriota bacterium. The sequence continues at coordinate 71,734 of JAUYQQ010000016.1, forward strand.
ACGATCCGGTGCACGCGCCGCTGGCCCTCGAGGCCGCGCACGTCTACGCGAAGATCGTCCCGGCGGTGTCGCACGCCGTGCACATGCCCACGCACATCTTCATCCAGCATGGGATGTGGAACGAGGTGGCCAACCAGAACATGCGCGCGTTCAACGTGGCCAAGGAACTGTGGCAGCCGGGCGACGTGCCGGGCGACATGTCGCATTCCGGTGACTGGGGCCAGTACGGCTTCCTGCAGTTGGGCGATTACGCCGGCGCGCGCGAGCGCATCCAGGCTTTCGAGTGGATGGCCGACACCACCAAGAACCCGCGCGCCATGTCGGCGCTGGCGCTCGTGCGCGCGCGCTACATCATCGAAACCGAAGAGTGGAAGGTGCAGCCGGTCGCGGAGAGCGCGTCGAACGAGACGATTCTCGCCAATGGCCTCAGCGCCGTGAAGACCGGCGACCTGGCCACGGCTGAGCGGATGGAAGCGATGCTCGCGGCCAAGGTGAAGGCGGCGCCGGGAGCTCCGGCCGAGAGCAATCCCCACGCCGATCACGGCGCGGCACCCAAGCCCGCCGCACCGGGACCTGGCGGAGCCGATGCCGGCAAGGGCGTGCGGATCATGCACAAGGAACTGGCCGCGTTGATCGCGCAGGCCAAGGGACAGACCGACGCGGCCGTGAAGCTGTTGCAGGAGGCGGTGCAGATCGAAGAGAGCATGCGTCCGCCCAACGGCGCGGCCGACCCGGTCAAGCCGTCGCACGAGCTCCTCGGGGAAGTGCTGCTCCAGGCCGGCAAGCACGCCGAGGCGGCCACCGCCTTCGAGGCCAGCCTGCTGCGCATGCCCAATCGGGCCCGTTCGCTGATGGGGGCGGCCCGTGCGCATGCCGGTGCCGGCAACAAGCAGCTGGCAGCTGAGCGCTATGCGACGCTCAACAGCTTCTGGAAGGGCAAGCCGGTCGCCAATCCCACTACCGATCTGCGGTAGTTGCCCCCCCTGGCGGCAGGGGGTAGTATTGAAGGTTACAGGCGCGAACAAATTCGCGTCTGTGACCTTCACCCACAATTGACCATGCCGCCCGCCTCCGAAAGCGCCCCTCTCATCATTCGCGGTGCGCGTACGCACAACCTGAAGAACGTCGATCTGACGCTGCCCACGGGCAAGCTGATCGTGTTCACCGGGGTCAGCGGATCCGGCAAGTCATCGCTCGCCTTCGACACGATCTACGCCGAAGGGCAGCGCCGCTATGTGGAGTCGCTCTCGGCCTACGCCCGCCAGTTCCTGGAGCGGATGGAGAAGCCGGACGTCGATCGCATCGAGGGCATCTGCCCGTCGATTGCGATTCGCCAGAAGAACAGCGTCCGCAATCCGCGCTCGACCGTCGGCACGGTCACCGAAATTCACGACTACATGCGCCTGCTCTACGCCCGTGTCGGCCGCACCATGTGCCGCACGTGCGGGCAGGAGGTGATTCGCGAGACAGCCGAGGTGGTGACGCACAAGCTGGTGGCGTTGCCCGAGGGCAGCCGGCTGCTACTGGGATTCGACCTGCCAGTGATGCAGATGAGCGGCGCGGACGAGGCGCCGGCGGCGGAGGAAGGCGAGGACGCCGAAGACCGTGGTCCGGCGGTCGCGGTACCGCAGGACGCGTCGGCCAGTCTGCTCGATGGGTTGCGGCGCAAGGGCTTTGGCCGATTGCTGATCGACGGCCAGGCGGTCGCGTTCGAAGACGTGCCGGCGGCAGCGCTGAAGGGGGCCACGGTCCTGCGAGTCGTGGTTGACCGCATCAAGACGGCCGCCGACGCGCAGACCCGCATCACCGACTCGATCGAGACGGCCTATGCCGAGGGCGGCGGCGCGGCGTGGGCGCTGCAGCTGGGCGACGCCGGTGAGCCGTCGTGGCACCTGTTCTCGGAGCGGTTCGAATGCCGCACCTGCGGTATCCCATACGAAGATCCGCAGCCGCGCCTGTTTTCGTTCAACAACCCGTTTGGCGCGTGTCCGACCTGCCACGGTTTCGGCAACATCATCGAACTCGACCTGGAGTTGGTGGTGCCCGATTCGGCCAAGTCGATCAACCAGGGCGCGATCGAGCCGTGGACCAAGCCGCACTACCGGTCGCAGCTGGCCGAACTGAAGCGGGCGGCCAAGGGCAATGGCATGCGGCTCGACGTGCCGTGGAGCGACCTGACGCCCGACGAAGTGAAGTTTGTGGTCGATGGCGAAACGCCGGTGGGGAAGGCGAAGGCGTCCGGCTACGAGGGCATCCGCGGCTTCTTCCGGTGGCTCGAGAAGAAGAAGTACAAAGTTCACGTGCGGGTCTTCCTCAGCCGCTACCGCGGCTACCTGACCTGCCCCGACTGCAGCGGCACGCGCCTGCGCCGCGAGGCCCGCGACGTGCAGGTCGGCGGCGTGACCATTGATCGGGCGTCGGCGCGCACCGTGCGCGAAGCGGAGCAGTTTTTCAAGCAACTGCAGTTGACGGTGAAAGAAGCCGCGATTGCCGACAAGGTGCTGAAGGAGATCCAGAAGCGCCTCGGCTTCCTGCGCGACGTCGGCCTCGACTACCTCACGCTCGATCGCCTGTCGTCGACCTTGTCTGGGGGCGAGGCGCAGCGCATCAACCTGGCGACCTCGCTGGGGTCGGCGCTGGTCGGCACCCTGTATGTGCTGGACGAGCCGTCGATCGGGTTGCACACGCGCGACAACCAGCGGCTGATCGACATCCTGCGGCAGTTGCGCGACCAGGGCAACACCGTGATCGTTGTCGAGCACGACGCCGACATGATCGGCGTCGCCGACTACATCGTGGACATGGGACTGGGCGCGGGCGAGCATGGCGGCCGGGTCGTGTTCACGGGGACGCTCGAGCAGCTGGTGAACGAGCCGCGATCGCTCACGGCGAAGTACTTGCGCGGCGAGCTCAGCATCCCGGTGCCACAGACACGGCGCAAGGGCGGGCCGCAGCGCCTCAAGTTGCTCGGCGCGACCGAGCACAATCTCAAGGGCGTCGACATCGAGATCCCGACCAACACGTTGACCTGTGTCACCGGTGTCAGCGGCTCCGGCAAGTCGACGCTCGTGCACGACGTGCTCTATGCCGCCCTCAAGCGCGCCAAGGGCGACTGGGACCGCAAGGTCGGCGCCCACACCCGGCTCGAGGGGCACGAGTACGTCAGCGACGTCGTGCTGGTGGACCAGACGCCGATTGGCCGCACGCCGCGATCGAACCCGGTGACCTACCTGAAGGCCTTCGACCCGATCCGCGAGTTGTTCGCGTCGACCAAGGACGCCAAGTCGCGCGGCCTCACGCCGAGCCACTTCTCGTTTAACGTGCCGGGCGGCCGGTGCGAGGCGTGCCAGGGCGAGGGCGAGGTGCGCGTCGAAATGCAGTTCCTGGCCGACGTGTTCGTGCCCTGTGAGCAGTGTGACGGCCGGCGGTTCAAGACGCAGGTGCTCGAGGTCAAGTACCGCGGCAAGAGCATCATCCAGGTGCTCGACTTGACGGTGCGCGAAGCGCTGACGTTTTTTGCCAACACGCCGAAGGTGCTGCGGCGCATGCAGGTGTTGGACGAGATCGGGCTCGGATACCTGCGCCTGGGGCAGCCGGCGACCACCCTGTCGGGTGGCGAGGCGCAGCGCATCAAGATTGCCGCGCACTTGTCATCGCACACCGGCGAACGGCTCCTCTACATCCTCGACGAGCCGACGACCGGGCTCCACTTCGACGACATCGCCAAGCTGCTGGCGGCCTTCCGCAAGCTGCTGGAGGCCGGCCACACTCTGGTCGTGATCGAGCACAACCTCGACGTGATCAAGGTCGCCGACTGGATTATCGACCTCGGCCCGGAAGGCGGCGAGAGCGGCGGCCGCGTGATGGCGATGGCGACCCCTGAACAAGTGGCGCACGTGAAGGAATCGCACACCGGCCGCTATCTCAAGCAAGTGTTGTCCTCGAACAAGGTGCTTCTCACGGTGGCCAGATGACGCTGATTTCTCGCACGTTGATGATGTTCGCCGTGTTCGCCGCCCTGGCCCAGCCGGCAGAGGCCCAGCGGGTCCTCCTCGAGGTGATGGAACTGTACGGCATTGAGGTGCCCGGCAAGGATCTGGAGGCGGCCTTCGACGCCGGGGTCGCGCCGACGGCGCCGTTGACGCCCGGCTCGTTCGCCACGCCGGTGGGCATGCTCGAAGTGGCGACCGGCCGCGACCGGGTGGCGGCGGCCTATGCCTTCGGCATTCTCGCCGGCCGCTCGGCGCGCGGTGCCGCGCCCGAGGAGCTGGCCGTCGTCGCGCAGGCCTTGCGGCAGATGGTTGTCGCCGACGATCGTCGCACGCGCATTGCCGGTGCCCGCGTGGCCGGTCGCGTGCTCGCGGCGTCGTTCGAGTCGGGCGGGGTCCGCCCGCGAGTGCCGCCCGGGCTGGTCGACGGCTTGTACGTGCTGCTGAACCGGTCCGACGAGTGGGAGCAACTCGCCGCGATGGACGCCCTGGGATCGCTCCGCGAGACCAGCGCCGTGGCGGCGCTGACCGAGCGGTATCACTTCTATCGCGAGAGCGGGAAGCGCGCGCTGGCCGGCGGCGCGCTCGAAGCGCTGGCCCGCATTGGCGACCCGTCGAGCGTGGCGTTAGTGAAGCTCCTGATCGGTGACCGATTTGCGGAAGGCAATGACCCCACTGCGCTGGCGGTGTGGTTCGCTCGCGAACGCCTCCTCAACGACGGCTCCATCGGCGCGATTCGGGAAGCCGCCGCGAACAAGCGCCTGCGGCCGCAGGCGCGCGGCTACCTGGAAGAGCTGGGCGCGCCGGTCCCGTGATCCTGCCGGTCAGCTTCTACGACCGTCCGACACTCGACGTCGCGGGCGACCTGCTGGGCAAGGTCCTGGTCTACACGTCCGAGGCCGGTCTGACCTCGGGCGTCATCGTTGAAGCCGAAGCCTACATTGGCGAGGACGATCCGGCCTGTCATGCCGCCGCCGGTCGCACTGCTCGCAACGCGCCGCTGTACGGCCCGCCGGGCCGCGCCTACGTGTATCTCAACTACGGTCTGCACGACATGGTGAACGCGGTGACCGGGGCCGACGGGCATCCCGCCGCGGTGCTGATTCGCGCGCTGGAACCGCTCGAAGGATTGCCGCTGATGCGCCGCCGCCGCGCCCAGGCGCCGTGGCGCAAGGGCAAGACGCCAGTGCCTGACCACGAACTCTGCCGGGGCCCGGGCAACCTCACGCGGGCGATGGGCATCACGCTGGCCGACAACCTGCGGCCGCTCACGCGCCAGCCGCTGACGATACGCGACGAAGGGTTGCCGGCCCCGTTGGTGGTGTGGGACAGCCGCATCGGCATTCGCGTCGGCACCGACCGCCCGTGGCGCGCCAGCGTGGCCGGCCACCGCTCGGTGTCGGGCCGGCCCGTCCGCGGATGATCAACGCGATTCGGAGGGTGGCGCCGGCGGTTGCTTGACGGTGACGTCCATCTGCGGGAACGGAATGCGAATCCCCGCGGCGTCGAACGCCTTCTTGATCCGGCGACGCATCTCGCGGCCGACCTCCCACTGCTTGAGCGGTACGGTCTTGATCCGGAAGCGCAGGGTGACATCCGACGCGTTGAAGGAGTCGAGGCCCACCACCTCGACCGGTTCCAGCATGCTGGGCCCGTACGCCGGATCAGCCATCAACGCCGCGCCGGTCTCGCGGACCACCTCGACGATGCGGTCGGTGTCGTCGTTGTAATCGACGCCGATGTCGATGACATAGCAGGAGAAGTCCTTCGTGCGGTTCGCGAGGGTACGAATCTCGCCGTTGGTAATGGTGTGGACGACCCCTTCGAAGTCGCGCAGGACCACCGTCCGGAGATTGATCTCTTCCACCATCCCGCCCGTCCCGTTGATCAACGCCACGTCGCCGATCCGGATCTGGTTCTCGGCGATCAGGAAGACGCCGGAGATGATGTCCCTGACCAGCGATTGCGCGCCGAAGCCAATGGCCAGTCCGATGATCCCGGCGCCGGTCAGTACGGGCGTGATGTCGACATCCAGCTCGCGCAGCACCATCAGTGAGGCGACCAGCCAAATCAGGATCGACAGGAATCGTTGAAAGGTGGCGCCCAGGGTCTGGGCCCGCTTGCGCCGCTCCAGTGCCCGCGGGTCGTTGTCGACGACCATCTCGTGTTCGGCGCGCCGAATCACCGACGCCGCGAAGCGGTTGGCCGCAAAGGCCAGCAGCACGAGCAAGAGGATACGCACGCCGTTTTGGGTCGCCCAGCTGGTCACGTCCGCGGCATGCCAGCCGGCGCTTTGCTCGACACCGGCGAGGTCGAGGGCCGGGAACAACAGCAGCAGGAATGCCAGCACAAACGTGACGCGGCGCATCGCGCGCACGGTCGCATCGGTAATGCTGGCGGTGTGAATGCGCTCGCCTTCGACCCGGCGCAGTCCGCGGCGCACGAGCGCCCCCACAAACAGCGCCATCGCCAGCGCGGCCAGCGCCGTCATCGCCACGGCCAGCGTGACCTCGAGCGAATTAGTCGGCAGGTTGGTGACCGTGTCGGTGGCGGACTGCATTGCCTATCGGCGCCTGGCCGGGCGTTCCTGCTGCGCCTCGATCGGGATACGCAGCGTCGTGCGCTCACCTTCGCGAAGCACCTCAATCCGCACCGTCGATCCAATCGCGCTGTCGGCGATCAGCCGCACGAACTGCGAGGGGTCGCCAATCACCTGGCCATTGAACGACACGATGATGTCGCCGGGGAGGAGGCCGGCCTTGTAGGCCGCCGAGGCGCGGGCCATCTGGTTCACCACGATGCCGTCGGTTCTCGGCGCGCGCAACTCGTCGGCCAGCCGCGAGGTGAGCGGCATGACCTCGACATAGCCGATCGAGCCGCGGCGGACGCGGCCAAACTTCATCAGGTCGCCGGCGACCCGTCGCACGAGGTTGCTCGGCACGGCGAAGCCAATGCCCTGGTAACCGCCGCTTTGCGAAAAGATCGCGGTGTTGATGCCGACCAGCTCGGCCCGGCTGTTGATCAGCGCGCCGCCCGAGTTGCCCGGGTTGATGGCGGCGTCGGTCTGGATGAAGTCCTCATACTGGGTGATGCCGACGTTGGCGCGGCCGAGCGCGCTCACGATGCCGAGCGTCACGGTCTGGCTGAGTGAGAACGGGCTGCCTACCGCCATCACCCATTCGGCGACCTTCAGCTTCGACGAATCGCCGTAGGGGATTACCGGCAGGGCGGTGACGTCGATCTTGAGCAGGGCCAGGTCGGTCCACGAATCCACGCCGACCACCTTGGCCCGCACGTCGCGGTGTTCGCCCACGGTGACCGTGACTTCCGTGTCGCCTTCGCCGATCACGTGGTGGTTAGTCACGACGTAGCCGTCGGCGGAGATGACCACGCCGGAGCCCAGGCTCGATTGAGCCCGCGGTTGCCCGAACATCTCGCCCTGGTCGCCGAAGAAGTACTGGAAGAACGGGTCGTTCGAAAACGGCGAGGCCTGGCGGCGGCGGCCGATCTGGATCGCCGAGATATTGGTGACGGCCTTGACCGTCTGCGCGGCGACGCGGGTGAAGTCGGGAGCGCCGCCCAGCCCGCTGGCGGCAGGCAGCGCAGGGGCAGGGGCCGGCTGTTCGGCGACCGTGGTCGTGCCCGGCAGGGCGAGCACGGCATCGCGGTCATCGGTCGTGCCCGACAGCACGATCCCGGCCACGACTCCGGCCGACAACACCAACGCCAGTAGCGAGAACCGTTTGATCATGAAACCTGCACGCGCCGCGGCCCGGAGTCGGGCGCCTTCGGCACGGTAATGGTGAGGACGCCGTCGCGCATCTCAGCGGCGATGTTGGCGGTATCGACGGCCTGGGGGAGGACCACGCTGCGGCAGAACTCGCCGTGCCCCCGTTCCACCTGGTGGTATTGCTCGCACGACACGCGCGCGTCGCGCCGGCCCTGCAGCGTCAACTTGCCGTCGCGGATATCGATGCGCACCTGTTCACGGGTCACGCCTGGCAATTCGGCCGTCAACACGAAGGCCTCGGCGGTTTCGCACAGGTCCATGGCGGGGGTCCAGCCCTGAGCCCCGGTCGACAGGCGCTCGAGCCGATGCTGGATGGTGAGCAGATCGCGGAACGGGTCCCAGCGTGCAAACGCCACGATGTCTGGCATCGTAGCACGGTCAGTCGGACTGGCCGGAGCGGTGGTCCCTATGTTAAGCTCGCAAGGTTCTACTAACTGAATACAAAGGCTTTATGGCAGACAACCTTCTCGCGACCCAGCTCCGCAAGGGCATGATCGTCAAGATCGACAACAAGCTCTACCGGATTTTCGATCGGCAGCATGTCACCCCCGGCAACCTCCGCGGCTTCGTGCGCGTCAAGATGCGCAACATCCAGACCGGCTCGATGGCCGAAGAGAAGCTGCGCTCGGAAGACATCGTCGAGCGCGTGTCGCTCGAGCAGAAGGCCATGCAGTACCTCTATAACGACAACCAGGGGTACCATTTCATGGACACGGTCACCTACGATCAGGTCCAGCTGACGGCCGAACTGCTGGGCGATTCGGTGGGCTTCCTGAAGCCCGAGATGAGCATCGAGGTGGAGTTCTACGGCGAGAACCCCATCGGCATCGAGTTGCCGCAGACCGTGGACCTGAAGGTCATTCAGACCATGCCCGCGATCAAGGGCGCGACCGCTACCAACCAGACCAAGCCCGCCACGCTCGAGACCGGCGTTGTCATCCAGGTCCCGCCGTTCATCGGCGAGGGCGACGTGATTCGGATCAACACCGAAACCGGCGAGTACCAGACGAGGGCGTAGGGTCGGTCGCTTCGCGCCCTCCTGCGGCTCGGGGCTTCGGCCCGTCGTAGGGCTCGCTTCGCTTCGTGGGGCCCCACGAGGACCGACGGCCGAGCCCGACGAAGGCCCGAAGGGCCGAGCCCCACCGCGCGCGCAGAAAGCAGCGCGCGGCCCATATAATCACCTCATGGACGTAGTCCGGACCCCTTCCACAGGTTGGATCGAAGTCGTCGTCGGCAGCATGTTCAGCGGCAAGAGCGAAGAGCTGATCCGCCGGCTGCGCCGCGCCGAAATTGCCAGGCAGCGGGTGCAGATTTTCAAGCCCGCGGTCGACACCCGGTACTCCGACGACCACATCGTCTCGCACAGCGAGCTGCGCATTGCGTCCGAGAACGCGCGCAACTCGGCGGATTTGCTGTCGCAGATCAAGCCCGACACCGAAGTCGTCGGGATCGATGAAGGGCAATTCTTCGACGCGGGCCTGCCGGCGGTGGCCACGGAGCTCGCGTCGCGCGGCATCCGCGTGGTGATTGCCGGGCTCGATCAGGATTACCTGGGAAAGCCGTTCGAGCCCATGCCGCAGCTGCTGGCCATTGCCGAGTTCATCACCAAGACCCGCGCCATTTGCATGGTGTGCGGCAATCCCGCCAACCACACGCAGCGCCTGATCCACAGCGAAGACCGCGTGCTGCTCGGCGCGCAGAACATCTACGAGGCGCGGTGCCGCCAGTGCTTCGACCCTACGCTCTCGCGGGCGGACGAGGCGAAGGCCCGGGCCGGGGAGCCCGCCACGAAGGCCGAGGCGCGATGAGCGCCGAGGAGCTTGCCGGCACGTTGCGGCAGGTCCTCGTCGCCCTCGGCGTGCTGTTCGTCATCGTTAATGCTCGGGTTGGCTGGCAACTGCAGTCGTGGTGGCGCCTGCGCCGCGAGGCGGTGCTGGTGTGGCCCGCACCCAAGCCGCCGTTCTTTGCAATCAACCTCGCCATTGGGGTCATGCTCGGCGTGATCCTGCTAGTCACGGCGTATCGCATGCCGCGCGGCTTCGCGTCGCTGTTCGGCTTGACGATGATGTTCACCTACTACGGCTACCTGCTGCCGTTGTCGGTGCGGATCCGGCGCGGGCTGTATCGCGACGGCGTGTGGACCGACAGCGGTTACATGTCGTACCGCGAAATTGGCGGGCTGACCTGGCGAGGGCAGGACACGCTGGTGCTGGCGTCCCGGCAGAAGACCCTGGCTCGGCGGTTGGCGGTTCCCGGACCTCATCTGGGCGAAGTGCGGCGCCTGCTGCGCGAAGAGATTGGCCGTCATACAATCGAGTTCGACGAGGGGCCGGGGCTTCACCTGGGCACCCGCGACACGCGCGAATCCGCGTAGTTGCGTGCAAGAGCCGCGCTTGGGCGACGTGGAAATCTCCGCCTGAAGGCGGAGGCTACATGGACGCAGCATCAGGCCGATAAGAGGAGATAACCATGGCCGCACGTCCTACCTGGAAGGGTTACATCAAGGTCAGCCTCGTGACCATTCCGGTCCGGGTCTATCCAGCCACCGAGTCGAGCGCGACCATTTCGTTCAACCAGCTTCATGCCGAATGCCAGACCAAGATTCAGCAGAAGAAGTGGTGCCCGAAGTGCGAACGCGAGATTACGCAGGCTGAGCTGGTGAAGGGCTACGAGTTCGAGAAGGGCCGCTGGGTGGTGATGGACGAGGAAGACATCGCCAAGGTGAAGACCGAGTCGAGCAAGATCATCAACCTGATGCAGTTCACCGATGCGGACGCGATCGACCCGATGTATGTCGACAAGGCGTACTACCTCGCGCCCGAGGGACCGATGGCCGCCGACGCCTACTCGGTGATGCGCGAAGGCATGCAGGGCAAGGCCGGCATCGGCAAGGTCGCCATTCACGGCCGCGAGTACCTGGTGGCGGTGAAGCCGCACAAGCAGGGCATGGTGATGTACACGCTGCATCACGCCGCCGAGATCCGGACCATCGATCAGATCGACGAACTGCGCGAGGTGCGCGGCAAGGTCAACCCCGCCGAGATGAAGCTGGCGCGCCAGGTGATCGAGAGCATCGAAGGCGACCTCAACCTGTCGGACTACAAGGACGAGTACCAGGAAGGCCTGCGCGCCATCATCGACGCCAAGATCGCGGGCGAGGAGTTCGTGGCACCCGAAGAGAGCGCGCCGCCGAAGGTGGTGGACCTGATGGAGGCCCTGCGCAAGAGCCTCGACCAGGTGAGCAGCGGCAAGAAGAAGACCGCCAAGGCCGATCCGGCCGAGGTGAAGAAGGTTACCAACATCAAGTCGGCGGCCAAGAGTGCCGCCCGGAAACGCAAGGCATCCTAGGAGGATCGATGGCCCGTAAGGCAGTGTGGGGCAGTCACAAGCCCACGAAGAAGTCGAAGAGGAAGGCCGCCTAAGGGCGGCCTTTTTCCGTATGGCATCCCCGGGGTTCACCATTCGGCGGCTGCTCGGCGTGGACGACGCGCAAATCGAAGCGCTGGCGGAGGTACTGATCGACTGTGTCGAGGGCGGCGCGTCGGTCAGCTTCATGCTGCCGTTGTCGCGCGAGCGGGCGGTGGCGTTCTGGCGCGGCGTGGCTCGCGGTGTCTCGGCCGGCCACCGTGCCCTGATCGTGGCCGAAGACGCCGCGGGGATCTGCGGCACCGTGCAGTTGATCTTCGACCTGCCCGAGAACCAGCCGCATCGCGGCGACCTGGCGAAGATGCTGGTGTCGCGGCGCGCCCGCAAGCAGGGGCTGGGAGCAGCACTGGTCCGCGCCGCCGAAGCGACCGCGCGCGAGTGCGGCAAGTCGCTGCTGGTGCTCGACACCGTCACCGGCAGCGATGCCGAACGGCTCTATGTAAAGTTGGGATGGGAGCGGGTTGGCGCGATCCCGCGTTATGCGTTGTGGCCGCAAGGCGGGTTCTGCAGCACGACGGTGTTTTATCGAGACCTGATAGTTGAAAGTTGACGAGCTGGTAGTTGGTAGTTGAAGTTGGAAGTTTCAGTTTCGCTGCAGTGCTGGTTCCAGCACTTGAACACTGACACTGCAACTTTCAACTAAAACTACCAACTTTCAACTTCTCAACTTTCAACTATTTGATGAAGTACCCCAGCAGTCCCATGCCGCTGGCCGTGGGGTCGCTGATCCAGTCGGGCGGCACCAGCCACACGAAGGCGAGGATGGCGATCACCCAGATGTCGTAGGGGAGCGTCGCGCGATCGTCGCGCCAGAAGAAGAAGCGCGCGAACACGCCGGCCGGCATGGGCTTCTTGTTGAGCGCCAGGTAGGTGTAGTGAATCCGGTTGCTGACCGTGATGATCGACAGCACCAGGATCACCCACAGCACGCCCGCCATCCGGTCGGTGAAGGCGCCGATCATGAACAGGACAATGCGCTCGGGCCGCTCCATGAAGCCGACCTTGCATTTCTGGATTAGCGATTCGGCGCGAGCCCGGGCGTAGCTGGTCATGATCGAGAAGATCAGCGCCAGGGTAGCGATGAGCACGTAGCCGTTGCGGCCGTGCTCGGCATACAGCCAGATCAGGCCGGTGAACAGCGCCAGGTCTGAAAAGCGATCGAGCGTCGAGTCCCAGAACGCGCCAAATTCCGACTGCTTGCCGGTAATGTGGGCGACCTTGCCATCGATGAAGTCGAAGATGTTGGCGACAATCATGATCACCCCGGCCAGCACGAACTGGTCGACCGCCAGCGCCCAGGCCGCCACCACGTTGATCAGCACGCCGATCAGGGTCAGGACGTTGGGGTGGATGCCGAGGGCCACGGAGGCCGCGATGATGGCCCGCAGGGGAAACATGCCAACGGCGCCGATCGCGCCTGTGAAGGTCATAATGGAAGGTGGGTTAAGCGTACCCGATGCCTATCCACGATCTCAAGGAACAGATTAGCCGCCTCCCGGAGCAGCCGGGCGTCTACCTGTACTACAACGCCCAGGGCGAAACCATCTATGTCGGCAAGGCGCGGGCCCTGCGCGACCGGACCCGCTCGTACCTCGGCGCCTACGGCAGCAATCCCAAGACCAACGCCCTGCTGGACGAGGTCGCCAGCCTGGAGGTGATCGTCACCGACTCGGTGGTCGAGGCCCTGGCGCTCGAGAACAACCTGATCAAGCAGCGGTCGCCCAAGTTCAACATCCTGCTGCGCGACGACAAGAACTACCCCTACCTGCAACTGACCACCACCGAGGCGTTCCCGCGGGTGCTGGTGGCGCGCTCGGTCGAGCGCGACGGCAACGTTTATGCCGGGCCGTTCCTGCCGGCCAAGTTCGCCCGCCGGACCATGTCGTTGACGCACAAGATCTTCGGCATCCGCTCGTGCAACGAGGTCATTACCGGCCAGCGGCACCGGCCCTGCCTCGAGTACGACATCAAGCGCTGCCTTGCGCCGTGCGTGGCGGCGATTTGTTCGCCAGAGCAGTACACCGTGGCGGTCGCCGACACGCGCCTGTTTCTGGAGGGCCGCAATGAGGAGTTGGCCGAGCAGTTGCGCGCGCGCATGGCCGAGGCGGCGGCCGGCGAGCGGTTTGAAGAGGCGGCCCACCTTCGGGATGCCATGCGCACCGTCCAGACGCTGCAGGAGCGGCAGCAGAAGATGGCGTCGGCGAAGCTGGGCGACCGCGACGTGTTCGGCGTGAAGCTCGGCGCGAAAGGCGCCGTGGTCCAGGTGTTCCTGGTGCGTGGCGGTCGCGTGATCGAACGCGTCGAGTTCGTGACCGACGCACAGGAAGGCGGCGAGACCGAGAGCGCCGTGATCGAGGCGGCGATCCAGCAGTTTTACGGCGACCAGGCGCCGCCGCCCGAGATTCACACGCCGGTGCCGGTCGCCGAGCAGGACGTGCTCGAGGACTGGCTGGCCCAGCAGGCCGGCCGCAAGGTGCGGATCGTGATGCCCCAGCGCGGCGACAAGAAGGGGCTGCTGGAGCTGGCCATGCGCAACGCGGCGCTGGCCTATCGCACCCGCTTTGACGGCAACGCCACGGCCAACTACGAGGCGCTGGAGGTGCTGCAGGCGGCGCTGCGCCTGCCCAAGCTGCCGCGGCGCATCGACTGCTTCGACATCTCCACGATCCAGGGCAGCGACACCGTCGCGTCGATGGTGGTGTGTGAAGAGGGGCGCATGAAGCCGGGGGAGTACCGAAAGTTCAAGATCGGGAGTCGCGAGTCGGGAGTCGGGAGTCGGCGGGAGTCGGTCGGGAAGGGACCTGAGTCGGTCGGGACAGATGCGGTTACGACTCCCGGTTCCCGACTCCCGACTCCCGACAGATTTCTGGACGATTTCGCCGCGATGGAGCAGGTCGTGCGGCGGCGTTACGCGCGCGTGCTGGAGAACGGCGGGCCGTTCCCGGACCTGATCGTGATCGACGGCGGCAAGGGCCAGGTGAATGCTGCTTATGCCGCGCTCGAGACGGTGGGGCTCTCGAACCTGGTGGCCATTGGCCTGGCGAAGAAAGAGGAACTGGTCTTCACGCGCGACAGCCTGGAGCCGCTGGCCCTCGATACCCATGGCGCGGCCTTGCACCTGCTGCAGCGCATCCGCGACGAGGCGCACCGGTTCGCCATCACGTTCCATCGCCAGTCGCGCACGAAGCGGGATCTGCGGTCCGAATTGGATGGCATTCCCGGCATCGGCGTGCGGCGGCGCAAGACGCTGCTGACCACATTCGGCAGCCTGGCCGGTGTGCGCCGGGCCACCCGTGAAGAACTGGCGAGTGTCGTCGACGCCAAGACGGCCGAGGCGGTGATCGCCTACTTCGCGGCGAACCCTTAACCGCGCTCACGGGCACCCGCTCGTTACCGGGAAACCGGACTCTTTCGCAGGCATGCAGGCGTGACCGTGATATCATGCCTGCATGCCTCGCCAACTCACCATCAGAAACGTCCCGGACGACGTCGCACGGCGGCTCGAGCGGATGAGTCGGGAACGCGATGAAAGCCTGAACTCGACCGTCGTCCACATCCTCACGGAGACGGTCGGGGTCGACGCCCGGCGCGCGCGCCTCGAGCGTTATGCGACGTGGACCGCCGAAGACGTGGCGGCCTTCGACGCCGCCCTGGGACCTCAACGAGTCATCGATGCCGACCTCTGGCGTTGATCGCCTCGTCCTCGATACTTCGGCCTACTCACACTTTCGCGGCGGACACGCGCAAGTGTTGGACGCGCTGGCCCGCGCTGAGCGCGTGCTGATTCCGGTGACGGTGCTTGGGGAGTTGGAGGCGGCGTTCGAGTGGGGCAGTCGCGCGCGCGAAAACCGCCGCGCGCTCGAGGACTTCCTCGAGGAGCCATTCGTCGACCTGCTGCCGGTGACGGCCGCCGTCGCCCGGCAGTACGGCCGGGTCTTCGCCGGGCTTCGCCGCGCGGGCACACCGATCCCGGTCAACGACATCTGGATCGCCGCCGTCGTGATTGATTGTGGCGGGACGCTGCTGACGTTCGATCGGGATTTCGATCGCGTCGCGGGACTGGACCACGTGACGCTCAGCGCCGCGCGATAATGGTCCGGTGGCGACTGCCGATCAACCACCAGACCATCCCGGGCTCGAGCTGAGTGCCGCCGAGCGCGAAGCACTGGGCCGCGCCGCGCTGGCCTGGGCGCTCGACTACTTCGAGACCACCGCCGACACGCCCATCTATCCGGCCGTGACCGCCCGCGAGCTGCTGGCCGCGACCGACGAGCCGCTGCCCGAAGCGGGGCAGCCGATCGGCGACGTGATGGATCAATTCGACGCGCTCGCCGTCCTTGGCCGCAAGAACGGCCACCCAAGGATGTTCGGCTACGTCCAGTCGTCAGGGAGCTTTGCCGGTGTCGCGGCCGACTTCCTGGCCTCGGCCCTCAACCAGAACGTCACGTCGTGGCGGTCGGCGCCGTCGGCCACGACTGTGGAGCACCTGGTCATTGACTGGCTCAAGGCCATGGTGGGCTTCGATCCTGAGGGTACTGGCTTATTGCTGAGTGGCGGATCGTTCGCGAACTTTGCTGGTCTTGCCGTGGCGCTGCGCGCCAGCACCACCATCGACATCAACCAGCAGGGCGTGGCGGCGCTGCCTGGACCGCCGCGCATCTACACCTCGGCGATGACGCACATGTCGACGCCGAAGGCCGCCGCCATGCTGGGGCTGGGACGCGACGCGATTGTGCCGATCGCGGTGGATGCCGAGTTCCGCATGGACGCGGCGGCACTCGAGTCACGAATCCGCGCCGACCGCGCCGCCGGCTGCCACCTCGTCTGCGTCGTCGCCAATGCCGGCGATGTGAACACCGGCGCGATCGATCCGCTGGATGCGATTGCCGACGTTTGTGTGCGCACTGGGGTGTGGCTGCATGTCGACGGGTCGTACGGCGGCCTGGCGGCCGGCGCGCCTCGCGCTGGCAGGGCGTTGGCGGCGCTCGGCCGCGCCGACTCGCTGTCGCTCGATCCGCACAAGTGGCTGTTCGCGCCGGTGGACGTCGGCTGCCTGTTGGTGAAGGATGGCCAGCGCCTGCAGCAGGCCTTCGCACAAGGCGCCGCCTACATCGACGTGATCGCCGACGGCGACATGTCGGAGTTCGCGTTCTGGGATCACGGTCCGGAACTGACGCGCCGGTTTCGCGCCCTCAAGATCTGGTTCATCCTGAAGATTCACGGCGCCCACGCCATTCGCGCGGCCATTGACAACAACATCGCGGTGGCCCAGCACCTCGCCGAGCTGATCGACGCGAGCGACGACTTCGAACGCCTCGCGCCGGTCCCGCTGAGCATCGTGTGCTTTCGCTACGTGCCCTCGTCGATGCGGGGCGCCGGCGACCACACGGCCGCCATCAACACCGTCAATCGCGCGCTGATGGTCGAGGTCCAGCGCGACGGTGATTCGTACCTGTCGAACGCCCAGATCGGCGACGCGTTTGCCCTGCGCGCCTGCATTGTCAACTTCCGGACCCGGTTCGAGGATGCGGCCCATCTACTGGACACGATCAGGCGCCTGGCCGCCCGGACGGGCGCCTCCGTGTGATAACCTTTTGAGTTCTGGCCGGCATCGATTTCACCCAAGTCCTCATCCAACTCGCCGTGCTGATCGCCTCGCTGTCGGTACACGAGGCGGCGCACGCCTGGGCCGCGTTTCGACTGGGGGACCGCACCGCTGAGCAGCTCGGCCGGCTGTCGCTGAACCCGGCGGTCCACGTGGACCCGATCGGGACGCTGCTATTTCCGGCCATTGCCATCTTTACGGGCCTGCCGTTGATCGGCTGGGCCAAGCCGGTGCCGGTTGATACCCGTTTCCTGAAGCATCCCAAGCGCGACTTCGCGCTGATCGCCGCCGCCGGGCCGGCCAGCAATATCCTGATGGCGATTGGCGGAGCCGTGCTGCTGGCGATCATCCCGGGTGCGGCCCCAGGCGACATCGCCGGCCGCGCCGTGATGACGCCACTGTTGATGCTCCTGGAGTGGTTCGTGATCATCAACGTCCTGCTGGCCCTGTTCAACCTGGTGCCGGTGCCGCCCCTCGACGGCGGCAATGTCCTGATGGGGGTGTTGCCCCACGCGGGCGCCCGCATCATCGAACAGATGCGGCCGTACGGCTTCATCATTCTGTATGCTTTGATGTTGACCGGCGCCCTGGGCACGCTGCTCGGGCCGGTCGCCTACTTCTTGCTCACGCTCCTGGGTGTACGGTGACGAAGCAACGTGTGTTGTCGGGGATGCGCCCGACCGGAAAACTCCATCTCGGCCACCTCGTGGGCGCGCTCCAGAACTGGGTCGAGCTGCAGGCCAAGTACGACTCGTACCACTGCATCGTCGACTGGCACGCGCTGACGACCAACTACGCCGACACGTCCGACATTGTCGCCAACGGCCTCGATAACGCCGCCGACTGGATCGGGTCGGGCCTCGACCCCGAGAAGAGCACGTTCTTCGTCCAGTCGCTCGTGCCCGAGCACGCCGAACTCTACCTCCTGTTCCAGATGGTCACGCCGATCTCGTGGCTCGAGCGGGTGCCGACCTACAAGGAGCAGATGGAGCAGTTGAGCGAGCGCGACCTGTCGAGCATTGGCTTTCTCGGCTATCCGCTGCTGCAGGCCGCCGACATCGTGGTCTACGACGCGCACTGGGTGCCGGTCGGCGAAGACCAGGTGCCCCACATCGAGCTGACGCGCGAGGTGGTGCGCCGCTTCAATAACTTCTACCCCTCGTCTGCGCTGGTCGAGCCGCAGGCGCTGCTGACGCCGACGCCGCGGCTGCCCGGTCTCGACAACCGGAAGATGAGCAAGAGCTACAACAACACCATCGATCTGTCGGACGATGCCAAGACCGTGCAGGCCAAGGTGCGGCAGATGTACACCGACCCGAAACGCGTGCGCGCCGACATCCCCGGCACCGTCGAGGGCAACCCGGTGTTCATGTACCACGACGCGTTCAACCCGAACGTGGACGAGGTCAACGACCTGAAGGACCGCTACCGCGCCGGCAAGGTCGGCGACGTCGAGGTCAAGACCAAGCTGGCCGCGGCCATCAACACCATGCTCGATCCGATCCGTGAGCGCCGCGCGCAGGCGCTGGCGAGGCCGGGCTACCTTCGCGACGTGCTGATCGACGGCTCGAAGAAGGCCCGGGTGGTGGCGCAGGCAACCATGGACCGCGTGCGTGACGCCGTGAAGTTGAAGTACTAATGGCCGACGATCCCGAGATTCCGCCCGTTCCTCCGGTCGATCCGGAGGCGGCCCCGGCGGCCGAAGAGGTCTTCGAGTCGCAGCTCGACTCGATCCAAATCAAGCTGCAGTCGTTCGAGGGCCCGCTCGACCTGCTGGTGCATCTGATTAAGAAGAATCAGATGAACGTGTATGACATCCAGATCTCGGTCATCACGAAGCAGTACCTCGAGTACCTCAACCTGCTGCAGGAACTCAATCTGGATGTCGCGAGCGACTTCCTGGTGATGGCGGCCACGCTGATCCACATCAAGAGCAAGATGCTGCTGCCACGCCCCGAGACCGCCGCCGGCGATCCGGGCGAGGAAGAGGATCCGCGCGACCTGCTGGTGCGGCGCCTGCTCGAGCACCAGAAGTTCAAGGCCGCGGCCGAGCTGCTGCACGACAAGGAAACGCTGCGCAGCGCGCAGTGGGGCCGGCCCGATTCGCGCCTCGAAGAGATTGCCGGCGACGACTACGAGCCCGAGTTCGAGGTCGACCTGTTCACGCTGCTCTCGGCTTTCAAGCAGGTGCTCGAGCGCGCCCGCGAACGGCCGCCGGTGGTGCTGCCGGGCGAAGAGGTTCCGATCGAGAAGCGCATCGATCAGTTGTTGGAGCGGCTGTCCGAGACCGAGGCCTGCGGCTTCGAAGACCTGTTCGACGATGTCGCGACCCGCGGTGACATGATCGTGACGTTTCTCGCCATGCTCGAGATGATCCGGTTGAAACTGATCCGGGTGTTCCAGGCCGGCGGCGTCGGCGCCATTCGCATCTACAAGCGGGCGCGCCCGGCCGACGCGCCACACCCGAGTCACGACCCCGAAGACGAGTACAAATTGCACCACCCGCCACCGACGCCGAAGGACAACAAGGAATGAGCGACGAGAACCCGAACGACCTTCCGGCCGACGAGGCCGCGGCGGCCGACGCGCCGGCCGAGGAGACGCCGCTCGAGGCCACGGCCGTGGACGAGGCGCCGGCCGAGGACCCCAAGCCGCGCATGGAGCTGTCGCAGCTCAAGGCGGTGATCGAGGCGCTGGTCTTCGCGTCGCCAGACCCGCTGACGCCGCGCATGCTGAACCGGCTGCTGAACGACGAGCCGAAAGAAGACGTGCAGGCGGCGCTCAAGGCGGTGCAGGCCGACTACGTCGAGCGCGGCGGCCTGCACATGGCCGAAGTGGCCGGCGGCTTCCAGATCACCACGCGACCCGAGTACCACGAATGGGTCCGCCGCCTGTTCCACGAGCGCTCGTCGAACAAGCTGTCGGCGGCCTCGCTCGAGACGCTGTCGGTGATCGCCTACAAGCAGCCGGTGACGGCGGCGGAGATTGGCGAGATTCGCAGCGTCAATACCTCGGGCGTGTTGTCAACGCTGCTCGAACGCCACCTGATCAAGATCGTCGGCCGCAAGAATGTGATCGGCCGGCCGTTTCTCTATGGCACCACCAAGGAGTTCCTGATTCGCTTCGGCCTGAACGACCTCAACGATCTGCCGAAGATCGAGGACATGGCGCAGCAGCTGGGCTTCGATGCCCCGGCGGTGTTGATGGAACGCCCGATCCCGGAAGAGATGTTGCCGCTCGAAGAAGGGGACGTTCCTGACGATCAGCCCGAGTAACCGGCGCGTCTGAAGACCCGCCTTCTACAAGAGCAGCGCGTCGACTCGATGCGCGTGCACGAGTTGCTCGTGCGGTGACCACTTGAAGATCGTGAAGCGGCCGTCCTGGGACGCCACGAGCGCCGTGGCGTCGCGCTGATCGTGCACGAACTGCGCCGCCGACAGGTGGCGCGTCCCTCCCAATTGCGCCGGCGTGGTTCGAATCGGCGTGCTGCCCTCGACCGGTTCGGTGACGTTGACGTGCTCGACCTGGGTGCTGCTCTTGCGGCGCGTGATCTTCGCGCCGAAGGCCAGGACCTCGTAGCGATCGGTGATGAGCGTGGCGCCGTCAACGGCGGTGAGCCCGGCAATGGCGTCGACCGCCCGCTTCAGGTCATCGGGGTCGGGCGACGTGACCCGCATCAACCCCGCCAGTTCCGAGAACGGCGGGTCGAGCAGGTAGGGCAGAGGCGTGACCACCGATTCGAGCCAGGTGCTTGAATCGGCCGGGACGACGAGCAGCGCGCCGCCGCGGCCGTGCTGCCGCATCGAGGCGGCCAGTTGCACGAGCACCGCCGTCACCCCGGCCGCGACCGGCCGGTCAACAGCGCCGATCAGCGTCGTGAGCAGGGGGGGGCAGTCGGGGATAATCTTGCCGCCGCGCTCGTCAACAATCTTGATCTGATCGCCCTCGAGCACCGCGACGTTCGCAAATTTGCCGAATGGCTCGCTGCGGTGCTTCACCACCAACAAGCCCGAGGCGACGACCTCGACGACCAGGCAGAACGCCGGGACGTCGCGGGTCGTGCCCCACACGTGAAAGCCGTGGGCCGATCGCCACACGCCCAGGTGAATGCCGGGCCGCTCGACCGCCGGGGCGACCTTGGCCAGCATGGCCGGCCCAAGCGGCAACTGCGAGTGAAATACCAGCGGATGACGCGCCTGATCGGTCGGTAACAACGCCAGCGAGATGCGCGGCGTCTGGCCTTCCTCGCGCCGCAGACTGGCCCAGAAGGCGGCGTCGATCAGCGCCTCGATCGCATCCTGGCCCGGCACCTCGGCCAGGGCCACGCCCTGCTGGGCGCTGGCGGCGGCAATGTGACGCGTGAAGTGCGCGTTGACGGCAGCCGCGACGGCATGTGCGGCGGGGTAGGTAGGCTGCGCCATTAACTGTTAACTGTAAGTTGTCAGTTGACGAGTTGGTAGTTGAAAGTTGAAGTTGAAAGTTCTAGTGTCAGTGTCAGTTTCAGTTTCAGTTTCAGTGGGGATGGTTCAGCACTGAAACTGAAACTACTAACTTCAACTACCAACTTTCAACTGTTCAACTTTCAACTCTTTCCTACAGCGGGTAAGTGAGCGTGAGGCCCAGCAGAGTGACCAGTATCACCACCACCGGCGTCAGCGCCAGGAACACGACGAACGTGTAGCCCATCACATCCCTCGCCCGCAGGCCGAGCATGCCGAGAATGGGCAACATCCAGAATGGCTGTAACAGATTGGCGAGGGCCTCGCCGAGGTCGTAAGCGACCACGACCCACCCCAGGTGCACCTTCAGTTCGTGGGCTGCGGCCATGACGTACGGCGCTTCGATGATCCACTTGGACCCGCCCGAGGGCACGAACACGCCCAGCACCGCCGAATACATCGCCACCACCGCCGGAAACGTGGTGGCGTTCGAAATGCCGACGAACAGCGCCGCCAACTGCTGGCTCAGGTGCGTGCCGGTGATGACGCCGGCAATGCCGGCATAGAAGGGGAACTGCAACAGCACGCCCCAGACGGCGGGCGTGGCCGCCTGCACGGCGTGCATCAGCCTGGCCGGCGTGCGGTGCAGCAGGATGCCGAGCAGCAGGAACGTGAGGTTGACGACATCGATGGTGATGGCGTTGATGGCATCGGGTGCCCGCATGAAGTAGCGCACCAGGTAGGTGCCGCCGAGCGCGACGACAAAGATCGGCAAGATGGCCGAATGCTCGAGCCACGCGCCGGGCGTCATACCGCGCGGATCGGGCGCCGGGGGCTCGCGGTCGTTGAGGTCAATGCCCAGGTCGCTCGCGGTGCGGGCGCGATTGGCCGGTGGCGTCGCCAGCCACATGACCAGCGTGACGACCACGATCTCGACCAGCACCGAGACCAGGCTTTGCCACAGAAAAATGGTGTGGGTGAACGAAATCAGCCCGCCGGGCAGGATGCCGCCATCGACGATGTCGCGAATTTGCGGCTGCAGCGCACCGGGCGTCGCCATCTGCAGCGCGGCGGAACCGCTCAGCCCCTGCGCCCAAATGCTGCCGAGGCCCAGGAAGCTGGCCGCGGCCAGCGCGCGATAGTCGACGCGCGGCACCCGCCGGGCCACTTCGCGGGCGAGCACGGCGCTGAAGATCAGCGAGAAGCCCCAGTTGAACCACGAACTGACCATCGCGAAGAAGGTGACCAGCGCGACCGCGCCTCGCGGCGTGGACGGCCAGGCGGCGATCGCGCGAATCACGGCGCCGACCGGTGCTGACGTGGCCAGCACGTGCCCGGTGATGATGATCAGCGCCATCTGCATGGTGAACGGGATGAGAGCCCAGAATCCCGTGCCCCAGGCATCGACGACCTGCGCCGCGGAGGCGGGGGTCCAGGCGAGCGCCGCGACCACGACGATCACGGTCGCCACCAGGGCAAAGATGAAGGCGTCCGGAATCCATCGTTCGGTCCAGGCGGTCAGGGCAAGCGCGGCCCGGCCAACGGCGCCAGGCCGTTCGGGCGTGGCCGCGGCCCGCGGGGGCGATGAGGGCATGTGGGGGGAACCTTAACACTGGTCTGCGGTCCGGCAAATTCCGGCCGAGCGGCCCGCGATCGCGAGCGAGTTCTGCAACCGCACCGACGGTTTTGGTGGTTCGTCTGGACGGGCACGACCGCAACCGCCCGATTTACGTCCGTGCGGCCTTGGCAACGAACCTGCAACACTCCCCAAAGACATGGGGACTACCGTCGTCAGGTATGCACGCTATGGCGCGATTGTCGCGTGGATTGTGGCCGGTGGCTGGATGGTCAACGCCACGGGCGGCCAGGTGCGCGCGCTGTGGATGGTGCTGCCGATGCCGCCGGAACTCGCCCAGGACTTTACGGTCCGCAACGCGACCGACGATGAGGGCCGCCGCACCTCATTCCGCATCCTCCTGTTCAGCGACGAGTTCCGATGGCGCATGAACTCCTTCGATGCCGTGGAGCACGGCTCGGCGCGACCGCACTTCACCGATGCAATGAAGGCGGTGCTCAACAGCGCCAGCGAGATCATCTGCGTCGGCGCGAGTTCCGAGGAGATTCCGGCCGGCGTGTCGTTCGCGGCCGGCCGGAAGCTGGAAGAGCGGCGGGCGGCGCTGCGTGCCGAGAAGAGTGCCGTCTGGGTTCGCCAGGTGTTGCGGAACCCGATTCCGGTGCGCAAGCTGAATGTGGGCCATCACTCGCCGACCGACGGTGAGGACACCTCGGATCAACGCCGCCTGGTCATCATCCTGGTGCTCGATCAGGACGACGGCGCCGACATCGACCAGGCGTTGCGCGCCGCCATGGCGGGCGAGAGCGTCCGCGCCCCAATCTTCGAGTCGCTGTTGACCAAGTACTCGCTGGGCTCTGCGTCCTCCTTCACCTGGGTGCCCTGACCATGAGCAGACTTCTCGACATGATGCGTGATGTTCCGCCCGACCTCGCTGCGGCGTGGGGCGGGTGGCTGGCGGTGGGATTGCTGTTGATGCTGTGGCACCTGCGAGCACGGGTTCGAGAGCAGGAGTACGCCCTGCAGCGCGCCCTGGCGCGGTCTCGTCCCAAGTCGGGCTTACGCACGGCGCGGCCGGTCAAGGCGACACCGGTCGATGCGTTTGGAGAGTTGGAGGCCTTGCTCGAACCGGGTCCCGGGTCGGGCAGCATCAGCCGCCGCCCAGGCGACTGAGTCGCCGCCCTTGGCGACTAGGTCGCCGCCCTTGGCGACTAAGTCGCCGCCCTTGGTGCCTGGATCGCCGCGAGCAACATCGAGACCTGCGCGGGATCGGCCGGCTTGACCAGGTGATGGTTGAAGCCGGCCTCCTTCGATCGCCGGCGGTCCTCGGCTTGCCCCCACCCGGTGAGAGCGACGAGCACCACTTCACGGCCCCACGGCTGTGCGCGGATGCGCCGCGCCGTTTCGTGGCCGTCGAGGGTCGGCATGCCGAGGTCCAGGAAGACCACCTCGGGTCGAAAGTCGGCCGCGGCGGCCAGGGCGGCCTCGCCGTCGTTCGCCACGCGCGTCTCGTGTCCGCTCATGGCGAGCAGCACGGCCAGCGACTCGGCGGCATCCGCATTGTCGTCGACGACCAGGATCCGGCGGCCGATCGGCCGTTCGGCGCCTGCGCCTGAATCCTCGGCCGGCAAGCGGACCTCGCTGACGGTCATGGCGGGAATCCGCACCGTGAACTCGGTCCCATGGCCCAGGCCGGCACTGGCGACTGCCACGGTGCCGCCGTGCATCTCGACGATGCGCTTGACGATGAACAGGCCAATGCCCAGGCCGCCGCGCGAGCGCCCGCCCGTGCGATCGGCCTGGCGGAACATGTCGAACACCCGGGGCAGCATCTCCGGGTGAATGCCGACGCCGCCATCGCGCACGCGGACCACGGCGCAGTCATTCTCCCGCACCACGCTGACGTCGATCGGTTGGCCCGGCTCGCTGTACTTGGCGCTGTTGTTGATCAGGTTCGCAAACACCTGCGCCAGTCGCGTGCGATCGGCGTTGACGTAGATCGGCGCGGCCGGCGGCGTCACCTGCAGCCGCTGTCCGCCCCGCGTGACGACCGGCATGGCCGTTTCGACGGCATCGGTGATGGCGCTGGCGAGATCGATCGGCCCGGGCCGCATCTCGACTTTCCCGGTGGTGATGCGCGCGACGTCGAGCAGGTCGTCGACCAGCCTGACCATTTGGGCCACCTGCCGCTCCATGATCTCGCGCGCCTGCGTCGCGATCGTGGCATCGTGGCGGGCCCCCCGCAGGATGTGCAGCCCCGAGCTGATCGGCGCCAGCGGGTTTCTCAGTTCGTGCGCCAGCGTGGCGATGAAGTCGTCCTTGCGGCGGTCGGCCTCGCGTAGCGCCTCAACGGAGTGCTTCTGGTCGGTAATGTCGATGCCGAGGCCGTGCAGCATTTGCGGCCGGCCATTGGCGCCGTAGGTCGCCTTGCCGCGCGCTTCCATCCATCGCCATTCCCCGGTTGCGGCGTGCTTGAAGCGGAACTCCACCGTGTAGTCCTGGCGCGCGTTCAGGGCCTGCTCGATCACCGCCGGCAGCCGCTCCCGGTCCTCGGGCGAGACCAGTTCGAACAGTCGCGACAGCTGGTAGTCCTGGTCCGCCGGCGACAGCCCGAAAATGGCCGCCAGTTCGGGGCTCCACCACACCGTGTTCAGGGTCAGGTCGCGGGTCCATGCGCCCATCTTGCCGGCCTGCATCGCCAGGGCCAGCACGTCGTGGTTCTCGCGCAGCCGCGCCACCGCGCGTGCGCCTTCCACCGCGAACAGCGCGCGCTCGGCGACCTGCTCAATCAGTTCGGCATCGGGTTGCGCCCAGGGCCTGGGCTGGCCATCAGCCACCACCATCACCGCCACGAGCCGCTGTTGCCGCAGCAGCGGCACGCACACCACCGATGCAATCTGCATCTGCGCGTAAGCCTGGTGCGCGGCCGGCGTGTCGGTGAGCGGGTCCGTGAACACGTCGGCGATGGCCACCGTGCGCCCGGCCTTCAACTCGCCCGCCAGCCGCGGGCCAAACACCTCGATCGGGTAGCGGCCGGCCACGGTTGGCACGCCGTTGGTGTAGCCCCGCGTGATCTCGATCACGTTCGACTCCAGATCGACTTCCCCAAAGGCGCAGCGCGTGACGTCAAAGTGCAGGCCGACGCGAGTCACGATTTCGCGCATGACCATACCCGGATCGCTCAGGCCGCGGGTCGCGTCGTGGACATCGACCAGTAAGCGGTGCGCCGTCTCGCTGTGCTGCAGGCGGACCGCGGCGGCGTTGCGCGCAGTGACATCACGAGCGGTCTTCGAGGCGCCGATGATTCGGCCGTGGCGATCGTGCACGGGGGAGATGGTCACCGCGATCTCGCGCCGTTCGCCTGACTTGGTCACGCGCACCACCTCGAGTTGCTCGACCCGCTGGCCACTGCGGATGCGCTCGAGGATCTCAAGCTCTTGCTCCCGCTGGTCGTCAGGCACCAGCATCATGATCGATTGCCCGATCGCCTCGGCGGCGCTGTAGCCAAACAGCTGCTCGGCCCCCTTGTTCCACGACGTGATCCGGCCCTCGAGGGTCTTGCTGACAATGGCGTCGTCAGACGATGCGACGATGGCGGCAAGCAGCGACTGCGCCTCGACCTTGTGTTCGAGCGCGAGGTTGGCGGTCGACAGATCGTGCTGGCCGGATTCAAGCCGCCTCAGCGCGGAGCGCATGGTCTCGCCGAGCACGATGATCGAGGCGCACGACGCCAGGTAGACGATGAGGGTGGCCAGTTCCGGAAATGCCGCACGCGTCAGGATCGTGCCGGGAATCAGGATCGTGTCGATAATCAGGAATCCCAACACCGACGTCAGCAGGGCCGGGCCCCAACCTCCATACCAGACCGAGAACGCGATCGCGGCGAACATGGTCGCGAGCGGGAACGCCGGACCGATGAGGGGCGTGAGCGCCACGCGCAACAGCACCGCGAGGGCGATGGCGGCTACGGCCACCGCGTAGCGGCGAAAGGGGGAACCGTTGAGAACGGGTGTCACAGTCGAGGTTGGCTCGGTGAGCGCTCCATCCGATTCTAAGCGCTAGACCGTGGCCTTGAGGCGCCTGACTTCGTCGGGTGTGAGATCGCGCCACTGTCCAGGTTTGAGGCGGCCAAGGCCGATCGGCCCCATTTGGACCCGGCGCAGGTCGCGCACCGGCAGGCCCACGGCACGGCACATCTTCCGAATCTGGCGGTTACGGCCTTCACGCAGCGTGATGGTGAGCAGCGTGGTCGGCTTGTGGCCTGTCACCGTGGTGCCGGCGCGGACGTCGGCCGGCGAGGTCCGGCGGCCGTCGATGAAGACGCCTTTACGGAGTTTCTCCATCGCTTTCGGGTCGGGCACGCCGAGCACGATCACTTCGTAAACCTTGTCGACTTCATGACGGGGGTGCGTGAGACGCGCGGCCAGGTCGCCGTCGGTCATCATCAGCAGCAGGCCTTCGGAGTCGTAGTCGAGGCGGCCGACGGGGTAGATGTAGGCGCCTTCGCCAATCAGGTCCATCACCGTCTGCCGGCCCTCGGGGTCGCTGCGCGTCGTCACATAGCCTTTCGGCTTGTAGAGGACGAGGTAGCGGTCTTTCACATCGAGCTTGATGCGGCGGCCATCGACCTTGATGGCGTCCTTCGACGGGTCGGCCTTGGTGCCGAGCGCGCGCACGGTGTCGCCGTTCACCGTGACCCGGCCCTCGAGGATCATCTGCTCCGACGCGCGGCGCGACGCCACGCCGGCGGTCGAGAGGATCTTCTGAAGGCGGACGCCGGGCCCCGTGTCTTTGCTCACCGGTTCATTATCTCCCGCCAGAAACGCATGAGCCGCCAAACTTCGGTCAGGGTGGGGGTGCGGTTCACCTCGGCATGCGTGATGAGGCCGCTCAACAAGCCCGTGACCTCGACCTTGCCTGTCAAGTACTCCGCCAGCAGCACGGTTTCCATCGACGGAATGACGTTGTCGTCGACCCCGTGCAGCAGCAGGACCGGCGCCAGCGGCGGCGCCGCCCGCTCGGCCGACAACGCGGGCATGGCCGGGTGGTCCTTGAGCGCATCGGCCACGGGCAGCAGGATCGGCCCCAGCTTGTCGACGGCGCGGTTGTTCACGTGCGTCATCAAGGTCCGCGACGGTTCAGGCAGGGTCTCGGCGTAGGCCGTCATCTCGTCGAACACCTTGCGCGCGGCGGCCTGGTCGGTCATGGCCAGCGACGAAGCCAGCAGGAAACCATCGATGCCGCGGCTGAGCGCGGCGACCTGATCGGCCGGCACTACCCGGTCCGCGAGGCTGAGCAGGACGACCGCGACGCCGTAATCGTGCGGCGGATGCACGCCGACGTGCGCGGCGCCACCGACCGCCGAACTCTGCTTGGCCCGTTCCAGATCGCCCAGGACTTCGCCCGAGCACAGGTAGTGCATCACCCGCGCGAGGTCACCATGGCCGCCGAACGACAACACGAACGCCACCTTGTCGCGAATCGAGTCGCGGCCCGCGGCCACGATCGACAGGCCGCCAGAGAAGCTGATGCCCAGCAGGCCGACCTTGCCGTCGGGCGCGTACTGCGGCTGCTGGCTGGCCCAGAGGACCGCGTCTTCGATGACGTCGGTGACCTGCGGCGTAATCTTGAACTGCTGCAGGTCGGGCGCGGCAATAGTGAGCACGCCGAACCCGGTCGCCGCGAGGTCTTCGGCCAGCCCGATTAACCGCGCCTCGTCGATGCCGTCGCGATGAACCCCCGGCATCAACAGCACCGTGCGGCGCGCCCCACCGGAAGGACGGTAGAAGCGGGCCGGCACGTCGCCGGTGCGCGTCGGCACCGCGAAGACCGCCTCACGCGTGACCGCGGCGGCCCGCCACGCCGCCACCGTGGCCGGCGCGCCGGGCAGGTCGGCGGCGCGAACGATGAAGCTGATCGCGTCGAGATAGGGGAGCGCCAGCCAGCCGCCCACGGCCAGCACCAAGAGGACAATCGCCGCCTTGCTGCGGCGCGAGAGGAGCACGGCGGAATGGTACACTGGACAGCAGTTGGTTCGCACGGAGGTTCAATCACGAGGTTCGACCACGGTTGTTCCATCACGGAGGTTCGGAAACCTCGAACCTTCGTTTGAACCCTCGTGTTTGAACCCTCGTGTTTGAAGGAGTCCCTACATGCGTAATGTGATTTCGATGGTCGCTGGCGCCGCCTTTGTGGCGGCACTGGTGATGCCGGTGTTTGCCGCCGACATGACCGTGAAGGGCGAGGTCGTGGATATTGCGTGCGCGACCGACAAGAAGGACGCCGGCAAGGGCGAGGCCCACGCCGCGTGCGCCATGTCGTGCGCCAAGCGCGGCGAGCCCGTCGGCGTGCTGACCGCCGATGCCATCTACACCGTGATCGGCGACTACGCCGCCAACAAGAACGCCAAGCTGCTGGATTTCGTCGCCAAGAAGGTGATCGTCACCGGCGAGGTGACCGAGAAGGACGGCGT
Organism: Acidobacteriota bacterium; assembly: GCA_030697165.1. Classification (NCBI taxonomy): domain Bacteria; kingdom Pseudomonadati; phylum Acidobacteriota; species Acidobacteriota bacterium. The sequence continues at coordinate 101,028 of JAUYQQ010000016.1, forward strand.
CAAGTCGATCAACGTCAAGTCGATCAAGCTGGCGAATTAACCGTCCAGCCTCGAACCTCGATCAAGCGGGCTCGCCGACTGGCGGGCCCGTTTCTGTGTACGAGGCAAGGTATACTCCGACCGCTGGAGGACACCATGATCAAGCGCGTGGCGGTCGGCTTGGCGTTATTGGGCGCGGTCGCGATCGGTCAGGCGACGACCACTGGCCAGACGCCCACATCGGTCACGCTGGCACTGACCGGCGATTCGATCATCATGCAGCGGCTGTCGCCCTACGTTGAACCCGAGTTCACCGGGCTGATGGATCTGGTCCGCGGGGCGGACGCTGCGTTCACCAACCTCGAGACGCTGTTCCACGACTACGAGGCGCCGCCGGCCCACGAAAGCGGCGGTACCTGGATGCGGACGGATCCGCCCATCCTCAAGGAATTGGTGTGGGCCGGTTTCGACCTCGTGTCGCGCGCCAACAACCACGCCGGCGACTTCGGCCCGCTCGGCTCGCAGATCACGAGTCGCTACGTGCGCGAGGCCGGGCTCGTCGAGGCCGGCGTCGGCAACAGCCTGGCCGAAGCGCGCGAGGCGAAGTTCCTGGAGACGCCCCGCGCCCGCATTGCCCTGATCTCGGCCGCCTCGACGTTCACGCCCTCATCACGAGCAGGAAATACCCGGGGCGACATGCCTGCGAGGCCAGGCTTGAGTCCGTTGCGATTCACAACCACGTACGTCGTGACGCCGGACCGGCTCGCTGACCTGAAGCGCGTCGCCTCGGAGCTGTCAGGCCAGCCGCCGCCCGAGGGTGACACGCTGAACTTCGGCGGGCGGCGGTACGTGTCTGGCGACACGCCAGGCCAGCGCACCGAACCGAACCAGCAGGACGTCGACGAGATCGCTCGCGTCGTGCGGAGCGCCGCCGCGCTCGCCGACATCGTGATCGTGTCGCTACATTGCCACGAGAGCGGCGCCAACCGGTCGCTACCGGCCGACTTTATTCCCGTGTTCGCCCACGCGGTGATCGACGCCGGGGCCGATGTCTTCGTGGGCCACGGTCCTCATGTGCTGCGCGGCGTCGAGATCTACAAGGGCAAGCCGATTCTCTACAGCCTGTCGAACTTCATCTTCCAGAACGAAACGCTGTTGCGAATGCCCGCCGACAGCTACGAGCAATACGCCCTGGACGCCGCCGCGCAGCCGGCAGAGTACCTCGACGCGCGCTATGACAAGGACCGGCGGAGTTTTCCCGCCGACCCCGAGTTCTGGGACTCCGTGCTGGCCACGACCAAGTGGGAGGGGAGCAAGTTCGTGGAACTGCAGCTCCACCCGATCACGCTGGGCTACAAGACCTCGCGCGCGGACCGCGGCCGGCCGAAGCTGGCGTCGGGTGCCGACGCCACGAGGATCCTCGAGATGATGACAACGCGCTCAAAGGCGTTTGGCACGACGGTTGTGATGAAGAACGGCATCGGGATCGTGACCCCGTAAATCATTAGGCCGCTACGGCTCGCACCGCAAACAACCCATTTCACCGCTAATTCCGCGTAAAAGCCGAGACTCACGCGAGCCAACTCGACGAAGTCGAGAGGGACCCAAAGGGACCCTTGACACGGGTTGTGGATAGGCTCAGACTCGCGACTCAAGACTGAACCATAGTCGTAATTACCAACCACTAGACAGTTCGTCGATAGCTGAGGTGACGCATCGAACGGGTTGGGATCGTTTGGGTCATCTAGGGACGTTCCGTCAACTCACGGACATAGATTTGGGCGATTGCGCCCTTTCCGAAAGGGAACTTCGATGAAGAAGCGCCTTATATGTTCTTTGGTCCTTGCCACGCTGGTCGCCAGCCAAGTCACTGCGACGGGACAAGCGCAGGGCAAAGCCGACCAGTTCTATGCGTCGTCCGAGCGGTTCGGCTACACCGGCACCGTCTCGGTGTACGAGACGTGGGCAGACGCCAACAGCGGAACGAATCCGCGCTGCACCGAGACCGTGTGGCCCCAGCGCGACGGTACTATCTTTGCCGTAAGGAACGTGCCGGATTACTACGCCGACTACAATCTTATTCTGACGCACTGGTATGCCGCCGGCAGTCCAAGCAATACCAATAACGGGTTTTTTCAACTCTATGACGATAATGCCGACGCTTGGCAGAACCAGAAGGCCTCGTGGAGCCGTGACCGTGACACGTTCACGGTCAGTGCCAAGGGCCGCAACGCTGTGTACGGCCCCCCCGGGGACTATGCGGACTATGCTCGATTGTGGAACGCTTGCGCCCCTGCAGGGAGTGGCAACGCGACGAAGGGCACGTTCTTGCGGTACGAGTATGAATTCACCGCACTGGGCTTAAACGGTGTAGAGGACTCGGCCGGATTCATCACCAACACGACCAACGCGTCGGACTATCGCGGACATTTCCGAGGGATCTTCCGAAACGACAGTAACCTGTACCCAGGGTCGAATGGCTACTACGTGTTCGACATCGAGTTCAACAACATCAGTTGGGCGGTCGACAACGGACTCGCCTGGGTCGACGAGTTTGGCGGGAGGCGGCAGACCGGGAAGTAGGCCCGCGCCGGCGGCACCACGATACGCTAAAGAGTCCCGGTTCCCGATGGGAGCCGGGATTCTTTTTTGGGCCTTATAAGGAACGTCCCCTCAACTCACGGACATTGAAGAAGGTAAGCCTACTTGCCGATCGGCCGCGTCCGCAGCCGACACCTGTCTTTAATCACGATGAGCGCTCCGGATTCCAACTGCAACTGACACTCGGGGAAGGGGATGAAGCAGTCTGCGGGCCTAGCTCTTTACCTCTTGAACTCCTGTTCACAAAAAAGGCCCCGTGCCGAATACGACAACAGGGCCTCTCGGTGAACGTTGTTGTTTTTTACAGGGCCTTCAGCAGGGCCGCCACCTTGTTGGTGGCCTCCCACGTCAGGTCGTTGTCGTTCTTGCCGAAGTGGCCGTAGTTGGTGGTCTTCGAGAAAATCGGCCGCCGCAGGCTGAGTTGCTCGATGATCTCGGCCGGCTGGAAGTTGAACACCTTGTTGATCGCGCGGATGATCTTCACGTCCGACACGGTGCCGGTGCCGAACGTCTCGACGTGCACGCTCACCGGATCGGGGTGACCAATCGCGTACGCGAACTGGACCTCGCACTTCGCGGCCAGCTTGGCCGCGACCACGTTCTTGGCGATCCAGCGGCCCATGTACGCCGCGCTGCGATCGACCTTGGTCGCATCCTTGCCCGAGAACGCGCCGCCGCCGTGACGGCCCATGCCGCCGTAGGTGTCGACGATGATCTTGCGGCCGGTAAGGCCGGTATCGCCCTGGGGACCGCCGACGACGAAGCGGCCGGTGGGGTTGATCAGGAACTCCGTGGCACTGGTCAGCATTTTCGCCGGCAGTACCTTCCTGATCACTTCCTCGATGCAGAACTTCTCGATGTCCCGGTGCTCGGCATCCGCCGCGTGCTGCGTCGAGATGACCACGTTCGAAATGCCGACCGGCTTGCCGTTGTCGTAAATCACCGAGACCTGCGACTTGGCGTCGGGCCGCAGCCACGGGCACTTGCCGGACTTGCGAATCTTCGTCAACTCGCGGCCCAGGCGGTGCGCGTACATGATCGGCGCCGGCATCAGCTCGGGTGTTTCGTTGCTGGCGTAGCCGAACATCAGGCCCTGGTCGCCGGCGCCCTGCTTCGCGGTCTTCTTGCCCTTCGCCTTGCGGGCGTCAACGCCCTGGGCGATGTCGGGCGACTGCTGCGTCACCAGCACGTTCACAAACACCTTGTCGGCGTGGAACACGTCATCGTCATTGACGTAGCCGATGCCACGAATCGCGTCGCGCGCGATCTTGACGTAGTCGAGCTTGGCCTTGGTCGTGATCTCGCCGCCGATCACGACGACGTTCGACTTGACGAAGGTCTCGCAGGCGACGCGGCTGAACTTGTCCTGCGCGAGGCACGCATCAAGCACCGCGTCGGAAATCGTGTCGGCGACCTTGTCGGGATGGCCTTCACCGACCGATTCCGACGAGAAGATGTATCGATTACCCAAGTTCACACTCCCAATAAAAAAGCCCGCGATCAGTCGCGGGCCTGCCTCGCGACTTAGATAGCGCTGCGCCTATACGCAACGGAGCTTACGAGGTCGCGCCGGAAGCGCGACCAAGCTCATAGTGCGGCCCACCAAGTCGGAGAAATCGCCGCACCAACGACCCTTCAGTATCGCCTTCGGGCCGAACCGCTGTCAAATGACCGCGATTTCAAAAGGAGTTTAGGAGTTCAAGAGAACTAGATCTCAATTCCTGTTCTTCTGAACTCCTGATCTCCTGTTACTTCTTGTTGCTCTCGACGTACGACAGCGCAAACTTCTCGAGCGCCGGGTTGCCCAGGCCGATCAACCGGGCCTCGGCCGTGGCCTTCTCGACCGGCCAGCCGTCCTGCAGCGCGCGCTTCGCGAGCCAGACGGCGCCGACGCGCGTGGCCGACGCGCAGTGGACGTAGGCCGGCTGGTTCGACTTGTCGGCAATCGCCGCCAGGAACTGATCGAACACCTTGGCATCGGGCTGTTGGCCGTTGAAGGGAATGTTGATGTACTTCAGTCCGACCTGCTTCGCGCGCGCCGCGTTCTCCTCGATGTTGGCGCCCTTCTCCGTCGGCATCCGCAGGTTGATCACGGCCTTGAAGCCGTCCTTGGCCAGGCCCTCGAGCGCCGCGGTTTCGGTGGCGCCGCCGCAGGCGACCACCGCGTCGACCTTGGTGAAGTTGACGATGCCGGCTCGTTCCTGTTTCGTCTGAGCCGCAAGGGTGGCAACGCCCAGGGCGAGAATGAGGGCGGTGGTAAGTGAACGCATGATAATCAGCCTCCAGGCCCAATCATACGACGGGACGCTAACGCGCGAGAGCGTTGGCGATCGCGATCCCGAGCCGCTCGGCCACCGGCGGATCGAAGTTCGACAGTACGATCACCACCCATTCGCCGCGCGCCTCCAGCACGGCATTAGTACCCGGTGCCCCGCCGGCAATGCCCAGCCCGGGCTCCGACCCCGGAAAGCGGCCGGCCCGGACCGCCTTCGCATAGGTCAACAGATCGAGCGCCGTGGAGTAGCCGCCGCCCGCCGCGCTGCCGGTGACACCGTGCAGCGCGAGGTTGCTGCGGAGCGCGCCATCGCCCCCACGCCGCGTATAGCCCAGCGCGATGTCGTCGGCCGGGCGATCGCTGCGCGGGTACCCGGTGCTCGTCATCTCGGCCCAGTTGAAGATGTGGTCGGCGACGTACTTCTCGTAGGGCATGGCCGAGACCCTGGAGACGATTTCGCCGAGCGCGATGTAGCAGCCGTTGCAGTACTGATTGCGCTCGCCAGGCGCGAAATTGGGTGGCAGGCTGCCGACGAACGCGAAGTAGTCGGCGTTCGACCCGAAGCGATCCTTGGCCGTCTTGTTGAACTCGGGCCCGAAGAAGTCGGCGAGACCGCCCCGATGAGTGAGCAGTTGCTCGACGGTCGCGGCGCGGCTGGTGGCCTGCGGGTAGTCTGGGAAGAACTTGCCGAGCGTGTCAGTGAGCGAGAGCTTGCCCTCGCGTATTAACTGGCGGATCGCGACCTGCGTAAACTCCTTGTTGATCGACCCGATGTTGAAGCGCGTGTGAATCGTGTTCGGGATCTTCCTCTCGCGATTGGCCAGGCCGAAGGCGCCGGTAAACACTGGCACCCCGTTGCGCGCCACCAGCGCCACGCCCGAGAACACATCGTCGGCGGCCAGCTTCCTGAAATAGCCATCGAGGCGCCGGTCGAGCTCGTCGCTCGTGAGCGTGCGGTCGACGGGCGGTGCTGGCACGGCGTCGGCGCCTGCGCCGCCGCGCTCGCCGGCCTCGACGCCAAAGCTGGTGATGCGAGGCGGCGAACTGTCGTCGATGCTGAGAATGAACACCCCGTTGCCGTGGCTGCCCTTGACGTTCACCTGCAGCGGTGCGTCTGGTCCCTCGCGGTTCACCCGCTCGATGGCGATGGCGCCGAAGTCTTTGGCGAGCATCGCGTACATCTGCGCCCGTTGCTGGGGCGTGGACTTCTCGGCCAGCGCCGGCGCGAAGCGCGCCTGCACGAACGCCTCCCAGGTGTCAGCGCTGCCGCTGTTCATGGCCTGCGTGAAGGCGTCGAACAGCGCCCGGATCTCCGGCGGCGGTCCCGTCCGCACCTGGCCGGCGAAGGCATGGCCGGCCACGATGGTGAAGACGAGCAGCAGCGAGCGCAGCGGGTGGCGTAACACCATGTCCAAGTTCTACACCGGGTCAAGGCCGCAAGCAGGTTAAGAATTTGTAAGGTCGGGGTTATCGTAGTACCCACATGCCTGCCACCTGCCCGCTCCTGATCCTGATTGCGCTCCTCGTCGCGTCGCCGGTGGCGGCGCAGCCACCTCAGCCGGCCGCACCGCTGCTGCCTGGGCAGAGCAACGACCCCTTTCCCGAGCCGATCGAGCAGACGGCCGGCGTGATCAGGGTCAACGCGCGCGAGTTTGCCTCGCTGCCAGACATTGACGGCGTAGCCGCTCGGATGATGAATCTCGTGGACGAGCCCGCGACGCGGCGGATGTTCGTCAACGACATGCGCGGGCCGATCTATAGCATCAGCTACGACGGCAAGGTCGCCGTCTACCTCGACATCAACGCGCCGGCGTGGGGCGTGGCCGTGCAGTTCGGCGGGCGCGAGCGCGGGTTCCAGAGCTTCACCTTCCACCCGCAGTTCGGCCAGCCAGGCACGCCCGGCTTCGGCAAGTTCTACGCCTACACCGACACCTCCAACCAGGCGCCGTCGCCGGACTTCACGACCCGCCACACCGCCACCACGCACGATACGGTGCTGCTGGAGTGGACCGCGAAGACGCCCGGCGCACCGGCCTACGACGGCGGCCCCCCGCGCGAGATGATGCGCTTCCGCCAGCCCTATGCCAACCACAACGCCGGTCACCTGGCGTTCAACCCGCTGGCCAGGCCCGGCACACCCGAGTTCGGGTTGCTCTACGTCGGCGTGGCCGACGGCGGCAGCGGCGGCGATCCGTTGCGCCTGTCGCAAGACCTGGGTTCTGCGTTCGGCAAGATCTTTCGCATCGATCCGCTCGGCACCAGCAGCGCCAACAAGAAGTACGGCATTCCGGCCGATAACCCGTTTGTGTCCCGCGCCGGCGCGCTTGGCGAGACCTACGCCTACGGCACCAGGAACCCGCAGCGGTTCGCATGGGATTCGCAAACCGGAGCCCTCTACGTCGCCGACATCGGCCAGAACATCGTCGAGGAAGTGAGCCCGGTTACTGCCGGCGCCAACCTGGGCTGGAACGACTGGGAGGGGAGCTTCCGGTTCATCAGCCGGCAGGCCGTGAGCATCGAGAAGCCGCGGAGCGATCCGGCCATGACCTATCCCGTGGCCGAGTGGGACCAGAACGACAAGTTGATGCAGAACCAGTCGGCCGCCAGCGGTTTGATGGTGTATCGCGGCAAGGAACTGCCGCAACTGGCCAACCTGCTGATCTTCACCGACATGCCGAGCGGCGAGATCTTTTACGTCAGCGCCGATCGCCTGCCCGACGGCGGCCAGGCATCGATTCGCCGCATTCTGATCAACGCGGACGGCACGGCGAAGACGGCGCTGCAGGTGATCCAGGAGAAGAATGCCGCCCAGGGCAAGAAGCCGTCCACCCGCGCGGACTTGCGCATCAGCGAAGGCAACGGTGGCCGGGTGTTCCTGCTGAACAAGGGCGACGGGACGATTCGCGTCCTGGCGCCCTGAATAGTCAGCTCGCGCGCTATTCCTTCTGCACCGTCACCGTGACCGGCGCCTGCATGCGCACCGTGACGGTGGTGCCGGCCGTCAGCGTCGCCGGGTTGCGGTCGTTGCTCATCGCCGCCGCCGTGCCGGCGCCCGCGCCGACGGCGCCGCCGATGGCCGCGCCGCGCCCTCCGCCCAGAATCGCGCCGAGAATCGCGCCGCCGACTGCGGCACCGCCGACCTTGGCCGCGCTTTCGCCGCCAGGTGACTGACCTTCACGAATAACCGGATCGCTCTTGAGCGCCAGCTGCGTGCCGTCGGCCAACACGATCGTGTGGAAACGGATCGCGAGGCGTGCCGTGCCCTTCACGCGTCCGCCCTTGTCGACCTCGGTGACCGACCCACGCACCGTCGAGCCGGCGGGGATGGCCACCCGGTTCTCCACGCGCACGTCGCGCGTCACGCGCGCTTCGACCTTGTCTTCCACGCGGGCCAGTTCGCTCGACACGGTCCGCTCGATCTGCAGGCCGAGCACCGCGTCCGACGGCACGGTGACGTCAACGAATTCGGGTACGGGTGGTGGTGGCGGAGCAGGCGGCTCGGGCTCGGGATACTCCGGCGCCGATGCCTGCACGGTTGGACGCGACTCCCACATCGTACCGCCAGACGCAGTGGGAGCCACAGGAGGTGCCGGCGACTCAGGCGTCTGCCCTGAGCGAGCGGTGAGGCCCGCATCGCGGGTCTCGCCGGGAGTCGATGGGCGTCGAGTGGGTGCCGGCGAGGCCGGACGCGTCGACGCGGCCGAGGCGCGGGTCGGCTTGTCGGGGGCCTGGGCGATCTCCTGCATGCGACGGGTGGGGGTGCTCGGCGCCGTCGCGGCCGGTGTCGATGGTTCCGGCGCAATGACCCCTTCCGACTCGGTCACGGGAGCGCCTGGTGTGGTCGCGCCAGCAGGTTCAACCGGCGCGCCCGCAGCACCTGAGGCACCGTAGGCACCCAAGGCACCCGAGGCACCTGAAGTTTGATTCTGCCGGACCGCGAGGTACGACCCGCCGGCTGCCGCCGCCAGGCACCCAATCGACAATCCCGCGAAGACCAGCTTGTTGAACTCCATAACCGTTCCCCTGAAGTAAGAAGTGAGAAGTCTAACTTCTCCTGAGCAAGGGCCATGCCGGGCTGAAGTGGGCGGAAGCCCGCATTCTACGCCTGTTTTTATGAGTTTACGTTTGCCACCGGTGTCCTAATCCGTGGAACGTGTCCCCGGCGTTGTATCCTCGACGTGCGTCCGGGTCCTTCTTGTCCAAATCCATTCTCTCCATCGTTTCGCCCTCGAGCGCAACCCGGCTTGCCCAGGCGCGGGCGAGCCTTGATGCCGTCACGCCGCCGATCCTGATCGTCGGCGCCAGCCGCGGCGCGGCCGACGAGTTTGCGCTGGCGCTGGCGGCCGATCGCGGCGCGACGTTCGGCGTCACGCGGGTCGGCCTGACGGAGCTCGTGGCCAAGCTGGCGGTGCCGGCCCTGGCGCGACAGGGCCTCACCCCGAGTGCTCCGCTCAGTGACGAGGCGGTGGCCGCCCGGGTTGCGGACGATTTGCTGAAACGCCAGCAGCTTGGCTACTTCGCGCCCGTGGCCCACATGCCCGGATTCCCGCGCGCGCTCAGCCGGACGCTCGGCGAGTTGCGCATGGCCGGACTCGATTCGGAGCGGTTGGTCGGCCACCCGGCCAATGACGACCTGTCCCAACTGCTCGAGCGAGCCATCGAGGAGCGCGGCAAGGCCGGCGCCATCGACTACGCCACGATGCTCGAGACGGCCACCGCCGAGCTGACCTCGCACCGCGAGTTGCTCGCGGACAAGACCGTGTTGCTGCTGGATGTCGCGATTCACTCGCAAGCGGAGGCAGTGTTTGTCAGAGCGGTGATTGGCGCCGCGAAGACCGTGATGATCACCGCGCCGTCGGGCGATCGGCGAACACTCGACGAACTCGGCATTGATTCGTCGGCGCCGCTGCAAGGCGCCCGTGCCCTGCAGCGCCTGCAGCGCCACTTGTTCGCCGACGAGACACCGCCGGCCGGCCAGGAAGACGACTCGGTGATCCTGTTTTCGGCGCCCGGTGAAGGGCGCGAATCGATCGAGATTGCCCGGCGCCTGTTGCAGGAAGCCGCCCGTGGCACGGCGTTCGACGAGATGGCGATTTTGCTGCGCGCGCCGGGCACCTATCTGAGCGTGCTCGAGCACGCGCTCGATCGCGCGGGCATTCCCGCCTGGTTTCACCGTGGCACCAGGCGGCCCGATCCCGCCGGCCGCGCCATGCTCGCCCTGCTCGCGTGCGCGGACGAGGAGCTATCGGCGCGAAGGTTTGCCGAATACGTCTCGCTCGGCCAGGTGCCGCTGAACGATGCTGGCAATGCCGATCAGTGGTCGCCGCCGGCCGACGAGCTGGTCGAAGCGCTGTTGCCGCCGGCCGACCGGGCCGAAGACACCCAACCCGACGAGGAGGCGCGCGCGCAGGTCGCGCGCGGCGAGTCCACCTACGACCTGGCCGGCACGCTGCGCGCGCCGTGGCGGTGGGAAGACCTGATCGTCGAAGCGGCGGTAATCGGCAAGTTCGATCGCTGGCAGCGGCGCCTCGCCGGGCTCGAGCACGAATACGATCGCCGCGTCCGTGAGGCCGGCTCCGAGGACCCAGATGCCTCGCGCGTGCGCGCGCTCGTCCGCGATCGCGAGCAGTTGCGCGCCTTGCGGTCGTTTGCGGAGCCGATTCTCGCCGAGATGGCCGAGTGGCTCCCCTCGCAGTCCTGGGGTGCGTGGCTGTCGGCCATCAAGCGGCTGGCGCCACGGGTGCTCGCCAAACCCGAGCGCGTGGTCAGGGTGCTGCGCGAGCTCGCGCCGCTGTCGGCGGTCGGGCCGGTCAGCCTGCGGGAAGTGCGCGACGTGCTGACGCCGCGCCTGTCGTCGCTGACCCACGAGCCGCCGCGCCGCCGGCACGGCCGCGTGTTCGTCGGCACGCCGAGTGCGGCCCGCGGCCGCTCGTTCAAGGTCGTGTTCGTACCGGGGCTGGCGGAGCGGATGTTTCCCCAGCGCATTCGCGAAGATTCGCTGTTGCCCGATCGCCGGCGGGAGGCCACCGATTCGGCGCTCGCGACCCAGGCGCGGCGGGCGGCCGACGAGCGCCTCCAGCTGTCGCTGGCGGTCGGCGCCGCGGCCGAGCGGCTGTACGTGTCGTTCCCGCGAATCGAGTTGAACGAGTCTCGCCCGCGGGTGCCGTCGTTCTACGTGCTCGACATCGCGCGCGCGATCGAAGGTCATATTCCGCCGGCGCAGATCATCGCCGCGCGGGCGTTGCAGGCCGGCGGTTCCGCCCTGGCCCGTCCCGCGCCGGTCGACCCCACGACCGCGATCGACGACTTCGAGCACGACCTGTCGATGCTGGCCGCGCTGCTCGGCACCAAGTCGGCCGCCGCGAAGGGCCGCGCCCGGTACCTCTACGAACTCAGCCCCGAGCTGCAGCGATCGCTCACGTCACGTTGGCTGCGGCATCACCGGAAGCAGTGGGAGCCCGCCGACGGAATTGTCCGATCGGCCGAGTCGACCCGCGACGCGCTGGCGGCACAGCGGCTGGCCGCGCGCCCCTACTCGCTGACCGCGCTACAGCGTTACTCGGCCTGTCCCTACCAGTTCCTGATGGCCGCGGTCTATCGCCTGGCCCCGCTCGACACGCCCGCGCCGCTGCAGAAGATGGATCCGCTGACGCGCGGCGACCTGTTTCACCAGATGCAGGCCGCGGCACTCCGCCGGCTGCAGGCCGAGGGCCTATTACCGCTGTCGGACGGCAACCTGCCGGCCGCGCAACAGTGGTTAACGAAAGCGATTCGCGAAGTGCACGACCGCGAGTACGACCGGCTCAATCCGGCGATCGACCGCGTCTGGCGCGACGAGGTCGCGTTGATGACGCAGGACCTGCACACCTGGCTCGAGAAGCTGGCGGACGAGGGCGTGCACTGGACGCCGGAGCGGTTCGAGTTCAGCTTCGGCCTGCCCGACATGGACGGGCGCGACCCGCACAGCGTGGCCGAGCCGGCGCTCGTCGATGGCCGCTTCAAGTTGCGTGGCTCGATGGACATGATTGAGCGTCACCGCACGACCGGCTTCCTGCGCGTCACCGATCACAAGACCGGCAAGAACCGCACCCGCTCCGGCCAGACCGTCGTCGATGGCGGGAAGGTGCTGCAGCCGGTGATCTACGGCCTTGCGCTGAAGGCGCTCTTCCCGGAAGAAACGGTGTTCTCGGGCCGGCTGTTCTTCTGCACCACGGCGGGCGGGTTCCAGCCGTACGAGATCCCGTTGATGGGTGATGCGCCGAAGCGGGGTCTCGAGGTGCTCGAAATCGTCGATCGCGCGATCGAGCACGGCGCGCTCGCAGCGCGCCCAGCCCACGAGGCGTGCAAATGGTGTGATTTCCAGGTGGTGTGCGGGCGCGGCGAAGAGCAGCGTACCCGACGCAAGGACGCGAAGTTGTTCAGCGACCTCGACGCGCTGAGGAAGATCCCATGACGGGAGGCAAGAAGGCCGTCCAGGAGAACCGACAGCTCATTGCCCGCGAGCTCGACCAGACGCTGATCGTCGAGGCCGCCGCCGGCACCGGCAAGACCACCGAACTCGTCGGTCGCATCGTCGCGCTGATCGAGCATCAGCGGGCGACCATCGGCCAGATCGTCGCCGTGACGTTCAGCGAGAAGGCGGCCGGCGAATTGAAGCTCCGGTTGCGCGAAGAGCTGGAACGCGCCCGCGCGCGGACTTCGCCCGAGACCGACACCGGGCAGCGCCTCGATGCCGCCGTGCACGACTTCGAAGAAGCCCACGTCACCACCATTCACGGCTTCTGCGCCGAGCTGCTGCGCGAGCGGCCGGTCGAGGCGCGGGTCGATCCGGCGTTCACGGTGTTGGCCGACGCGCAGGCCGAGCGCCTGTTCGAAGAGGCGTTCACGGCCTGGCTGCACGAGCAGCTGGGCAATGCCGAGGAGGGTGTCCGCCGGTCGCTGCGGCGGCCCGTCAGGTGGCGGTTTGACGATGACAGCGAGGACGGCCCGATTGAGCGTTTGCGGGTGGCGGCGCGCAGCCTGCGCGAGTGGCGCGACTACTCGGCGCCGTGGCGCCGGCCGTCGTACGACCGCCTGGCAGCGATCAAGCTGCTGACCGGAAAGCTGCGCGGGTTTGCCGAGATGGCTGGCAAGCCGATCAAGCGGGACGACAAATTCTCGGCGTCCGTGGGTGTGGCCCTCACCACGAGCCAGGACATCGAGCGCCAGCGCCGGCGGGTTGGCGACATGGTGCCGGAGGGAACCTGGGATGGCTGGGAGGCGGCGCTCGTCGCGCTGGCGGACCATCGCGACTTCCTGCATCCGAAGAAGGGCACCGGCGCGGCGTTTGCGATTGGCGTGACCCGCGAGCAGGCACTGGCGGCGCACGCCGAGCTCGTGCGCGACCTGCAGGCGTTTCGCGACCTGGCCGATGCCGACCTCGCGGCCCTGCTGCACGAGGAGATGCGCGATTGCCTGCGGCGTTATGAGGAGCGCAAGCAGGAGGCCGGCGCCCTCGACTTTCTCGACTTGCTGATCAAGGCGCGCGACCTGGTGTGCGACAACGCCGAGGTGTGCCGCGAGTTCCGCGAGCGCTTCCGCGTGATCCTGGTCGATGAGTTCCAGGACACCGACTCGCTGCAGGCGGAGTTGCTGCTGCGTCTCGCCGGCGACGATCGGGGCGTACTCCGTCCCGGCGCGTTGTTCATTGTTGGCGACCCCAAGCAATCGATCTATCGTTTCCGCCGCGCCGACGTCGGCGCCTATCGCCGCATTGCCAGCGGCCTGGCCACTAGTGGCGCCATGGCCGTGACGCTGCAGACATCCTTTCGCAGCGTGCCCGCGATCCAGCATTTCGTAAACGCCGCGTTCCAGCCCGAGATGGATGGCGACGAGGACTCGCTGCAAGCCGACTACGTGCCGCTGCTGCGTCACCGGGAAGATACCCCCGAGCAGCCGGCGATCGTCGCGCTGCCGGTGCCGCGCCCGTACGGCCGGCAGATGTACGGACCGCCGCAAGTGACCCAGACGGCCCTCAACCAATCGCAGCCGCCGGCGATTGCGGCGTTCCTGGGCTGGCTGCTGTCACCGGAATGCACATGGACGGTTGGGGCTGGTGGGGCGGGTGGGGCAGGTGAGCAGCGCCGACGGATCGTGGCCAGCGATGTCTGCCTGCTGTTCAGGCGATTCCTTCATTTCGGCAAAGACATTACCCGCGAGTACGTCGAGGCCCTCGAAGGCGCGGGCATTCCCCACCTGCTGGTCGGCGGCAAGACCTTTCACGAGCGCGAGGAGGTGGATGCCATTCGGACCGCCTTGACCGCCGTCGAGTGGCCCGAGGACGAACTGTCGGTGTATGCGTCGCTGCATGGCCCGTTGTTCGCGATCGGTGAGGAAGAGCTGCTCGAGTACCACTCAATCGCGCGCGCCTTTCATCCGTACCGCGTGCCGAAGGAGCTGTCGGAGCGGTTGCAGCCGGTGGCGAAGGCGCTGACCACGCTGCGGGAACTGCATGCCGCGCGCAACCACCGGCCGGTGGCCGACACCATTGGCCGGCTGATTGCGATCACGCGTGCGCATGCGGGGTTCATCCTGTGGCGCGGCGGTGAGCAGGTGCTGGCCAATGTCCTGCACATCTCGGATCTGGCACGTCGTTACGAAGCGGAGGGCGGTCTGTCGTTCCGTGGCTTCGTCGATACGTTGCACGATGCCTCTGGCCGGGCCGACTCACCCGAGGCGCCGATCCTCGAAGAGGGTAGCGACGGCGTGCGCATGATGACCGTGCACAAGGCCAAGGGCCTCGAGTTTCCGGTGGTCGTGCTGGCCGACATCGCCTGCAAGCTGAGCCTCGAGGACGCCTCGCGCTATCTCGATCCGGCGAACAAGCTGTGTGCCATGCGCATTGGCGGCTGGTCGCCGGTTGAGCTGCTGGAACACAACGACCAGGAGGCGAAGCGCGATGAAGCCGAAGGGATCCGGCTGGCCTATGTGGCGGCCACCCGCGCGCGCGACGTGCTGATCGTGCCCGCCGTTGGTGACGGGCCGTACCACAAGGGATGGCTGCGCCCGCTCAATCGCGCGCTCTATCCGCCGCGCGACCAGTGGCAATCGCCGTCGCCCGCCCGCGGCGTCCCGTTGTTCAAGGGGAAACAGACGATCATGGCCGATGCCCGCGCCGACGGGCAGCCGGTTGACGATACCGTGCGCCCGGGCACCTACCAGCTCACCGACGAGTCCGGCCAAAGCTATTCGGTCGTGTGGTGGGACCCGCTGCTGCTGGAAGGCTCGGGCGACGTGGCGCTTGGGCTGCGTCGCGACGATCTGATCTCGAAGGATGCGAACCCCCTGGACGTCGCCGCCGACCGCGCGCGCTACGACGAATGGAAGGCGCAGCGTGCCCTGGTGCAGGCGCAAGGATCAGCGCCGTCGATGATCGTCACGACGCCGACGCAATTGAAGGAGTCGGGCGATGACGGGCGCCCAGTGTCGGCGGTCGCGGTTGAGGATGCGTCGGTGCGCTCGCCACGTCCTTCGGGCAAGCGCTTTGGCACGCTGGTCCACGCGCTGCTGGCGTCGGTTCCGCTATCCGCCAACGCCGGCGAAGTTGAAGAGCTTGCCGCCCTGCACGCTAAGCTGCTCGGCGCCACCGGCGAAGAACAGGCAGCGGCACGCGTCATGGTGGTCAACGCCCTCAAGCATCCGCGCCTGGCAGACGCGCGCGCGGCCGAGGCCGCCGGCCGGCGCGTGTGGCGCGAAGTGCCCATGGCGCTGCGGACCGATGACGGCACTGGAACGCCGCAGATCGTGGACGGCCAGATCGACCTGGCCTACGAAACCGATGCCGGCTGGATGGTGATCGACTTCAAGACCGACATCGAGATCGCCACGGCCGAGGACGCGTACGTCCGCCAGGTGTCGATCTACCTGGACGCGGTCACCCGCGCCACGGGACAGCCGGCGACCGGCCTGATTCTCAAGATCTGAAATAGGCGGGGCGGCACTCCGCGACGGGGCGACACTTCCTGACGGGGGCGTTGCCACCTGACGGGGCTGCCCCCGTCCCGTAGTGCGTCCCCGTCACGGAGTGTCCCCCCGTCCAGAATCGCAACCCCGTCTGTGTCAGGATCGTGAGATGAAGCGTTTGTGTGTGTTCTGCGGTTCGAGCGCTGGCACGAACCCTGCCTATGCCGAGGCGGCGACGACCATGGGGACGTTGCTCGCCAAGCGAGGAATTGGGCTGGTCTACGGCGGCGGCAATGTCGGCTTGATGGGCGTGATCGCCGATGCGGCGCTCGCGGCCGGCGGGGAGGTAATCGGGGTCATTCCCAGCGCCCTCGCCGAGCGCGAGGTGGCCCACCACGGCGTGACCGAGTTGCGGATTGTCGACTCCATGCACACCCGCAAGGCGATGATGGCCGACCTGTCGGACGCGTTCATGGCCATGCCGGGCGGCGTCGGCACGTTCGAGGAATTCTTCGAAGCCATCACCTGGACGCAGCTTGGTCTGCACCGCAAGGCCTGCGGCCTGCTGAATATCGCGGGCTTCTACACCCCGCTGGCCATCTTCATCGACCAGGCAGTGACCGACGGTTTCATCAAGCCCGTGCACCGGGCCGCTATCGTCGTGGATGACAATCCGGAGCGGTTACTGGATACGCTGTCGACGATCGAGGTCCCGGACGCCCCGAAGTGGATCCGTCGAGACGAAACGTAAAAAGACAAACAGGAGATCAGGAGTTAATGAGTTAATCCTGATCTCTTTCGCCAGAAGGGGCGGCACTTCAGTGCCGCCTCGAGGTTCACCCGGCGAATTTATAACCGAGCCCGTGAACGGTGAGGATGAACTGTGGGACGCGCGGGTTGGTCTCGAGTTTCTGCCGCAGCCACGCCACGTGAACGTCCACTGTGCGCGTGGACGGCATGGCGCTGTAGCCCCACACCTCCTGCAGCAGCTCTTCGCGCGACAGCGTCGCGCCACGGTGCTCGATGAAGTACTTGAGCAACTGGAACTCCTTCGCCGACAGATCCAGCGGCTGCCCTTTGCTCGTGACCTCGGCCTTGCGCACGTCAACCGTGATGTCGCCGAAGCTGTACCGCTCGAGCGACAGCCCGGGCGATCCGCTCGGCGCGCGGCGCAGCAACGCCTCGAGGCGCGCGAGCAGCTCGATGGTCTCGAACGGCTTGGTCAGGTAGTCATCCGCGCCGAGCTTCAGGCCGACGACGCGGTCGACGACCTGGCTGCGGGCGGTGAGCATGAGAATCGGCGTTTGAATGCCCTGCTGGCGAATGGTCTTCGCCACGTCGAAGCCGTCGCGGCCCGGCAGCATCACGTCGAGCACGATGATGTCCCACGGTTCGCCCGTGGCCCGCGTCACGGCGAGGTTGCCGTCGCCGGCCGTCTCCACCGAATAGCCTTCAGCCGACAGCCGATCGCTCAGCGCCAGTTGCAGGCCGGGCTCGTCTTCGACGAGGAGCAGTCGCTTTTCGGACACGGATCAGTACCTGGAAGTTTCGAGGCCCGTCGCAAAGGCCTGCGACTCCGCCGCCCCGCGGTCGGTGACCGCCGGCAACGTGAGCGTGAACACGCTGCCCTTGCCCGGCTCGCTCGTTACGTTCACCTTGCCGCCGTGCGCCTCGGCAATGCGGGCCACCAGGTTGAGGCCCAGACCGCTGCCCTGGATCTGTTTCGACACGGCCTCGCGTCCTCGATAAAACGGCTCGAAGATGTGCTTGCGGTCGTCGGCGTCGATGCCAAGGCCGTGATCTTCGACCGTGAAGACGACGGTCTTGCCCCCGACTCCCGACTCCCGACCTGCCCTGAGCGCAGTCGAAGGGCTCCCGACTCCCGACCGCGATGCGGAGACGCGAACCCAACGGGCGTCTCCCCCGTACTTCACGGCGTTGCTGATCAGGTTCTGCAGCGCCGAGCGCAGGGCCGTGACGTCGCCCATCACGGGCGGCAGGTCGGGCGCCACCGCGATCTCGACCTGGGCGCCGGCGTTCTCGATTTCGTTCCGGCAAGCGCCGATCGAGTCGTGGATCAAGTCCGACGGCGACACCGGCACCGGCGCCGCCGCGGCACGGCCCGCGGCAATGCCGGCCAGCTGCAGGACGCGCTCGACGGTTTCCGCCAGCCGCCGCGCCTCGCCCTGGATGGTCTCGCCGTACTTGCGCACGCGGGCGGGATCGCCGACCACGCCGTCGGCCAGGTTGCCGGCCGCGGCGCCAATCACCGACACCGGCGTGCGCAGCTCGTGCGACACCGCCGCCACAAACTCCATCTGCTGCCGCGCCAGTTCCTGCGCCCGCCGCGCCGACACCACGATCAACCCAATCGCCAGCGTCAACAGCAGCAGCACGCTCGAGCTGACCAGCAAATTGCGCTGGCGAACCGCGGCGACCGCCGCCTCGAGCGAGCCGGCGCGATGCTTCGCCAGGAGCACCCATCGGCCATCAAACGGGTTGAACGCTGAACGGGTGATGACGCGGCCGCCGCCCGCGCCGCGGGTTTCGCGCTCGACCATCGACACCACGACCTTGGCGGCGTCTTGCACGGCCAGCTGCGGTGGCGCCGAGCCGCCCGCCGGCGGCGCCGGCGGCGGGGGTGGCGGCGGCCCAGAGGCCGAACCGCCACGGGCAAAGACGAACATCTGATCCGGCCTTGGCGCCATGAAGTTCTGCGACACGTCGGGCGAGTCGGCGATGCGCTCGGCCACGCCCGGCTCCGACTCCCACACCACGTTGGTCACTTCGTCCCTGTGAACCACGGCGACGCGGTAGTCGACCTCGTCATCGTCACCATGGAAATGGCGGGCGGCGAGCGATGCGAGCAGCGTGTCGCGAACCACCACCGGGTCGAGCCGGACCACGGTGAAGCCGAGAATGGTGATTTTGGGCGGCCCGCGGCGGTTGTCGGGCAGCTCGAACAATGTCACCGGCGACACCAGCGTGTTGTCGTCGCCGAGCGACAGCGAGATGGAGCCCTCGCGACGGTGTTCGCCAGGCGCGCCGCTATTGGGACCGCCAGTGCGAGTGCGCTCGATCTGAAATCCGATGAAGTGCGTGGCGAGCGACGCGCGAATGGTGGCGAGGTCGTCGGTCCACCCGGCGGCATCAAAAACCAGGGTCTGCGCATTCCAGCGCCGCACGCGAAGGCGCTCGATGGGCACGGCCTCCTGCGAACCAATCGCCGGGAGTTCCGTGCCGGGGAGGGTATCCACGAGCAGGACCTCGCGCACGAGGCGCGGTTCCGGGGCGCTGTTGGTCCAGGCGGAATGGCGTTGCGCGTAGCCGGTCCAGTTCTCGTCGCGGATGGTGGCGCCGTCGACCTGCAGGCCGACGAGGGCCCGTGACAGCTCGGTGTCGAACTCGGTGGCAAACTGCGCCGCCGCCGTCCGCAGGGTGCGCTGCATGCGTTCGCGTTCGGCCGTGCTCAGCTGGCCGAGCCACTGGTATTGCATGTAGGCGAGCGCCGGCACCAGCAGCATGACGAGGCCCACGAGCACCGTAACGGCTGAGACGCGGCCCCCCCTCAGGAACATGCCCTTCGGCTGGTTCGTTCCGTACGCCATGGGCGAAGTCTAGCACGCAGAAAATGCCATAAATCCCACGAAATCAAGCATTTAACATCCTTAACAATCCCTTTGCCCAGCCTTAACGTCTTACCGCACGCCTTCCTCGTAATATCAAACGGAAGGCGTTGCCGGGCACTCCTTGACGGGATTGCACCACGGGACGGGATACGGAAATACAGGAGCCAACATGCGAAGCGTGATTGCAACGGTAGCCCTCTTGATGGCTGCCACGTTCGTCCAAGTCGACCGCATTTCGATTCTGCCGCTGACGGCGCAAGACCGCGTGGCCGGCGTGCTGGCCGAGGCGAAGAAGGCGCTGGGTGGAGAAGACAAGGTGGCCGCGCTCAAGGGGCTGACCGCCGAGGGGCCGTTCCGCCGCTCCATGGGCGGCCGCGACATGGAAGGCATGATGGCACTGACCATTGTGCGTCCCGACAAGATGCGCCGGGTTGAAGAGATCTCCATGGGCGGCATGGTGGGCGGCCCGATGATCGAGCGCACCTCGGTGCTGGCTGGCAACGTCGCATGGGATGACATGGCCAACCGTGGCGGCATGGGCGGTGGGATGCAGATCGTCATGCGGGGACCCGGCGACGGCCCCGGCCCCGGCGGTGCCCCGGCCATGACCGAAGAACAAATGAACGAAGCCCGCGTGCGTCGCGCGCGCGTGCAGTTGCATCGCTGGATGGCGGCGCTCGTGGCCGAAGGCCCCGCGGCCTGGACCGACGCCGGTATTGCCGAGTCGCCCGACGGCAAGGCCGACATTCTCGAGACCAAAGAGGAAACGGGTCGCATGCTGCGATTGTTCATCGACCAGCAGACGCATCTGCCGCTGATGGTGCAGTACCAGGATCCCAAGCCCATGGTGATGATCAACGGCGGTCCGGGCGGCCCCGGCCGTGGTGGTCCGGGCCGAGGCCCTGGCGGCCCTGGTGGTCCCCCCCGCAGATGACGCCCGAGGAAATGCAGAAGCGCGTCGAAGAAATGCGCAAGAACCCGCCCGCCCTCGGCACCTACGCCATGCATCTCGGCGACTACAAGAAAGTCGACGGCATCATGCTGCCGCACAAGATCGACATCTCGCTCGACGGCCAGCCGAACGAGGAATGGACGGTCGAGAAATACAAGGTGAATCCGACCATCAAGGCCGACACCTGGGAAAAAAAGTAAGAGTTGCCAGGAGGGCGGCACTTCAGTGTTGCCGAGCAGTAATTGTTATGAATCGAATCATCGGAAGCTTGTCGGTCGCCGCCTCGTTCCTGCTCGCGATCGCGTCGATTGCCGCCGCACAGGTGGTGCAGGGCACCGGCGTCGGTGGCACGCTGCGGGTCACCGTGCTCGATCAGACGGAAGCCGCGCTGATCATCGCCCAGGTCACGGTGACGGATGGGGCCGGCGTCGCGCTCACGGCGGCGGTCGACGAGCGTGGCGTGGCGGTGTTCGAGGGCCTCAACCCCGGCACATACCAGGTCACCGCCGCGGCCGACAGCTTCCGGCCCATCGCCATGCCGGTCAGCGTGCGCCGCGGTGAGAACCGCACGACCCTGCGGCTGGCGGTGGCGGCGATCGAGCAGACCGTGGTGGTGCAGGACCAGAGCGCGGCCGACCGCCGCGACAACGGGTTCACGCAAACGCTGACGCAGGACGAGATTGACTCGCTGCCCGACGATCCGGACGAGATGGCCGACGAACTGGCGCGCATGGCCGGTCCCGGCGCGCAGATTTTCGTCGACGGGTTCCGCGGCGGCCGCATGCCGCCCAAGGACCAGATCCAGCAAATTCGCTTCCACACCAACTCGTTCTCGGCCGAGTACCACGAAGCCGGCATGATTCGGGTGGAAGTGATCACCAAGCCGGGCATGGGCAACTGGCGCGGCAGTTCGAACTTCGGCTTCCGCGACGAATCGCTGAACGCGACCAATGCGTTTGCCGACGAAAAGGGTCCCGAGCAGATGCGCCGCTACATGGTGAACTTCTCAGGACCGATCGCGAAAGGCCGCACCGGCCTGTCGCTGTCGTTCGACGGCAACAGCGCCTACGACTCGCGCACCATCGTCGCGCAGTCGCCGACCGGCGCCGCGCTCAACTCGCTGGCGGTCTCGCCGACCGACGCCATGAATTTCACCGCCCGGGTCGAGCACCTGATCGGCGGCAGCGCACAGCTGCGGGCGGAATACTCACGCCGGCAGAACGAGCGCGGCAACCTCGGCGTCGGCGATTTCGACCTGCCGGAACGTGCCTTTGCCACCGACATGAACACCGACACCTTCCGTCTGCGCTCGACCAGCGTGATCGGCAAGAAGGTGTTCAGCGAGTCTCGCGTCGAGTTCAACAGCTCGACCAACGCGACCCACTCGAACTCGGTCGAGCCGACCGTACGCGTGAACGAGGCGTTCACCGGTGGCGGCGCCGGCCAGTTGGGCGAGCGCAAGGCCAGGGAGCTGGAGATTGCCCAGAACTTCGACTTCACCATTGGCCGCAAGCACTCGTTGCGGGCCGGCATGCAGCTCGAGGCTGGCTGGTGGAACAGCGACCAGCGGTCGAATGCCTTCGGCACCTACACCTTTACCAGTCTCGACGCGTACCGGGCCGGGACGCCGGCCACCTACACCATCCGCACCGGCGACCCGGTGGTGGACTACTCGCAGGTCAAGGCCGGGTGGTTCCTGCAGGACGACTTCCGTCCGTCGCGCACGTTGCAGCTCAGCTTTGGCGTGCGGCAGGAGATCCAGACGCAGGTGGATTCGCGATTCAACCTGGCGCCGCGCGCGGCCTTCACGTGGAACGCCACCAGGAAGACCACGGTGCGCGGCGGTTACGGCATTTTCTACGACTGGTACGAGTCGAACCTGTTGGAGCAGACGATTCGCGTCGATGGCAACCACCAGATCGACGTCGTGATCCAGAACCCGGGCTTCCCGGTGGGCAACGGTGGCGGCACGCGGCTGCCGGCCAGCGTGATTCGCTCGGCCAACCTGGGCCAGCCGATCATCAACCAGGCCTCGGTCGGGTTCGAGCGCCCGCTCACGTCGTGGGCCGACCTGCGCGCCGATTACATGTGGACCCGCGGTTACAACACGCTGCGGTCGATCAACGTGAATGCGCCCGTCAACGGCGTGCGGCCGGACCCCACGGTGGGCAATATCTCGGAAATCCAGTCGACCGGCAGACGCGCGTCCGACCGCGCGACCATGGCGCTGAACATGCGCTATGCGCCGCGCCGCATTCTCGGCATGGTGATGTATCAGTTCGGCAGCCAGCGCAACTACGCCGACAATGCCCTGTCGCTGCCGTCCGACAGCAACAATCCCGATGCGGATTGGGGCCCGGCAGCGCAAGACGTGCGGCACCGCGTCTTCTTTAACTTCAACTCGCCGGTGGGCCGCGGCGTGCGCCTGAGCCTTGGCATGCAGGGGTCGTCGGCGCTGCCCTACACCATCACCACCGGCTTCGACGCCAACGGCGACACGGTGTTCAACGATCGCCCGGAAGGCGTTGCGCGCAACAGCGCCCGCGGCGCGTCGCAGTGGACCGCGAACGTGCGCCTGAACAAGTCGATCGGTCTGGGCGGCGCTCGCGCCGGCGGCGCCGGTTTCCCAGGCGGCATGCCGATGCCCCCGCCCGGCGGCGCCGCCGCCGCGCAGCGCGGCCAGGGCGTGGCCGCGCAGCGTGGTCCCGGCGGCATGGGCGGCCCCGGTGGTGGTGGCGACGGCCCGCAGATCATGGTGATGGAAGGCGGTAACCAGAAGTATCGCCTCGACCTCTTCGTGAACCTGCAGAACGCGTTCAACCGCGTGAACTACAACGCCTTCATCGGCAACCAGCAGTCGTCGTTCTTCGGCACCCCGACCTCGGCGGGCCCGGCGCGGCGCGTCGAGATCGGCGCGTCTTTCGGATTCTGATCCGGGCAGGTCAACAGGAGACCAGGAGGTCAGGAGACAATTTTTCTCCTGATCTCTCGATCTCCTGTTCATGCCTGTCAACAGGCGTTCAGAAGGTCAGGAGATAATATTTTCCTGATCTCTTGATCTCCTGTTCATACTTATCCCCGTGAACTCGCCGTCGGTGATCGTGATCGGCGCCGGCATTGTCGGCTGCACCATCGCCCATCAACTCGCCCGGTCCGGGGCGCACGTCAGGGTGATCGAAACCCGCCAGCCGGGCCAGGGCGCGACGCGCGCATCGGCCGGCATCCTTGCGCCATACATCGAAGGCCACGAGTCCGCGGTATTGCGGGCGCTCGGCCGCCGTAGTCTCGACCAGTTCGATTCGTTCATCACCGGGTTGCGCGCCGGCAGCGGCCACAATGTGGTTTACCAGCGCAACGGCACGTTCGAGCTGGCGTTCGATGATGCGGATGTCGGTCGCCTTACAGCATTGTCGGCAATGCTGTCGAGCGGCGGTATCGACAACAAATGGGTCCCCCCGCAGGCGTTTGGCGACTACGAGCCGCTGGCGTCAGGCGCCGCGCGCGGTGCCTTGTTCATCGCGACGCACGGGTTCGTGGGCGTTACCTCGGTGACCCTCGCCGCGGCCGCGGCGGCCGAGCGGCTGGGTGCGACAATCACCACTGAAACAGGGGCGATCCGGATCCATTCGCTGGCGGCGGGACGCGTTGGCGTCGAGTCGGCTGGTGTCAGCTGGGATGCCGATCGCGTGGTGCTGGCTGCCGGTAGCTGGTCGTCGCAGATCAGCGTGGAGGGCGCCGAGCATGTGCCCGTGAAGCCCATTCGCGGGCAGCTCATCCAGCTCAAGGCCGAGCCGGGTGCCCTGCGACGGGTGATGTGGGGTCCCACCGGCTACCTGGTGCCGTGGCCCGACGGCACCGTGCTCGTGGGCTCCACGGTCGAGGATGTCGGCTTCGATGAACGTCACACGGAAGCGGGCGTTCAAAGCCTGCTGGCGACGGCCGCGGCCCTGGCGCCGAGCCTGGCCGATGCGCCCATGACCGCCGTGCGCACGGGCCTTCGCCCGCGCGGACCCGACGACCTGCCCATTCTCGGCCATTCGGCGGTAGTGCCGGGCTTGATCTACGCCACCGCCCACTACCGAAACGGGGTGATGCTGACGCCCCTTACGGTGCAGCTGGTTGACGACCTGGTCTTCCACCGGGCCGGCGATCCTGCGCTTCGCGACCTGGACCCTGCGCGCCATGGCCGCCTCTGAGTGACATATCATCGGTTCAACATGGCTGTACTGACCCCAACCGATCTCACCGAGCAGCTGAAGGCCCTGGACGGCTGGGGCGTGGCCGGCGACGCCATCCGCAAGGAGTTCACGTTCCAGGATTTTCCTGAGGCCGTGCTGTTCGTGAGCGCGCTCGTGCCCGGCGCCGAAGACGCCGATCATCATCCCGATATCGAGATCCACTACAAGCGGGTCGTCCTGACGTACTCGACGCACTCGGAGGGCGGCGTCACCGCCAAGGACATTGACGGCGCCGCCATGGCCGACGCCGTGGCCGCCAGCCTGCCGCACCTCGAGGAATTCGGCGACGGCTAACTGATCATGGCGGGACGGCACTTCTTGTCGGGACGGCACTTCTTGTCGGGAGGGCTTTTCCCGTCGGGACGGTCTTCTTCGCGGCGAACGTTCCCGACCAGCAACGCCTTCCCGACGGAAGTTGCCCTCCCGACATGGAGCAGGCTCCCGTCATGAAACTCAAGAAGCTGTATTCATCGCGCGAAGTGGCCCAGCTCACCGGGCTCAGCGCGCGACAGCTTCAGTGGTGGGCGCAGCGGAAGATCTTTCTGCCTGCGGTCGCCTCACACAAGACCGAGTCCGGCGGCTTTACCGAACGTCGCTACACCCCGATTGAATTGCTCGAGCTGATGGTGCTGGCGGACCTGCGCCGCAAGGGCTTCACCGTTCAGAAAATTCGCAAGCTGCTGCAGGTGCTGAAGTCGCGATTCAAGACGCGCCTCTACGACGCCATCGAAGGCGGCGGCTCCGTCACGCTGTTCATCGGCCCTTCGGCAGGCTCCGGGCCGCCCCGAGCGAAGTCGAGGGGAGACGGCGAGAACATCTACGCCAGGAACGACGCCGGCGACCTGTTCAACCTGCTGGATGATGCCGCGCAGCCGCTGCTGATGCTGGGCGAGGACATCAAGCTGCGACAGCTGATTGCGCGTGAGCGGCCGGCGCGCAAGCGCGCCAAGGGCAGGGCGGCCACCCCCAGGCCGGCTTGACGCCGCTCGTTCATCAGACCATAGTAGTCACATGAAGCGGACCACCAGCGTCGTCCAGCTCAAGGCGCGATTGTCGGAGTACCTGCGGATCGTCAAGGCGGGTCACGAACTCGTGATCACGGAACGTGGCGTGCCGGTGGCCCGGGTGGTGCCGCTCGATGAGGCGGAGCGCAAATCGACGCGTCGCGCCAGGCTGGCTCGCGCCGGCCTCCTCAAGGCGGGCCGGGGAAAACTGCCCAAGTGGTTCCTGCAGGCACCGGCTGGCGAGCCGTCGGGGGTGCTCGAAGCTTTGCTGGAGGAACGTCGCGAGGCCGGTGACCGCTGATGTTCTGGGACAGTTCGGCGCTGGTCCCGCTGCTCGTGCCCGAGTCGCAGTCAGTCGTGCTGGCCGCCCTGATTGCCGACGACAAGGAAGCGACGATCTGGTGGGCCACTCCCCTCGAATGTCATTCGGCGCTGCACCGCCGCCATCGCGAGCACCCGCTGCCCCAGCCGGCCATGACCAGTGCCATCGAACGCATTCGGACCCTGGTCGAACACACCGACACCGTCTCGCCGTCTGATGAGCTGCGTCGCCGCGCGGCGCGTCTGCTCGCCGTTCATCCACTGAGGGCTGCCGACGCGCTTCAACTCGCGGCAGCGCTCTTGTGGTGCGAGGAGCAGCCGCACGCCGAGGGGTTCGTCTCGCTGGACGTCAGGCTGCGCGAGGCCGCGCTCAAGGAGGGGTTTACGGTGCTGCCGGCGTAGACGTGCGCGCGTCACGCGCCCGCAGGCCGGTGCTGCTCTTCCCAGGCGATCAGCTGTTGCCAACGCGGATGTATCTCCTCGAGCAACGCCCGGAACGGCGGATGGTCGCGGAGAGACGCGAAGTGCCGACTGTGCTCGCTGAGGAACGGATAGTTCACGAAAGCCCGAATCGACAGCCGTTCGCACCCACCGGACGGCCTCGTCATGGTGTCCCATGAGCGCGTAGCCCTCGGCCACGAAGATGGACGCAAACTCGTTCTGCACTGCGTTGCGCAGGAGCGCGCCGTACGCCAACGCCCCTTCGGGCCATGCCCGCCTGGCGAAGGTCGCGGACTAGATCTTCTGCCGGAGCATCGGGAAGATCTTCTCGAGATCTTCCGCCGGGCGTGGAATCACGTGCACGCCGACCAGCTCGCCAACCCGGCGTGCCGCCGCGGCACCCGCGTCGGTCGCAGCCTTCACCGACCCGACGTCACCACGGACGATGGCGGTGACGAGGCCGGCGTCGACTTTCTGCCAGCCGACAAACACCACGTTGGCGGTCTTGACCATGGCGTCGGCCGCCTCGATCATCCCGATCAGGCCGCGGGTTTCCACCATGCCAACTGCTTCGGTGCCGTCAGGTTTGCTCGCCACGAATGCATTCTACGCTAACGGAAGGTGCCTAGGGTGCCTAGGGTGCCTCAGGTGCCTAAGGTGCTGGGGTTAGGTAATGCGCCCGCGGGCGGCGATGGGCAGCGGTTCGACCGTGTCGCCGTCCACCAGCCAGGCCTGGTCGACCAGGTTCGATACGACACACGAGTGATTTGGCACGATCCGGACGAGGTCGCCGGGCTCGAGCGTGGTCGAGCCGGCCGTGGCTTTCACCGTCGCGTGCTCTTCTGACAGCCGCTCGATCAGCAGCGTGGTGTCGGCGACCTGCGGTCCCGACCAGAGCCCTTCTCCCGACGAGTAGTTCCCTCCCGACAAGGCGTGCCCTCCCGACAAGGCGTGCCCTCCCGCCAGCGAGTGAAGCACCGTCCCGTAACCGGGGGCGAGCTGAAATCCGCGAGCCCCGTCATTGGTCAGGGTCTTTGAGCCAGCGTCGAGGATGATCCGGTCCGCGGCCGGCTTGCTCACCACGCGCGCCAGCACCGTGAGGGCGCAGTCGTCGAGCGTTGCGGCGCCGAGCGCTACCTGGGTGCGGTCGAAGTAGACGTAGTTGCCGGGCCGGTACTCGGTGAAGCCGTCCTGTTGCAGCGAGAAGCGCGCCGGCGGCGTGGCGCCAGCGCTCACTTCAGCGATGGCGACTCCCGCCGCGCGGCACCGTGCCACCAGATCGCGCAGCGTCCGTGCCTCGCCCTCGGCCATCTGGCGCAATTCGTCTTCCGAATGCGCGTGATACGCGTGGCCCGCGTGGGCCAGCAATCCGCGCAGCCGCAGACCGGGAAGCGCGGCGACGCCCTTGATCATGTCCACCGCACCCGCGGCTGCCGGGTCGATGCCGCAGCGGTGAAACCCAACATCTACTTTCACGAGCACGTCGACCTGCCGGCCCGCGCGCATCATGGCGTCGGACCACTGCCGCGCTACCACGGGGTGATCGACGATAAACGACAGGTGAGTGCGATCGAGCAGCGCGACTACGCGATCGGCATTGGCCGGATTGAGCGGATAGGGGATCCGGATGTCTGGTTTGGCAGCTTGCCCTGAGCGAAGTCGAGGGGCAAACACTTCAGCCTCGCCGAGCTTCGCGCAACAAATGCCGATGGCGCCGCGCGCGATCTGCCAGCCTGCGACGATGGGACTCTTGTGGGTCTTGGTGTGGGGCCGCAGCCTGACGCCGCGCGCATCCGCCGCGGCCTGCATGCGATCCAGGTTGCGCTCGGCGCGGGCGCGATCGATCAGGACAGCCGGAGTGGCGAGCCCATTAATGTTCATGACTCGTCGCCTGTAGTCGACCAATTACTACCGGGTCGTTCCGTAGGAACGACCCTTTGGGGGTCGCGGAGCCAGGTGGCGATATTACTGATCCAGCTGAGACGCTCCACTAGGCTCCCGCCCCGGCCACCGCGATCACTGCTGCGACTTCTTCTTTGCGGCTTCTCGCTCCTGCGCGCGGGCGCCGCTCATCACGCCTTCGAGGCCGTAGTTGGCCTCGTGGCAGGCGTACTCGTAGACCTGCTCGTCGGGTCGCATTGCGCGGAACTCCAACTCGCCGGTAAACGGCGCCGTGAACGTGGTCGGATCCTCGACGGTAAACCGGTACTTCAGGGTGGTGGCATCCTTGCGCGTGAAGCGTTCGGTGACCTTCAGGTTCTCCCACGAGCCGCGAAAGCCGTGGTCCGGGTGGAAATTGGTGGTCTCGACGACGAGCGTGTCGCCTTCCCAGCGGCCGATCGAGTCGCCGAACCACTGGCGGAAGCTCGCGGGCGGATGCGTGCCGCCCATCCGGACGGTCCGCACGTCGTGCACCATCTCCGTGAGGATCATCACGTGGTCCTTCGTCTGCACGATGGTGTAGCTGTTGTTGTAGAAGTAGTTGGGCAGCATGGGCGGCCCCAGGTTGTTACCAAACGACGTGATGCAGCGCTCGGCGAGCGGCCGCAGTTCGGGATGGTCGAACTCGCCGCCGGCTTTCTTGCGCGCGGCCGCTGCTTCGGCCAGGCGCGCCCGCCCTTCAGCCGTCAGCGCGGGGACGCGGCCGTTCGGCGGATCGATCAGGATCGAGCTGCGCGGCTGGCCATCGACGCGTAGCACGCGATCGCCGGGATCGACCCAGAACGAGTTGTAGCCGCCGACCACGCCGGCGCCGGCCTGCCACACGCGCTCGAGGTAGGTCGGTTCGGCGTTAGGGCTCTTGCGCGTTTCGCCGCCCACCGGCGGGGCGCTGCGATTCGGATCGCTGTCGGCTTCGCGGGCATCGATCGCGTTTTGTGTCTTGCGTTCTTCGTCCGCGGCCGCTTCCTCGGTGAGCACGAGCGGCAGGTTCGCGCCCATGCGTTCGAGCGGCGTGATGGTGGCGTTGGTCCAGTTGCCCTGGAGGCTGGGACGGCCGTCGCTGGTGCGTGGAATGGCGCCCGCCCGAGGCGCCGCGGGTTTCTGGGCGGCGGGCTTTTGGCCGGCCGCGGGTTTGGCCGCGGGCGCTTGCGCGCCGGCCGCGACGAGCCCGAGTATCGCGGCGGTCAAGGTGAGGCCGACGGCTTTCACTTGATCGGCTCCTTTCGCAGGTGGCCGTACATCAACTCGGTGACGAACTCGACGCACTTGAACTGGCCGAGCCGCGCGCCCGGCTCCACGCGGCGGTACAGCGGCATGCTCATCGTCCAGGGCTTCGAGAACGTTCCCGGATCGGTGATGGTGGCCTGGTAGTTGATGTGGTCACGACCGGTCATCGTGTAGCGCTCGGTGACCTTCAGCTGTTCGGTGTGGTGGTTGCCGGCGCGATCGAACCACGACTGATCGTTGAAGCCCGTCACTTCCACCACGAACGTGTCGCCTTCCCAGCGGCCGTACGACTGGCCCATCCAGCTGTCGATCGCGGCCGGTCCGGGATCCTTCATGTAGATGTTGCGCACCGCGCCCGCGTATTCGTAGGCGATGAAGAACGTGCCATCGCCCTGGAAGATCTGGAATGGAAACGGCATGTAGGTGGCGCGCGGCACGCCCGGCAGGTAGCACTTGATCTCCGGGTCGCGCGTCAGCCAGTTGGCCTGGTTTTCTTCCTTCTTCTTGAGCGCTTCAGGCAGGTACGGCAGGTCGTTGCCGTCGACCACGCCCAGCCCGGCCGGCACGGCGCCGACCGCGCCGAAGGCCAGCACTTCCTTGGCCGGCACCGGTACAACCGGTCCGGGGCGCATGGCCAGGGCCGGTTTGGCCGAGTGTGCCTGGATATCCCAGTTGGCGGTGTTGATGGTTTGCCAGAGGCCGTTCATGTCCGGCTTGCCGTTCAAACGCGGTATCCCGGAGGTCCGGGTTTGCCCGGTCACCGACGGCATGGCCGTGATTGTTACCGCTACCGCGACCACACCGGCGACCGCCGCTGCTTTCAAGACCGACACCCAGCGCATAAGCACTCACCCCCTGAAGGGCGGATTATACGAGGTTTGTGCCGTATCCCTACTGGACGATCCCGCGGAATGCCGCGGCCTTGACGGCGTAGCCCGGGAATACCGGCGCCGCCATCTGAGTCGTGGCCCCGAGGTGTTTCACCACCACCTCGGCGAAGACGTCGCGGAAGTCGGTGGTCACCGCCAGGTCGCGGCCCTCGAATCGCTGGTCGGCTTTCAGGCCCGGCCACTGGCCGTACACTTCGCCGCCCTTCACGCCGCCGCCGATCACGAACATGGCGTTGCCGTGGCCATGATCGGTGCCGCGGCTGCCGTTCTCGGCCACCGCCCGTCCGAACTCCGACATCGTGAGAATGATCGTGTCGGCCATGCGCTCGCCCAGGTCCTCGGCGAGCGCCGCGATGCCGCGCGAGAAGTCGTCCAGCCGGTCGGCCATCTGGCCGGTCGCCGCGCCCTGGTTCACGTGATGGTCCCACTGCGTGCTTTCGGCGAAGGCGATCTCCAGTCCGACGTCCGACTTGGCCAGTCGCGCAATCTCCTGCAACGCCTGCCCGAATGGCGAGCGCGGATACACGGCGCCGTTGGCCGGCCGGTACGGCCCCGCCGTTTTCGCGGCGAGCATGCGCATGGCGTCGAAGGCCTCGCCGCCAGTGCCGTGCAACGATCGGTCCTGTGTAGCCTGGTAGATCTCTTCGAACGTCGTGCGCGCGCTCATGTCGGCCACAGCGAAGTCGGCAGTCTTGCCGACTGCGAGCGCTGGCGCCGCGCCCTGCAACGTCCGCGGCATCTGTCCCGTGAGTGCCACCGCCCGCAACGGGTTGCGCCCCGCGGCGACCGCGGCATCGTGCGCGGCCGAGGCGGCCAGGTAGCGATTGAGCCATCCGTCCTTCGTGCTCTTGACGCCGGGCGTCGCCGACTCCATGTAGTCCTGCGCGTCGAAATGCGATCGCGTGGTGTCATGGGATCCCGACGCCTGCACGACGGCGAGCTCACCGCGATCCCATAGTGGCTTGAACGCCGACATCCGTGGATGCAGGCCGAAGAACCCATTGAGATCGATGGCACCACCATCGGCGCCGGGCCTGGCGATGGCAATGGAGGGCCGCGACCGGTAGTAGTCGGCCTCGCCGTACGGCACCACCATGTTGAGGCCGTCAACCGCGCCGCGCTGGAACACCGTGATCAGCAGCTTCTTGCGCGTGCCGGCCGCCGACGCCGTTCGCGCCAGAAACGACGGCGCAAACCCCATGGTCACCATCGCCATCGCGCCGCTCTTCAGAAATACCCGTCGGGATGTCATGCGAACCTCTTTGGTCGAACCGTCGTGATTGAACCGTCGTGATTGAACCGTCGTGATTGAACTACCGTCGTTGAAACCCTGGTGAACCGATTTGCTGACCGAGATCGGCAGGAGGATTGGCAATCCAGACGCCGCGGACCTGGTTCTTGCCGAGCGCCACGGCGAAGTTCATGCGGCTGACCAGCGCCCCGGCCGACACCCAGGTCGTCGCCGTGTCGTCGTAGCCGGTCGGTGGCTGGCAGGAATAGAGCGGCATGCCCATGTCGCGCAGTTCGCGTGCCAGCGGCAGCGCCGTGCGCACCTCGGCACCGGTGGCACGCAGCGCGCTGGCCACGAACTCCAGCGGCGTCTTCACCTTGGCGCGATAGGCCTCGGGCGCGAAGAATTCCGGCGAGGTGATGATGGTCCGCACCACCTCGCGCAGGTTGCCGTTGGTCGCCGTGAACCGCGCCGCAGCGCGATCCACGAGCGCGGCTGGCGGTGTGTCGCTGACAAACCGGATCGCAAGCTTGGTGGCAATGTGCCTCGCCGTCGAGGGATGCGCGGCCAAAATGTCGAGGACCCGTTCGAGGTCGTCTTCGCCGCCGCCAGCCTTGAAGGCATGTCCCAGCACGGTCTTGGCGCTGTCGTCGTGGAGGCGCGGCACGAACATCGTGCTCGACCCTTGGCGCGGCGTGATCGTCCAACCGGTCAGCGCTCGCGCGACATTCTGGACGTCGGCCTGCGTGTAGCCGCCGTCAACGCCCAGCGTATGAAGCTCCATGAGCTCCCGCGCGTAGTTTTCGTTGATGCCCCTGGCGGGCCGAAGGCCCGTGGGGCTCGCGGCTGCGCCGCTTGTCGGGCTCGGCGCTACGCGCCTTCGTGGGGCCGACGGGTTCTCACTTACATTCTGCCAGTTATCAAGATAGAAGAGCATGGCGGGGCTCTTGGCGCTGGCTTCGAGCATGTCGCGGAAGTTGCCCAGCACATGCGGGCCAATGGCTTCGCGCTCGTACTCGTTCAGGTAGTTGCGGGTCGCACCCTTGCCGGCGAACACGTTGAAGTGGTTGAACCAGAAGTCCGCCAGCACTTCCTGCAGTTGCCGTTCGCCCCGGATCGCGCGCAGCAGCTTCGCCTCTTCGAGGTCGGCGATCACCTGCCGGTCCTTTCGCTGCGCCTCGCTGGGTTCCCTTCCCCTACCCGCCCCACCAGCCCCACCCGCCTGACCTGCCTGTTGCTGCCGCTCCCGTCGCTCCACCATGGCCGGGCCCGAGTACTCGCGCTGGATGGTTTGCGAATCGAGCGACAGCGTTGCCAGCCGGGCCAGTGTTGCCGTAAGCGCCCTGTCATCGATTCGCGACGGGTCGAGCTGTTGGTCGATCCACTGCTGCAGGCCCATGGCCTTCACGCGTGCCACGTCGTCCGGTCGCGGACCGAAGGTCAGTCGATTGAGCGCATGGGTGACGGCGTCATCACCAGAGGGCAGCGGATCGGGCCCACCCGCTTGCGGGTGGCCGGCAACGACGGCGATCAGCGACAACACAGCGAAGGAACGGGTCCACATGAGTTAACCTCTTACTGCCTGATTCGACCCGCCGCGTCTGACGATCGTTTAATGCCGGTCCCGACAAGAGGTTCCCTCCCGACCAGGAGTGCCCTCCCGACAAGAGGTGTGTTCCCGTCATGTCTTTTCGAGTAATTCCTGCCGCCGGTGATGTCCTCGAGCGCGTGCTCGACGACACGTTTCCCCTCTGGAACGACGGATTGACCCGAGCGCACTACGGCAAGAGCTGGGCGGCGCAGGTCAAGACGCCGTGGGGATCCGCACACCTCGATCGCGTGGCGCTCGTTGACGGTCCTCACGTCGTGTCGAGCGCCAAGCGCTACGACCTGTCGTTGCGTCTCGGCGGCCGCATCCGTCGGGTGCTGGGCATTGGCGCCGTGTTCACCCCTGCGGCGTATCGCGGCCGCGGCGCCGCGCGCGAGCTCATCGCCCGCATGCTCGAGACCGCCGTGACCGAAGGGCAAGAGTTCGCGATGCTCTTCTCGGAGATTGCCCCGGCGTTTTACGAGCGCCTGGAGTTCGTTCCGGTTCCGCTAACCGAGTGGGTCATAGAAGTCGATCAGAAGCGCGGCGGGGCGCCGGCAATCCTGGTGCGAAGCGGCGACGAGCGCGATCTGCCGAGCATTGTCGAGATGTCGGCCATTCGTTCGGCCGGGGCGCGGTTGGCGCTCGATCGCAGCGAAGACTTCATTCGCTTCGGCATCACCCGCAAGCGCCTGCTCTCGGGCCTGTCACCGGCGGGTGTACGGACGACCGAGTTCCTCGTGGCGGAAGAGGGTCAGCAGGCGGTGGCCTACCTGGTCGCCACCGAACAGGACGGCCGGTGGATGATCGAGGAGGCCGGCGATCGCGATCCGGCCGGCGCGCGGCTGGGCGCCATGCTCCAAGTGATGCTGGCGCGTTATCCGAGCGAACGGTTGCCGGAGATCCGCGGCTGGTGGCCGCAGGCGCTGGTGCCGCCGCAGCTCAGGGTCGCGGCGACGATGCCGACCCAGGAAGTGCTGATGATCCGCCCGCTGCGCGACCGGATGTTGCCGCTGCCGCCACTGGCCGCGGCCGAGGTCATCTATTGGCACGGCGACTATTTCTGATCCTTGCCGGGAGTCGGGAAGCGTCAGGCTTTGCGCGTGCCCAGGTCGAACACGCCGGAACGATCGCCCACCTTCAAGTAATCACCCAGGCATTTTCGCGAGCAGAAGACGCCCGCGTCTTCCATGTTGAAGTTGTTCGTCATGCTATCCACGTCGATCGGCACGACGTGCATGCGCCGCACTTCCCACATGTCGTACGGTTGACCCTTCGGAAACGACTCCGTGCACTGCTTGCATCGCATGCTCATTCAGACCTCACTTCGGTGCCGAGAGTTTAACGTCAACGGCCTTGGTTTCACCGTCGGCCAACGCGAATTTCGCGGCCGCCTCCTTCACCGCTGCCAGGAACTCGGGGTCGCCGGCCTGCCCGTCTTCAAGGCCCTGCACCGCGACGATCAGGTAATCCTCTGACGCGGGCAGGCCCGCCACGCGGTACGTGCCGTCCTGATCGGGCCGCGCCGCCTTGATGAACCGGGACTGGAACGTCCACAACTGCTGGTTCGCGGGAAACACCACGACGGTCGCGTCGAGCAGCGGCCGGCCGGCCGCGTCTGACACCACGCCCGACAGGGTCGTTGTCTTTTTCGTCAGCACGATCTGCATGCCCGCCACCGATTGGCCCGGCGGCAGTTCCGTGGGCACGTCGGTGATGTCCTGGCCGCCAAGCGCGACCGACTTCAGCGTCCACCCTTGCGGCGCGCTGACGCGGAACAGGCGGGCGTCGGTCAGGCCGCGCAGCTCGAACGTGAAATTGGCCCCGACCCGGCTGATGCCGCCGCCTGCACCCGGCGCATCGGGATTGGCGGCGCGGGCGCCCACTTGCAGCTGCTGGGTGGGGAAGTCGAACGGCTCGCCGGTGTCGCTGACCACGAGGCCGGTGACGATGGCGCCGGGCGCGGTCACCAACGTCACGCCGCCGACGTCTTCGGTGCCGACGACGAGGTCCATCTTGGCCAGTTCGCCATCGCCGCCGCGGCCGCCGCTGCGGGCCTGGACCTGGTAACGGCCCGGCGCGACGTTGGCAATGGTGAAGGCGCCGGTCCGGTCGATCCGTCCGCCGCCGCCGCCGCCCTGTTGCAGCTGGATGCCCCGGCCGGTGGCGCTGCCGCCCGACAGCAACATGACGTTGCCGCCAGCTGCGGGCTCGCCAGTCGACGTGAGCACCTGGCCCGAGACCCGCACCAGCCTGGTGGCAATCAGACCGAACGACACGGTGGTGTTCTCTTGCGACACCGCCAGCGTCACGCGCGCCGCCTCGCTCAGGTTCGGGGTGCCGGGAAAGTAGGTGGCGGCGTAGCCCGAGACTTCACCGGTCGGGTCGGCGGCTTCCGGCCCCGAGCGCAACGTCGCGCTCACGAAGTACTCACCGGGCGGCAGGCCGAACAGGCGATAGTGACCCTGGTCGTCGGTGGTGTCGCGCGAGTTGGATCCCGGCGCGGCGGTCAGGCGCCGGCCGCCGCCGGCATAGCTGTAGCGCATCGCGATCACGCTCGCATTGGCCACCGGCTCGCCGAACTCGTCGGTGATGCGGCCGCCAAGCACGCTGCCGCGCGGCAACGCGATGGTCAGCTTGTCGAGCGTCTGCCCATCGCCCAGCTCGATCGGTGTGCCGGATTCTGACGGGCGCCGCTGGCCGTACTGCAGTGTGACGAAGCCGCCCTTGCTGGCATTGATGGTGTAGCGGCCCGCGGGCAGTTCCTTGACCTCGAAGCGGCCCTGCGCGTCGGTGGCCGCCACGCGGCTCTCGCGGGCCTCGGGCGATGACACGCGGACCTGCGCCCGGCGAATCGGCGCGCCGGTGTCGGCGGCGACGATCTGTCCCCGAATGACGGCAGTGCCCCGTGGCGCGTCGTCGCGCAGCGGCGTCGCGCGCGCCTGTCCTCGCAGCGGCCCCTGGCCGCCACCGGGCACCTGGGCCAGCGCCCCGGCGGTTGCAAACAGGGCCACGACGCCAACGACGAGCAAGTGCTGCTTCACGCTCACAGCATACGGTCAGCAGCTGCCCGTTCGCTTACCCGCACCCTGGCACCCTGGCACCCTGGCACCCTAGGCACCTTAGGCACCGGTAGTCTAAGGATCCAGCCTCGAGAGTTTCACGTCCACCGCCTTGGTTTCACCCTCGGTTAGAGTCACCGGCTTCGCCTCTTCGCGAGCGCGCGCGAGGAACTCCGGGTCGGCGCCCTGACCCGATTCCAAGTTCTGGACCACGATGATCAGGTAGTCGTCCGACGGTGGCAGCGACTTGATGTTATAGCGGCCGTTGGTGTCGGGCCGCGCCGTGCGCAGGTACCTGGATTGGAACGTCCACAGTTCACGGTTCGCGGGAAACACCACCACCGTCGCATCCAGCACGGGCCGGTTGCGGTCGTCGGTCACGAGGCCCGACAGGTCGGTGGTCTTCTGCGTGAACACCACCTCGATTCCCTCGTACGCGCGGCCAGGCGTGAACTCGATGCCCTTGTCGGTGACGTCTTCGCCGTCGAACATGACGGCCTTCAAATACCAGCCCGTGGCGGCGCCCGCCGAGGCGCGAATCAACCGCCGATCGCTGAGCGCGGTGATCTCGAAGGAGTAGTCGTCGCTGACGCGCGAGGGCCCGCCGCCCACCATGTTGATGGTCATCTCGGCTGCCTGCGGGAAGATTTGCACCTGTTCGGGCCGGAACGGTGGCGTCGAACCATCATCCGTCGTCACGATGCCCTTGGCCGTCGCACCGAGAGAGGTGGTGACCAGCAGGTTGTCGATGTCGTCGTTGCCCACGGTGACCGGCATCACCGCGAACTCTTCGTTGGCGCCCGGCATCCCCATCGGCCTGACGTTGAGGTTGTAGCGGCCTGGCGAGACGTTGGCGAACTGGAACGAGCCATCAGGGCCGACCATGGCGTTGTTCATGTTCACGCTGAAGTTCATGCCCATCACCGGATCCGCCGGCGTCAGCAGCAACATGGCGCGCGCCACCGGTTCGCCGCGCGAGTTCAGTGCGCGCCCGCGGAGGCGGGCCATGCGCGCCGCGATTAGGGCGAAGTTAGCGCCGCTCATTTCCTGGCCGGCCTTGAGGGGGATGCGCGTGGCTTCGCCCAGGTTCGCCGTCCCGGGATAGTAGGTCGGTGCGAAGCCGTCGGCTTCGGTGTTGCTGATGGTCGCTTCCGAAACCATCGTCAGGCTCGACCGACTGCTGGCGCTGACGAAGTACTCGCCGGGGGGCAGACCGTAGAGCCGGAAGCCGCCCTGATCGTCGGTACGGTCGTTGCTGCCCTCGCCGCCGCCCGGCACCAGCCGGCGCGTGCCGGCGACGAACTGGAACCGCTGGGCCGAGACCTGCGCGCCGGCGATCGGCTCGCCGCCATCGTCCAGAATGCGGCCGCTGATCACGCCGCCTCGCGCCAGCACGAAGTTCACCTTGTCGGCGGTCTGGCCATCGACCAGTTCAATCGGCGTGCCCGGGTCGCCCGCCCGCCGCTGGCCGAACTGCCCGGTGACGAAGCCACCCTTGGTCGCGGTGATGTTGTAGCGGCCGGCGGGCAACTCCTTGATCTCGAAGTTGCCTTCGGCGTCGGTGCTCGTCACGCCGCCGCCGCGCGCTTCCATCGACATGGCTCGCACCTGCGCGCGGCGCAGCGGCCCGCCGGTCACGGCCGACGTGACCTTTCCTCTCATCACCGCCGTGCCCTTGGGTGGGGTCTCACCAGGACGCAGCGGGCGTGTGGGCATTCGCTCGGGTTGTCCGGGCGCTGGCTGCGCCGGCGCGACCTGGCCGGGCTGCGATGGTGGTGGAGCACCCGGCTGCGGCGCCTGACCAAGCACTGTGACAGTGATTCCGAAGGTGAGGACGAATGCAAGGAAACGCATGCTCGACTCTCCCGATCCCGACTCCCGACTCCCGCCCAGGTTCAGTAAGACGACGTTGTAAGCGCGTTTGTCTGGATGGTCGCCAAGTACGGCGACCGGGTCAAGTCAGTTCGCGGGCAACCACCGCGGCGGCGTTTGCGCCTGAGCCGCCAGTGAGGCCGGTGCCGGGGTGGGACCCTGAACTGCACAGAAAAAGATCGCGAATCGGCGTGCGGTGACTCCCAAATCCCAGCACCGGGCGCATGGTGAAGAACTGGTCGAGCGACAGCTCGCCATGGAAAATCTGCCCGCCGGTCAGCCCCCAGCCACGTTCGAGGTCCAGCGGCGTAAGCACCTGGCGCGCAACGATGGAGGCGGAGAAACCTGGCGCGTACTGTTCGAGCGTGGTGGTGACGATGTCGCCAAGGCGATCGCGTTCGGCATCCCACGTGGTATCCCTGAGTTGATAGGGCGCAAACTGCGCATAGGCCGACAGCACGTGCGCCCCCGCCGGCGCGAGCGCAGGATCGTCGATCGACGGGATGGTGAACTCGATCCACGGATGGGTCGAATAGCGACCGTACTTGGCGTGATCGAACGCGCGTTCCAGGTAATCGAGATCGGGCGCCAGGCGAACCCGCGCCGCGAGCATGTCGCGCGTGGCGCCGGTGAACGCCGGCAGCGACGACAGCGCGAAGTTGACCTTGGCCAGCGTCCCGCGCGAGCGGTAGTTCGAGACGCGCCACGCGAACTCCGGCGGCAGGTGGTCGGCTTCGCAGAGCGCTAGGAACGTGCGCTTGGGGTCGAGGCCCGACACCACGGCGCGTCCCTCGATGTGTTCACCGTTGGCGAGCGTGACGCCCGCGGCGCGGTCGTCCTTTGCCTCGATCCGCGCCACGGCTGCGCCGGTGCGGATCTCGACGCCGTGCCGCTCGGCCGCGCGGCGCAGTGCGCGCGCGAACGCGGCGGGTCCGCCGGCGATCACCTTGCCGCCCGGCCACGCCAGTGAGCGATTGGCCGCCGCCAGCAGCAACTGCAGGCCGCTGCCGGCTGACCACGGGCCGAGCATCGCGCCGAAAATGCCGTCGGCGGCCAGCGTCGCCCGCAGCAGTTCGTTCTCCACCGACTCGCTCACCAGGTCGGCCACCGCCATGGGTCCCCATCGCAGCAGCCGCCACTGGTCGGCCTTGGGCAGTCCGCGGAAGGCCGACAGCGTGTGCATCAGCGCGAACAGGTCGCGCGCGTTGGGCGCATCGATCGAGGGGGGCGCCGCCTGGAACAGCGAGCCGATCAGCCCGCCGAGTCGCCCGAGCGACTGGTGAAACGCCGGCCACGCCTGCGCGTCCTTCGCCGACCACGCGGCTAATCCCTCCGCCGTCTTGCGCGGGTCGTTCCACAGGGTCAGCGCGCGCCCGTCGGGCGACAGGCTGCTGACGTCCACCGCCGTGTCGAGAAACGTCAGCCCATGCAGGTACAGCTGCAGGCCTTCGACGACATCGCGGCGCACCGGCCCGGCCGCGTGCGCCAGCGTCGGCACGCGAAAGCCCGGCGCGATCTCGCTTTCGGCGGCGCAGCCACCGACCTCGTCGCGCTGCTCGACTAGCACCGTGCGCACGCCCGCCTTGCCGAGCATGGCGGCGCAGGTGAGCCCGTTCACGCCGCCGCCGATGACGATCGCGTCGTAGCGGGCGCGTGCGCTCATCGCGGCATCTCCTTCAGGATGCGCGTGGCGGCGTTGCGTCCAGGCGCGCCCATGATGCCGCCCCCGGGATGCGTCGCCGAGCCGCACATGTACAAGCGATCAATCGGCGTGGCGTACTGCGCGTAGCCGGGCACCGGCCGCAGGAAGAACAGCTGCTCGAGCGTCAGCTCGCCCTGGAAGATGTTGCCTTCGGTGAGGCCGAAGTCGCGCTCGATGTCGAGCGGCGTCAGCACCTGCCGGTGCAGAATGATGTCTTTGATATTGGGCGCGTACTCGGCGATGGTGTCGA
This sequence comes from Acidobacteriota bacterium, assembly GCA_030697165.1. Lineage (NCBI taxonomy): Bacteria > Pseudomonadati > Acidobacteriota > Acidobacteriota bacterium. Next base: position 141,172 of record JAUYQQ010000016.1, read on the forward strand.
TGACGGCATCGCCAAACGCCTCGCGCTGGCGATCGTCCCAGACGCCGTCGCGCAGGTGGTAGGGCGCGTACTGCACGAAGCACGACATCACGTGCTTGCCCGGAGGCGCAACCGACGGATCGGTCAGCGACGGAATCACCATGTCCATGTACGGGCGGCTCGAAAACTTCCCGTACTTCGCATCGTCGTAGGCGCGCTCCATGTAGTCGATGCTGGGGGAAATCGAGATGGCGCCGCGCAGGTGCGGACCGGCGCCTGGTAAGCAGGTGAAGTTGGGCAGTGCGTCGAGCGCGAGGTTCACCTTGCCCGACGAGCCGCGGTACTTGTAGCGCTTCACGCCCTCGACGAACTCGCCCGGCAGGTCCCGTTCGTTCATGAACTTCAGGAACGTCAGGTTGGGGTCCACGCTCGACACGACCACTTTCGCGTGAATCTCGTCACCGTTGGCCAGCGCGACGCCGGTGGCCCGGCCGTTCTTGCTGAGAATCTGCGCCACCGCGGCCTCGGTGCGAATCTCGGCGCCGAACTCGCGAGCCGCCGCGGCAATGGCGTTCGACACCGCGCCGGTGCCGCCGCGCGACAGGCCCCACGACCGGAAGGCCCCGTCGATTTCGCCCATGTAGTGATGCAGCAGCACGTAGGCCGTGCCGGGCGAACGGACCCCCAGGAAGGTCCCGATGATTCCCGACGCCGACATCGTCGCTTTCAGCACGTCGGTCTCGAACCATTGATCGAGAAAGTCCACCGCGCTCATGGTGAGCAACTGGACCTGGTTCACCTTGTCGTGGAAGCGCATGTCGCGAAAGCGCTTGCCCATGCCCAGCAACTCGAGCAGGCCGCGCGGGTCGAGCGAGGTCGGGTCGGGCGGCAGCATGCCCATGATCGGCTTGGCGAACCGGCCCATTTCGACCATGGCCTTGCCGTACTCGTCGTAAGCCTCGGCGTCGAGGCGCGAGTGGCGGGCAATTTCGCGGCGGGTCTTGTCGTGGTCGTTGACCCGCCACAAGTAGTCGCCGTTCGGCATGGGCGTCATGGTGCCGTCGAGCGGCAGCAGTTCCATCCCGTGGCGCGGCAGGTCGAGCTCGCGGATGATCTCGGGCCGGAGCAGCGACACCACGTACGAGCAGACCGAGAACTTGAAGCCCGGGAACACTTCCTCGGTGACGGCGGCGCCCCCGAGCACGTGCCGCCGCTCGAGCACCAGGACCTTGCGGCCGGCCCGGGCGAGATAGGCGGCACAGGTCAGGCCGTTGTGCCCGCCGCCGATAACGATCGCATCGTATTTCATCAGGACGCCGGGTTCATTTTTCCTCGGATTGCCGTCACAGCCACACGAAAAATGAACCCGGCGTCTTATACTCCTCTCGTGCCCGTTGGTTCCGCCTTCCACGCCCGCACCCGCGAACTGTGCGAAAGCCTCAGCTATCGCGACTGGGCCGGCTATTACGCCGTCAGCGCCTACGAGACGCACTACGAGCACGAATACAACGCCCTGCGCAATGCCTGCGGCCTGATCGACATCTCCCCGCTGTTCAAATACCGCGTGTCGGGCAAGGATGCGACCCGCCTGGTGAACCGCATCATCACGCGCGATGCCGCGAAGATGGCCGTCGGGCAGGTCTATTACACCCCCTGGTGCGATGACGATGGGAAGGTCATCGATGATGGGACGGTGACGCGGGTGGGGGAGCAGTCGTATCGGTGGACGGCCGCGGACCCGAGCTTGCGCTGGTTGACGCAGAACTCGTCTGGCCTCGACGTCCAGGTCGATGACGTGTCGGAGCAGGTGGCCGCCCTGGCACTGCAGGGACCAACCTCGGCCGCACTGCTGCGCCGCGTCTGTACGGCCAACCTCGATTCGCTGCGCTACTTCCGCGCCACCAGCGGCACCATTGCCGGCATTCCGGTGGACATCTCGCGCACGGGTTATACCGGCGACCTTGGCTATGAAATCTGGCTGCCGTGGGATGCGGCGTTGCAGGTCTGGGACGCGATCGTGTCGGCCGGTCCCACGTTCGACCTGCACCCGGTCGGCATGCTCGCGCTCGACATCGCGCGCATCGAGGCCGGACTGTTGCTGATCGACGTGGACTTCCACGGCAGCCGCAAGGCCCTGATCGAGTCGCAGAAGTACACGCCGTTCGAACTGGGCATGGCTCGGCTGGTGGACATGAAGAAAGGTCCGTTCATAGGCCGCAAGGCGATTGCCGAAGAGGTCCGTCGCGGGCAGGCGCGGCAGATCGTCGGGCTCGAGCTCGAGTGGACGGATGTGGAGAAGCTCTACGAGGCGGTTGGACTGCCGCCGACCGCACCCGCCGGCACGTCACGCGTGGCCGTACCGGTCTACAACGGCAGCACGCAGGTGGGCCGCGCAACCTCCACCACCTGGTCGCCGGTCCTGAAGAAGCTGATTGCGCTGGCGACCATCGACGCGCCGCATTTCGCCATGGGAACGCGCCTGGAAATGGAAATGACGGTGGATGCGGTGCGGCATCGGGCGAAGGCGTCGGTCGTGCCGACGCCCTTCTTCAACCCGCCTCGGAAGACGGGAATATCCGGCTAAAGCCGGATGCTACATTGCTGACCGGGTCTGCCTGAAGGCGGACACCACATCTGTAGCGTCCGGCTTTAGCCGGACTATGCCGAGCCGGACTACTTGCCTAGGCGAGCTTTGCGCGCGGCGATGAAAGACTGCACGCCCAGGTAGACGTAGACAATCAACAGCGCCGCCATCACGATCTGCGACATCACGGCCGGCCGGGTCGCGCCGCCGTCCATCACCGCCGGAATGGCCCGCCCGAGCGACGCCAGCGCGCCGATCAAGCCCACCGCCACCGCGACGTGCATGGCGTGCTTGCGCATGGACTCGGTCCGGGCGACGAGCGCGCAGATCACGAAGATCGCGCCGAAAATCGCCGGGATGAGCGCGGTCATGCTCGTTCGTCCGGTCGCCACGTAACTGGCGATGCCGAGCACGAGCAGGATGAGGCCGAACAGGCGTGTGGTGGATGGCATGGCAGTCACATAATACTCTCGCCCGGTTCGTCTTGTGAACTGAACCCTCGTGATTGAACCTTCGTGATTGAACCTTCGTGATTGAACCCTCGTGATTGAACTATCGTGATCAAATGAAGCTTGCACTCATCCAGCAACACGCCACCGCCGACAAGACCGCCAACGTCGCGCGCGGCCTCGCGGCGCTCGACACCGCCGCGCAGAACGGCGCCCAACTGGCGTGCTTCGCCGAACTGGCGTTCGAGTGGTTCTACCCGCAGCGCCCGGCCGAACTCGGGTTTCGCGACCTGGCCGAGCCGCTCGACGGACCGACCGTGAAAGCGTTCCAGCAGAAGGCCTGCGAGCTGGGCATGGTGGTGGTGATTAACCTCTACGAGCGTGAGGGCGACCAGACCTTTGACAGCTCGCCGGTGATCGACGCCGATGGCACACTGCTCGGCGTGACCCGGATGATTCACATCACCGAGTACCCGTGCTTCCACGAACAGGGTTACTACACCCCCGGCGACAAGGGCGCGCCGGTGTTCAAGACCAAGGTTGGCAATGTTGGCGTGGCGATCTGCTACGACCGTCACTTCCCGGAGTACATGCGAGCCCTCGCCGTGAACGGCGCGGACCTGGTGATCGTGCCGCAGGCCGGCGCCGTGGACGAATGGCCCGAGGGGCTCTACGAAGCCGAGATGCGGGTCGCCGCCTTCCAGAACGGGTACTTCACCGCGCTCTGTAACCGGGTCGGGAAAGAGGAGTGCCTGGACTTTGCGGGTGAGTCCTTCGTGTGCGGCCCCGACGGAGAAGTGCTCGCGCGCGGCGCGAAAAGCGCCGACGACATCGTCTATGCCGAGGTCGATCTGGCCAAGACGGCCGACTCAAACGCGCGGCGCCTATTCATCAAGCATCGCCGGCCCGAACTCTACGCCGGCTGGATCAAAGAAAAGTAACAGGAGATATAGAGATCAGAAATCTTGAATATCTGATCTCTTGATCTCTTGATCTCCTTTGATCTTTTTAAGCACGAACTGATCGAACTCCCACAGTTGCTGTTCGCGCGCCGAGTAGGGGCCCGGCTGGTAGCCGCGCGAGCTGATGCCCTGGTACGACTGCTCCGAGATGGCCCAGTCCTCGCGATTGGTGCGGTCCCAGAACTCGATCGCGTCCTCGTAGACGAACCCCGGCTTCGCGATCTCGTCAGGATGGAAGTGCCACTCGGCCACCAGCCGGGTCCGGCCGGGACTCTGCGGCCAGATGGTGATGGTCATCATGTAGTCGGGATGCAGCGTGAGCAGGAAGTTCGGGTAGATCGCAAAGTAGTTGACCAGGTCCCGCTCGCGCTCGCCGAGGCCCGGCAGCACGGCGCGGCGGCGCTTGCCGTCGGTGCTGAGCGTCTCGACCCCGTCCTTGAAACCCATCGCCCCGCCGCAGTAGGTCTCGGTTGACGGCACGTTCTCGGCGCCGAGGTAATGGTGCATCCGGTTCAGCAGCGGATGGATCACCGGGCAGTGCAGGCACTCGTTGTAGTTCTGCACCACCAGCTTCCAGTTCGTCGCCACGTCATACTGGATGCGGTGGACCATCCGCAGGTCCTGCATGCCGTACGATGCAAAGCGCTCGGGCAGGCCGTGGATCTGATCGTGAAGCGGCGGCGGCGCGTCCGACAGGTTGATGAAGATGTGCCCGTCCCACGTTTCGCACGCGGCCGGGCGCAGCGGGTAGGCCGCCTTGTCGAACCCCGGGGCGGCGTCCATTTGCGGCGCGGCCAGCAACGCGCCGTCGAGTCCGTAGGTCCAGGCGTGATACGGACACTGGATGCTGCCGGCGAACGTCCCTTCGTCGGTCACGCACAGGCGTGTGCCACGGTGGCGGCAAACGTTATGAAACGCCGCGAGCCGGCCATCGGCGCCGCGCACCACGATCACGCTCGCGCCTGCAATGTCGCGGGTGATGAACGCGCCTGGCTGCGCCAGCTCGGGCGCACGGCCGACGGCCAGCCACATCCTCGCGAAGATCCGGTCGCTCTCGGACTGGAACCACGCCGGATCGGTATACGCGCGGGCCTCGAGCGTGGTGCGCGCGCGGCCCGGGGAAGTGGTGCTCATCCGGGAATCATGATACAACCGGCGTTCGATCCTTCCAGTTTGCCCGTGCCACGTTCGAACCTTCACTACGGACACCTGACGCTCGGTCTCGCCGGTAGCGTGATCATGCTGGCCCTCGCGGCACAGGCCGTCCTGCTCGCGCAACCACGCGAACTGTTCGCGCAAGCACCCGCCCTCGAGACCGTCGCCGCCATCCGCGAGCGCGCGGCGTGGACGCCGTCGAAAGAAGTGGTGCGCGTGCAGGGTGTCGTGACCCTGAGTGACGGGCGCCGCGCGTTGCTGTTTGTGCAGGATGCGACCGGCGGCGTGTTTGTGGACCCCGCGGCCCCGGCGGGGAACTGGGCCGGCAGCGATGTCGTGGCGGTAACCGGCACGGCGGTGATGACGAGCCGTGGTCCCACCATTGTCGGCGCCCGCGTCGAGCCCGTGGCTCCTGGTGTGATGCCGGAGCCGCGAGCGCTGTCGGCACTAGCGGGACGGGCGATGGCCGCCGACGCCAGCCTGATCGCGATTGAGGGCGTGGTGCGCGCCGTCCGGCCGTCCGCCCAGGGCGTTGAAGCCACCATTCGCACCGCCGACGGCACGCTGACGCTGGTGCTGCCGGCGCCGGCCGGAGCCGGCGAGACGCCGGTCGATGCGGTGATCCGCGCCGAGGGCGTGTTGTCGCACGTGATGGCCGGCGACCGGTCGCTGCAGCGCCGCGAGCTGATCGCGACCTCGCCTGTTGGCATGGTGAGCGCACCGCCGTCCCAACCGTTTCAACTACCCGAGCTGGCGGTGGCCGACCTCCGCCGGCCGCTGTCGGGAAACCAGCTGATCCGGCGCGGACGTGTCAGCGGCGTGGTCACCCGCCAACGCGTCGGCCGCTCGCTGCACGTGCGGACCGCGACGCTGCCGATTCGCGTCGAATCGGAGCAGGCCACTGCGGTGGCGCCAGGCGACCGCGTTGACGTGGTGGGATTTCCTGAGCTCGACGGCTTCAGCCCGTTCATGGCCGACGCGATGTTCCGGCGCGTGGAGTCAGGCCCTGCGCCGGCGCCGGTTGAGGCCACGATCGGCGAGTTGAGTGATGGCTCGCGAGACGCCGAACTGGTGCGGGTCGAGGGCACTTTTCTCACGGGCGAACGCGGGCGCGACGAGCACACGCTGGTCATCCAGGACGGCGACCTGGTCTTCAATGCGTACGTGCCACTGGGCGAGGCGTCGCGGCTGCCAGGCGGACTGCGCCGCGGCCAGCGGGTACAACTCACCGGCATTTGCGCGGTCATTGTCGATAGCGACCGCGTGCCGCGCTCGTTCCGGCTCCAGCTGCGCGATGCGGCGGACGTGGCCATCGTGGCGCCGGGCCCGCCCATGCCGCTGGCCTCGCGCGTCCCCTGGTGGGCGTGGCTCAGCATTGCCCTGGCCGCCGTGGCGGCGGGCGCCGCGGGCTTCGTCTATCGCGCCGGCCGGGCCAAGGAGCAGACCATTCGCCGCCAGCTCGCGCGTGAGTCGGCCCTCAAGGCGCGCTTCGACGACCTGTTCGAGCGCTCGAGCGAGATCCTGATCGTGCACGACCGCCGGGGCCGGGTCTCGACGCTCAATCGCGCCGGCGAGCAGGCCACCGGCTACTCGCGCGAAGAGCTGCGGATGCTCGACCCGAACTGGATCTTCGGCGCCGACTATCTCGACGCGATTACCCGGATGATCGCCGAGGGCACCGACAGCACGCCACGGGCGTTTCGATCGGAGCTGGTGCCGAGGCGCGGGACCCGTGTGCCGATCGATGTGCACGCCAGGGTACTGGTCGGCGACGGCCAGGTAGTGGGTGTGACCGCGATTGCCCGCGACCTGAGCGAGCGCGACCGTCTCGAGAACGAGTTGCGGCAGGCGCAGAAGATGGAAGCCGTCGGGCGCCTGGCCACCGGCATCGCCCACGACTTCAACAACCTGATCACGGTGTTGCTCGGCTACAGCGACGAGTTGATCGAGCAGGTGCCGGAAGGTTCAGATTGGCAGCGTTCGGCCATCGAGATTCGCCGCGCCGCCGAACGCGCCTCGGGCCTGACCCAGCAGTTGCTGTCGTTCAGTCGCCGGCAGGCGGCGGTCGCCCACACCGTGGACCTGAACCTGGTCGTGGCCAATATGGAGGACCTGATCCGGCGGTTGCTCGGTCCCGAGATCCGCCTCGAGTTCTCGCTCGACCCGAACCTGGCCACCATTCGCGCCGACGGCGCGCAGATCGGTCAGGTGGTGATGAACCTGGTGGTCAACGCCCGTGACGCCATGCCCAAGGGCGGCGTGCTGGCCATCGAGACCGCGAATGTCGAGCTTGGCAGCGAGCATCTCGACGTCATTCCCGGGCCTCACGTCAGCCTGTGCGTGCGCGACAGCGGCGTCGGCATGGCGGCCGACGTTCGCAACCGCCTGTTCGAGCCGTTCTTCACGACCAAGGAATCGGGCCAGGGCACCGGGCTGGGGCTGTCGCTGGTGCAGGGCATCGTCCGGCAAAGCGGCGGGCACATCGTGGTCGAGAGCCAGCCCGGCGCCGGCAGTGCGTTCCACGTGTACTTCCCCCGCCAGGTCGATGAGGCGCCGGCGCCGCTCATTGCGCCACCGGCGGCGGTCAGTTCGGTCTCGGTCAAGGGCGAGGGCACCGTGCTGCTGGCCGAAGACGACCGGCCGGTGCGCCGGCTGGTGGTGACGGAACTGGGCCGCCGCGGCTTCACGGTGCTCGAAGCCGAGGATGGCCGTGCCGCGCTCGACCTGTTCCTGCAGCACCAGGACACCATCGACATCGTCGTCACCGACGTCGTCATGCCGCGCATGAACGGCGCCGACCTGGCGAAGGAGGTCGAGAGGATTCGCCCCGGCACCAAGCTCCTGTTCATCTCCGGTCATCCCGAACGCGCCGGCTCCGGCGTGGATCCCACCGGAGTCACCAACCTGCTGATGAAGCCGTTTACGGCCGACACGCTCGCATCCCGCATCAAGGACACGCTGTCCGGAAAGAAGGAGCCCGATGGCTGGAACGGCTGAGACACCCGCGCTCAAGCGCGCGCTCGGGCGCTGGGACCTGACCGCGATTGGCGTGAACCAGGTCATTGGCAGCGCCATCTTCCTGCTGCCGGCCGACGTGGCGAGGCTGGTCGGTCCGTGGGGGCCGCTGGCGTTCATGGCGGTGGGCCTGCTGTCGTTGTCGATCGCCCTGTGCTTCGCGGAAGTCGGCAGCCGCTTCGAGAAGACCGGCGGCCCGTACCTGCCGGCGCGGGCGGCCTTTGGCCGCTTCGTCGGATTCGAGGTCGGCTGGATGATGTGGTTCACGCGCGTCACCAGCCAGGCGTCGGTCGCCAATGGGCTCGCCCTGGCACTGGCGTTCTATTGGCCGGCCCTGGCAGCGGGCCTGCCGCGCATGGCGCTGATTGCCGGACTGACCATCGCGATCACCTGGATCAACGTGCGCGGCATCAGGCAGTCGTCGTGGGTGGTCAACGCGCTGACCATCGGCAAGCTGGCGCCGCTCGCCATCTTCATCATCGTCGGCATTTGGTACATCGACCCGGCGCGGTTCGCGGAGATGCCCGCGGTCACGCAGCAGCAATTGTCGAGCGCGCTGATCCTGCTGATCTTTGCGTATGGCGGCTACGAGGTCACCGGTGTGCTGGCCGGCGAAGCGGCCAACCCGCGCCGCGACGTGCCCTTCGCCTTCGTGGCCACGCTCGTCACCGTGTCGGTCGTCATGTCGCTGACGTCGCTCGTGGCGACCGGCGTGCTGCCGGACCTGGGCGCCAGCCGCACGCCGCTGGCCGATGGTGCGGCGATCTTCATCGGCGCGGCCGGCGCGCTGATGATCTCGATCGGCTCGGCGGTGTCGATGACCGGCAACAACATGGGGCAGATCCTGAACGGGTCACGCACCCTTTTCGCGCTGGCCGAGAACGGCGACCTGCCGAAATGGTTCGCGAAGGTCCACCCGGCGTATCTCACGCCCTCGAACGCCATCCTGTTCACGGCCGTGGTCGCGCTCACCCTGGCGCTGACCGGATCGTTCGTGGCGCTGGCGGCGGTGTCGGCCATCGCCCGGCTGGTGATGTACCTGGCGGTGTGCGCCTCGACGCTGGTGCTCAGGAAGCACGACCGAGAAATTGCCGCGCAGGTGGGCTCACACTTCGGCGACCTGGATGGAGCGGTTGCCCCGGCAAAGTTCACCGTGCCCCTCGGGCCGGTGATCCCCGTGGTTGCGTCGATCGTGGCCCTGGGAATCCTGGCGGGCGCGAGCCAGGCGCAGCTGTCGGCCGGCGCCGCCGCGCTCGCCGCCGGCGCGGTGCTCTACTTCGTCGCCACCCGCCTGAAGATGTAGTGTCCGGCTTTAGCCGGACCGACTCTACTCGTCCAGGAGGAAGTGCGCCTTACGGGAAGGCGTCTCCGCCGCGATCAGCGGCTCGTTCATGAACTTCACCATCGGCGAGAGTGTCTTGAACGTCGCCAGCAGGTTCTTGTAGAAGTCCTTCGACGTCGCGAACGTGCCCGACTCTTCGCGGAAGGTCATGAACTGCTTGTGCACCAGGTAGCGGGCGGCCGGGTGGTTCTTGTCGAACCCGCGCGGCACCCGCGTCAGGGTGTCGCCACGCAGCCCGCCAAGCTTCTTGAAGGCCGGTGCGTTGACGATGGTGTCGAGCCGGCGGTAGTGGGCGGCAATGTGCTCGCGCAGCAGGTGCAGTTGCGACGTGTCGGGCCGGTAGACGCCGCCGCCAATCCAGACGTAATCAGGTCCCACCTCGAAATAGAAGCTGGCGCCATTCATGCGGCCGAGCGCGCGATGAGGAAACGTTGCGGCGACGTTGGTCTTCATGGGCGTCTTGTCGTCGCTGAACCGCGTGTCGCGAAACTGCCGGAACAGCGACTCCCTCACGCCCGCGATCAGCTCCGGCGCGAAGGCCGGCAGGTCGAGGGCCAGTCGTTCGACCACTTCGACCATGGGCGCGCGGCAGTGCTCGTCGAACTGATCCCGGCGCGAGTGAAACCACTCGCGTTTGTTATTGCGCTTGAGTGAGCGGAGAAACGACAGCGTCTTCGGCGTAAACATGGCAGGCACCTATAATGTCGTAGTGATTGACGAACTGAGAAGTCTCCTTGGCGACCGCGTCTCGACCGCCGAGGCGGTGCGCGAACACCACAGCCACGGCGAGTCGTGGCACGCCGCCGGCATGCCCGAGGCGGTGGTGTTCCCCACTTCGACCGATGAGGTCAGCGCGATCGTCCGGATCTGCGCCGCGCACGGCACGCCGATCGTGGCGTTTGGCATGGGCAGCTCGCTCGAGGGTCACGTCAACGCTGTTCACGGCGGCGTCTCGATCGACATGACGCGGATGACACGGGTGTTGCGGCTCAGTCCGGAAGATCTCGACATCACCGTCGAGGCGGGGCTGACGCGGCTCAAGCTCGACGCCCACCTGAAGAACACCGGCCTGATGTTTCCGATCGACCCCGGTGCCGATGCCACCATCGGAGGCATGACGGCGACGCGCGCCTCCGGCACGACCGCGGTCCGCTATGGGACGATGCGCGACAACGTGCTGGGATTGACGGTGGTGTTGGCCGATGGCCAGGTCATCACGACCGGCGGCCGCGCCAGGAAGTCGTCGTCCGGATACGACCTCACGCGGCTGTTGGTCGGCTCCGAAGGCACGCTGGGGGTGATCACCGAGGTCACGCTCAGGCTGTACGGTAAGCCCGAGGCGGTCCGCGCCGCCGTGTGCCCGTTCGAGTCGATGGCCGGGGCCGCCGCCACCGTGATCCAGACCATCCAGCTTGGCATCCCGGTCGCCCGCATCGAGATCGTGGACGAAGCGCAACTGCGCGTCGTCAACGCCTACTCCAAGACCAACTACCCAATTGGGCCGACGCTGTTCTTCGAGTTCCACGGCATCAGCGACGTGATGGTTGACGAGCAGATCAAGGCGGTCGAAGAGATCGCCCGCGAGCAGGGCGCCAGGGGCTTCCAGTGGGCCTCGACCCTCGAGGACCGCAATACTCTGTGGACGGCGCGCCACAACGCCTACTACGCGACGGTGGCGTCGCGCCCCGGCGCCCGTGCCTGGACCACCGACATCTGCGTGCCGATCTCGCACCTGGCCGAGTGCATTCTCGAGACCCAGGCCGACCTGAAGGAGGCCGGCGTGGTCGCGCCCCTGGTCGGTCACGCCGGCGACGGCAACTTCCACCTGATCTTCATGCTCGACGCCAACGACCCGAAAGAGTTCGCGCAGATCTCGCGCCTGAACGACCGGCTGGTCGAGCGGTCGCTGAAGTTTGGCGGCACCTGCAGCGGCGAGCACGGCGTGGGCATCGGCAAGCTCAAGTACTTGTCGAAAGAGCACGGCGCGTCACTCGACGTCATGCGCGCGATCAAACGTGCTCTCGATCCAAACCACCTCATGAATCCGGGTAAACTGATCCCCGACTGAAGTTCAAGCGACACAGGAGGTCAGGAGACCAGGAGAATACTTTTCATGGACTACTGAAGAGTTGCTCCTGATCTCTGGATCTCTTGTTATTCTGGAGCAGCTTGGCTAAGCGAAAAGAACCTTCCCTATTCGATCTGCCCGACAGCGACGACGCTGGAACGCCCCCGCCGGCGGGGCGCGGGGGATTTAATCCCATTGGCGGCGATGGCACCTCGAATGTCTCGTTGCACGAAGCGGCGCAGTCGCGATACCTGAACTACGCGTTGTCGGTGATCACCTCGCGCGCGCTGCCGGACGTGCGCGACGGGCTCAAGCCCGTGCAGCGCCGCATCCTGTTCACCATGTGGCAGCAGAACCTGACCGCCGACGCCAAGCACCGCAAGTGCGCCAAGGTGGTCGGCGACGTGATGGGTAACTTCCATCCGCACGGCGACAGCGCGATCTACGAAACGCTGGTTCGCATGGCGCAGTCGTTCTCGCTGCGCTATCCGCTGGTCGACGGTTCGGGTAATTTTGGTTCGCTCGATGGCGACGGCGCCGCGGCCATGCGCTACACCGAGTGCCGCCTGGCTCGCCTGTCGGACGAGGTGCTGCAGGAGATCGAACAGAAAACCGTCCCGTTCCGTCCCAGCTATGACGGTACCAAGGTCGAGCCCGTGGTGTTGCCGTCGCGCGTGCCCAACCTGCTGATCAACGGCAGCACCGGCATCGCGGTGGGCATGGCCACCAACATCCCGCCGCACAACCTGAACGAGATCATCACGGCGCTCGTCAAGCTGCTCGACAATCCTGACCTGACGACGCTGCAGTTGTGCCGCTGGGTGAAGGGGCCGGACTTTCCGACCGGCGGCCAGATCCTGAACTCGCCCGACGAGCTCAAGGAGATCTACCGCACCGGCTCGGGCTCCATTCGCCTGCGCTCGACCTGGGAAGCGGGTCCCGCGTCGCGATCCGAGAAGAAGCTCTACATCACGAGCATTCCCTATGCCGTGAACAAGTCCCAGCTGGTTGAACAGATCGGCGACGTGGTGCTCAGCCGCAAGATGCCGTACCTGGTGGACGTCCGCGACGTGTCCACCGACGACGTGCGGATCGAGCTCGACGTCAAGGCCGGCGCCGACGACAACCTGGTGATGGCGTACCTGTTCAAGCACACCTCGTTGCAGACGACGTTTGCCGTGAACATGACCTGCCTGGTGCCGACCGAGAACGCCGAGGCCGGCCGGCCGGAACGGCTCGACCTCAAGCAGATGCTGTGGCACTTCCTCCACTTCCGTCTGGAGGTGGTAACGAACCGTCTCGAGCACGAGTTTGAGCAACTGAGCCGCCGCATCCACATTCTCGAGGGCTTCGAAAAGGTCTTCGATGCGCTCGACGAGATCATCAAGATCATCCGCAAGTCGGACGGCAAGGCCGATTCGGCGGAGAAGATCATGGCGCGGTTCTCGCTCGATGCCGAGCAGACCGATGCGATACTGGAACTGAAGCTGTACCGGCTGGCTCGCCTCGAGATCCAGGTGATCCAGACCGAGCTCGGCGAAAAGCGCAAGCGCTCGCGGCAGATCGCCGGTTTGCTGAAGGACGAAGAGGGCCGTTGGAAGCTGGTGCGGTCGGAACTGGAGGAGATCCAGGCCAAGTACGGCCACCCGAAGATCGATCCGCGCCGCTCGCTGATTGAAGAAGCCGAAGAAATCGAGTACTCCGCCGAATCCTTCATCGTCGAAGAAGACAACGTCGTCATTGTCTCGCGCGATGGCTGGGTGAAGCGGCAGAAGGAAGTGAAAGACCTCACGACGACGCGCCTGCGCGAGGGCGACAGCGTGCTGGCGGCGGTCGTCGGCAGCACCCGCGCCACCATGGCGTTTTTCACCAACTTCGGCGTTGCCTATACCAGCCGCATTGTCGACATTCCCGCCTCGACCGGCTACGGCGAACCGGTGCAGAAGCTGTTCAAGTTCAAGGATGGCGAGAAAGTGATCGCTGCCGTTAGCCTCGATTCGCGCGTCGCGAAGAAGATCGAGGCCAAGAAGGAAGGCGACGTCCCGCCCGTGCACGCGGTCGCGATCACCAGCGATGGTTACGCCATGCGCTTCTCGCTGCAGGGCCTGGTTGAGGCCAGCACCCGGTCGGGCCGCCGCTACGCGCGCACGGCCGAGGGCGCCGAGGTCGTGACCGTGGCGCTGACGACGGGCACCGAGACGGTGATTGCGGCGACCAGCGCCGCTCGCGCCATGCTGTGCCCGGTGGAGGAAGTGAACTTCCTCTCGGGTCCCGGCCGCGGCGTCATCCTGATCAAGATCGATTTCCCCGAAGACAAGGTGATCGGCGCGCTGGTCTCAACCGGCGACCGCGATCTGCTGACGGTGGAAACGTCGCGCGGCGCCGAACAGACCATCAGCACGACGAAGTATGAGATCGTCGGCCGCGGCGGCAAAGGCCGCGAGCTGATGCAGCGTGGCCAGTTCACCCGGGTGGTGCCGAACGAGGTGCCCCTGCCGACCTTGGAAACCAGTTAGAGGAGACATTGATGCCGCAGTAATTGATCGAACGCAACATTCCGGGCGCCGGCAAGCTCACCGCCGCTGACCTCCAAGGCATCTCGCAGAAGTCGTGCGCCGTGCTGAACACGCTCGGGCCGACCATCCAGTGGGTGCACAGCTACGTGACCGACAACCAGATCATGTGCGTCTACCGTGCGCCAAACGAGGAGATCCTGCGCGAGCACGCGAAGCAGGGCGGCTTTCCGGCCGACAAGATCTCGGAGATCAAGACGACGATCGATCCCACTACTGCCGAGTAGCTCGATGACGACCCTGCGCGCCTGGAGCGTGCTGTCCCTGATGCTGCCGGCCCTTGCGGCGGCACAGGGCCAGCCGTCGCGCGGCCAGATCCTGGCCGGCGGCCGCGACATCATCCAGAAAGCACGCTACTGCTCGTTCATTACGGCCGGCGAAGACGGCCATCCGCAGGCGCGTATCGTTGATCCGCTCGGGCCGGACGACAACTTCACGTTCTGGATCGCCACCAATCCACTGACCCGGAAGGTCGGGCAGATCCGTCGCGATCCGCGGGTCACGTTGCTGTGCTTTGACGCCGCGACTGCGAGTTATGCGACCGTGCTCGCCAAAGCGGCCATCGTCACCGATGCCGAGGAGAAGGCACGCCATTGGAAAGCGGCCTGGACGCCGTTCTACTCCGGCGGCGCCCAAGGCAGCGACGTGGTGCTGGTTCGCCTGTCGCCCTCTCGTCTCGAGGTCGTCGGCGTGTCGCGCGGACTCAATCCCGATCCCAAGACCTGGCTGCCGCTGGCGGTAACCTTTCCCTGACGCTACGCCGGGCGGACCTCGCGGCAGAGTTGATTCCTGCCCTGCTGCTTCGCCCGGTACATCAGGGCGTCCGCCGCCTGCACCATCGGTTCCAGATCCGAGGGTGGAGTCAGGAACGTGACGACGCCCACGCTGGCGGTCACGCCGTCTGACATGTCGGCCAGCGTCCGGGTAAGCATCTCGTAGAGCCGGGTGATCGCGGGCCCGACCTGTTCCGCGCCCAGTTCGGGAAACAGCACCGCGAACTCGTCGCCACCCATCCGCGCCGGCAGGTCGGCGGCCCGCGTCGCGGATCGCAGCGCCTGCGCCACGGCCTGCAGCAATCGATCGCCGGCCGCATGGCCGTCGCGATCGTTCACTGTCTTGAAGTAGTCCAGGTCAATGTAGGCCAGCGTGACCGGCCGCCGCGTGCGGCGGCACAGCTCGATCATCCGACTGCCGTCCTCATACCAGGCGCGGCTGTTGGCGAGCCCGGTCAACGAGTCGATGCGAGCGAGTTCGCGCTCGCGGAGTTGCGATTGCCGCAGCGTCGCGACCAGCCAGCCGACGATGGCGAAGGACGACCCTTGGACCAGCGTATTGAAGACCCAGAAGAGCGGATTGGTGTACTGGAGACCGGCCAACTGGTTTGATACAAACCAGCCGAGCGACGCCAGGACGGCCGCCGCCAGGGCTCCGCCGCGCCCGAAATGCCAGGCGGCTAGAGCGATCGGCGCGTAGTACAGCGGGAAGGTGCGCAACTCGAAGCCACTCTGGAAGTCAACGACGGCGATCACCAGGAGGCTCAGCAGAATGATTCCGAGGGCGGCCGGTCGGCTCATTGCAATCAAGAGTAACTGTTGCCGAGGGCCCGTGCGGCTCGACTTGCCCTTGGCCGACGACTCGTCTGCACGAGACGTGTCACAATCACGCCATGGCGAACGCCGGGTGG
The DNA here is from genome assembly GCA_030697165.1 of Acidobacteriota bacterium. NCBI lineage: Bacteria > Pseudomonadati > Acidobacteriota > Acidobacteriota bacterium. Next base: position 156,983 of record JAUYQQ010000016.1, read on the forward strand.
CTGCAGCGATGCGCGGTCGTGTTCAAGCGCACGCATCCCATGGTCTGGATCGGGATGGGTTCCGCGTTCCTCGCCCTGGGGACCTTCGGACAATCACCCGTCTACATGGGTCTCGGCGGGGCGTTGCTGGCCGTTGGCCTGACCGCCCACAAGCGCAGCCGCTCCGAGTGACCCCGAGCGCTTGGCGAGGCCCCTTCACTTGCCCGGCGCCAGCGCCTCGGCAATCACGCGGCGCGAGACGTCCTCGTGGTTGGCTGCCCCCGGCACGCCGCCGCGCCGCTGGATGATCCCGACGAAGACGACCTCGTTGGCGGGGTCGATCCAGAACCAGGTGCCGGCAATGCCCCACCACCAGTAGCTGCCCTTGCCGACCTGACGCTTCGCCGCCGCCGGATCGAGGACCACTGCGAAGTCGTAGCCAAAGCCTTGGGCTGGCGAGAACTGCGCCTGGCCGATGCCGAACTGCGAATTGAGCACCTGGTCGCTCAATACGTTCGTACGCATCATGTCGACGGTGTCCTTCTTCAGGTAACGCCTGCCATCGAACTCGCCGCCGTTGAGCAACATCTGGGCAAAGCGGAAGTAGTCGGCCGCCGTCCCATAAAGACCGCCGCCTCCGGACGGCAAGCCGGGTGCGCTCGTCGCGGTCATCTCGCCAGGCGCCGGCGCGAGCGCGGCCGTGGCCTTGTCGTACGCGTAGAGGGTCGCGACGCGCGACAGTTTGTCCGGGGGGACGTAGAAGGCGGTGTCGATCATCCCCAGCGGATTGAACAGCCGCGTGCGCAGGAATTCGGGGAACGACTGGCCCGAGAGCTTCTCCACCAGGTATCCCTGGATGTCGACCGACACGCTGTAAACCCAGCGGGTGCCGGGCTGATAGAGCAGCGGCAGCGTCGCCATCGTGTCGATGAACGCCTTGAGGTTTGGCTGTCCCAAGGGATTCGCCGCCTGGTACAGCTTGTCTACCGGCGAGTTGCCGAACAGTCCATAGGTGAATCCCGCCGTGTGCGACATCAGCTCGCCCATCGTCGGTGCGTGTCCGGGAGCCTCGAGCATCATCGCGCCGTCTTTCTCGCCGGCATACACCCTCAGGTTCGCAAACTCGGGGATGTGCCGGGCGATCGGATCGGTGGGCTTCCACTTGCCTTCCTCGTACAGCATCATCATGGCGACGCCGGTCACCGGCTTGGTCATCGAGTAGATGCGGGCAATGGTGTCGGTGCGCATCGGCGTCTGCGTGTCGAGATCCTGGTAGCCGTACGACTTGTGCTGCACGACCTTGCCTTTGCGCGCCACCAGGGTCACGACGCCAGCCAGCTGCTTCTTGTCGACAATGTCCTGCATGCCGGCGTCCATCCGGTCGAGGCCTCCGGTAGTGAACCCGACGGCTTCGGGGGCAGCCACCGGCAGCGCCGGGACGGTGACCACCGCCGTCCGGCGCTGGGTGTGGACGGCGGCCGGCGCCAGCACCGCTGCGACGATGGCCGCGGCGGCAAGGGATGAAAGCAATCGAGTGCGCATGATTCGCAACTGGCCCTCCAAGTCGAGGTGATTATCGACGCTTGGCCTCCGGCCCGCAAGAGAGGCGGCAGCTCACACGGGTGCTGCCGCGGCTGAGTACAATCGCCAGTCAAGATGATGGCTATTGACCTGTCGCCCGAGATCACCAAGAAACTCCAGGCCTCGATTAAGCGCTACGAGTTTTCCTACTGGCCGCCGGCCGGTCGCAGCCAGAGCTAGGCATGGCGATCTACATCGGCCTGCTCCGCGCCATCAACCTGGGCTCCCATAACAAGGTCTCGATGGCCGACCTGAAGACCTGGCTGGCGGACCTCGGCATGAAGAACCCGCAAAGCATTTTGCAAAGCGGGAACCTGGTATTCGAGAGCCCCTCGCGTGCGACCGGTCCCCTCGAGAAGCTGCTGGAAACCTCGGCCGCGAAGCAGCTTGGTCTCCAAACCGACTTCTTCGTACGCACCGGCGCCGAGTGGCAGCAAGCCATCGCCGACAACCCGTTCCCGACAGAGGCGAAGCTCGACCCGAGCCACATGGTGTTGATGTGCCTGAAAGACGCGCCGCCGCCGGCCGCGGTCAAGGCGCTGCAAGAGGCGATCAAGGGGCGGGAGGTGGTCAAGGCGAAGGGCCGGCACGCCTACTTCGTCTACCCTGACGGCATCGGCACGTCGAAAGTCACGATGACGCTGATTGAGAAGAAGCTCGGCACGACCGGCACGGCCCGCAACTGGAACACCGTGCTCAAACTCAGGGATCAGGGATCAGGGATCAGGGATCAGGGATCAGGGATCAGGGATCAGGGATCAGGGCGTTCCCCGTTCCCCGTTCCCTGATCCCTGATCCCTGATCCCTGATCAGAACGACATCTGCATGCCGAAGCGGATATAGCGCGCGTCCATGATGGCGGTCGGTCTCATCCACGCGTTGGTCGCTGGGTTGGCACCATACGTTTCGTTGACCCTGGTCACGGTGCCCGCGTTCAGGATGTTGAAGAAGTCGGCGAAGCCCTGGATGCGGGTGCGGTTGCCGACACGGAAGGTGCGGCCGAGACGCAGGTCGAGTTGGTTGAAGGTGTCCAAGAACACGGTGTTAGGTTGAACGAGGTTGACCCCGATCGTGGTCGCGCCGGCCGTCGAGCCAACGATCGGCCGGCCGGCGATGCCGGCGGTCACCGTGTAGTTGGCGGCCACGCTCGGCCCCGGCCGCGACAGGAACGAGCCGCTCAGCTGGAACTCATACGGCAGCTGATACGCGGCCGACATCTTGAACGTGGTGCGGAACGGCGGCACCGCGTCACAGAAGCGCGCGCTGTTCGGGTTGTCGCGCTCGTCGCACGAGGTCGTCGCCCGGCGGTCGGTGGTGATGCCGCCAAACAGCAACAGCTTGGTGAACCGCGCGTTGGCGCTCACTTCGAAGCCGTTGTAGACCGAGGTGTTGATGTCCGAGAACGTCCGGAGGTTGTCGGTGGCCACGCCGAGCTTGTTCGCGTTCAGCGAGTGCATGGTGATGGCGGCGCCTGAGGCCGGCAACCGCGGATCGGTCGGGGTGGCAATCGAGAACGGCGACCAGTCGGTGACCGCCAGGTTGGTGTTGTCGGTCACATCCAGGTTGTAGAACTGGCGCCGGTAGAAGCCGGCGGTCATCGACAGGCGATCCAACAGCTGGTGCTGCACGGTCGCGTTGTATTCCCAGTTGTAGCCGCGCAGCAGATCCGGATCGGGCCGGCTGGTGATGCCGCCGAAGTTCGACGTGCCGCCGAACACCTCGCCCGTCTGGACGTTGCCGGCGGCATCGTAGAGGGACTTGTTGCGGTCGAGGTCGATCCAGGCGCGGGGCTGCGTCGAATAGGTCATGCCGTTGAAGATCGCAGCGTAGCCGGCCGCGGCTGAGGCGATGTACTTGCTCGCATTCACCTTGAGGGCGGTCTTGCCGTTGCCGAACACGTCGTACGCCGCGGCCATGCGCACCGACCAGTCATTCCAGTTGGGAACGTCCTTGATCTCGGCGAAGCTGCGCGCCTGGATCCACGTGCTCGCCGGCGCCGACTGGGCGGGGACCATCGCGTTGAAGTGGTCGAAACGGCCGCCGAGGTTGAGCGTGAGCTTGTCGATCGTCCAGGTGTCCTGGATGAAGAAGCCAAAGTCGTTCTTGACTTTCTGTTGGGCCGTGGTGGGGCCGTTGTGCACGACGACGGCGATCGGGCAGGGCAGCGCGGTGCACGGGATCGGGTTGGTGGCGCTGGCGGGCGCGCCGAGGAGGCCGTTGTTGAACACCAGCGTGTTGATCTGGGCGTTCGACGAGAACGTCCTCGAGTTGGTGCCCCACTGCATGGTGACGCCGGTCTTGAAGGCGTGCGAGCCGGTGATGTAGCTGGCCGACGCCGCGGAATTGTAGCTCTTGGTCCAGCTCGTATACGGCGGAATCGTGTTGCCGCAGGCCACCGTCAACCTGCCGGTGGTCTGTTCCAGGCGGGGCAAGTCTGTGGGGCCGACGCTTTCACGGCAGTTCTGTTCGTAGTCCTGCGTGTAATACGAGATGCCGGCCTCGAGCAGCAGCTTGTTGGTGGTGGTCTGCGTCCACTTGAGCTGCGGAACCCAACCCAACCCGAACGCGTCGGTCGAGGCTTCGGGCGATGTGGTCGGCAGGGTGTTGAAGCCGTTGAAGAACTCGCCGTTGTACTGGCGGTCGAGATAGAAGCGGACCTTGTCCTTCTGCGACGCCTGCCAGGTCAGCCTCGTCACCGCGCTGTAGTTCCCCATGGCCTGGCGATATGCCTGGCTGCCGTCGTCGAACGCGGAGCTGGCGACGTAGGTCTTGTTGTCCTCGTACTTGTAGGTGAAGTAAAACCACAGTTTGTCGCGTTTGATTGGGCCGCCGAACGACGGGTTGATCTGGTAGGTATAGGCGATGCTGGGCTGCGGCACGCCTGCCGCCCTCACCTCGTCCGACCGGTTGTCGGCCTGCAACCCACCGTTCATGCCGTAGGCGAAGAACGTGCCGGAGAAGGTGTTGCCGCCGTCCTTCGGCGTGCTGTTGATGCGCAAGCCGCCGTTCTGCATCTCGGCCGACTCGGCGCCGGTGGTAAAGGTGACTTCCTGGATGCTGGCGTCGTTCATGTAGAACCCGCTGTACTGGCCGCTGCCGCACAGGTTGTTGACGCGCAAGCCGTCGATGGCGATCACCATGTCGGCGGTGTTCGAGCCGTGCACGCTCATGCTGTATTGCCCCAGCACGAACGGCGTCACCGTCGTGCCCGGCAGCAGCAGCGCCCGGGCCGGCGTGTTGCGGATGGGCGTGGGAATCGAATCGAGAATGTCGCGGTTGGCCACGAACTGGGTCCGGTTGTTGGTCACGTCAACGGTCGGCGTCGCGCCGGTGACCGTGACCGACTCTTCGAGCGCGCCGACCTCGAGCCCAACGTTAATCTGCGCCGAGAAGGCGCCCTCGAGCACCACGTCCTCGCGCCGCACCGTCTTGAACCCCGGCAGGGTGAACACGACCTGATAGCGCCCTGGGCTGAGGTCCACGATCCGGTACTGCCCGGACCCGTCGGTGACCACGGTGCGGGCCTTTTCGATCAGCGCCGGGCTGGACGCCTCGACCGTGACCCCGGGCAACACGGCGCCGGATCCGTCGCGGACCACGCCGGCGATTGAGGCCTGCGCACTGGCCTCCCTGGACGTGATGAACAACGCCACACAGAGGACTGCTGCGCACAACACAACTCGACGCATGTTCGACTCCCTCGGGTTCGATGGATTGACGAAGTGATGCCGTGCATCAGTCGCGGACATTAAGGGGGACTGGCCGTGGTGTCAAGACAATTGGATACACGCCGCCCGGAATATCATGGCCCGGCATGACGCCCCTTACGTCCTGTGACACCGCCCCTCTCTTCCGTCCGTTGTCGCGGCAGTTGGTGGGCTTGTTGCGGGCATTGCCGGCCGACGACTGGCTCCGGCCCACGGTCGCGGGCGCCTGGCGGGTGCGCGACGTGGCGGCCCACCTGCTTGACGGCCAGCTACGCAAGCTCTCGGCCCAGCGCGACGTCCACCTCACCCCGCCCGATCGCCCCATCCAGTCGGACCAGGACCTCGCGCGGTTCATCAACGCGGTCAACGCCGCCGGCGTGGCCTTTGGCGCGCGCCTGAGCACCGCGGTGTTGACCGACCTGCTCCAGCACGCCGGCGAGCAACTGGCCGACCTCGTGACCAGCCTCGACCCCCATGGGCCGGCGATCTACGCCGTGAGCTGGGCCGGCGAGCAGCAGTCCGAGAACTGGATGGACACCGGGCGCGAATACACCGAGCACTGGCACCACCAGATGCAAATCCGCGACGCCACCGGCCGCCCGCGGTTGCTGGCGCCGCGATGGCTCGAGCCGTTGCTCGCGATCTCCGTGCGGGCGTTGCCCTATGCCTATGCCGGCGTGCGCGCGGCGCCCGGCACCACCATCACGCTCGCGGTCACCGGTGAAACGACCGGCAGCTGGACGCTCGTGCGCGTCGACGACCGCTGGCAGATCTGGCGCGGTCGGCCGGCGGCGCCAGACGCGATGGTCACGATCGCGGCCGATGATGTGTGGCGGATGTTCTACAACGCGCTGGCGGGAGACGCACTGCGGCGGCGCGTGACGGTGGCGGGAGATGCCGACCTGGCCGCGCCGTTGCTGCGAGCCAGGTCGGTCATTGTGTAGTTATTTCTTCTTTGCGATCTTCAGTTCGCCGAGCTTGGCGACCATATCGGGACCAGCCGACGTGGCCTTCACCGCGGTGTCGATGTGGAGGATCTTTCCGTCCGGGTCGATGTAGAACGTCCACCGCCGCGCCATGCCGGTGGCGCCGAGGACGCCGTACTTGGCGCCGATCTCCTTGGTGACATCGCTCAGGATCGGATAGTCCGCCTCGTGCATCTGGGCGAACTTCGTGTTGTCCTCAATCGCGTCCGTGCTGATCATGTAGTACGCGACGTTGTACTGCCGGATGAGATCGCCGCTCTCACGGAGCGACTTGCATTCGGCCGTTCAACCACCGGTAAAGGCTTTCGGGAACCACGCGAGTACCACCGCCTGCTTGCCCTTCGACTCGGCGAGCGTGTGGGTCTTACCATCCGATCCGGGTGCCGAGAACGCGGGGGCCATGTCACCAACCTTCAATTCCGCTGGTGCCTGGGCCATGCCCGCCGCGCTCGTCACCAGGCTCAAGGCGGCGCCGACGCCAATCTTGAGCCATGACTTCATACGCATGAGCTGATCCTCCACTGGCGAATGGTACCCCAATTGCGGGACTAGAATCGATACTGTGAGAGTTTGGGTGCGACGGGGGCTGGTCATTCCGGCGGCGATAGCCGCGGGGATGACGTTGGGCGCCCTGTTACTCATTCACACCCCGTGGGCGCGCAGTCGTGCCCTGTCCTGGGCCGGCGATTTCGTCGCCCGCTACGACCTGGTACTCAGCGCGGACGCCCTGAGCTACAACGCGCTGACCCGCCGCATTACGCTCACCGGCGTGCGCCTCGCGGCCGAGGGCCACGACGACCGGCCATTCCTGGTCGCCCAACGCGTCGAAGTCACGCTGCCGTGGATGGTGTTCCGCGGCCGCTTCGCCATCGATCATCTCAGCATCGACAACGGCATTGTCGACATCGTTCGCGACGAGAACGGCGTGACCAACCTGCCGCCGGGCTCTGACCAGCCCACGCCGGAGACGGCGCGCCGCCTCGACCTGCGCGGCCTGACGCTGCGCGGCCTCGACGTGCAGTACGCCGACCTGGTCCGCGACTGGGGCGTCAAGATTCCGCAGATCGAGTCAGCGCTCACCAGCGGCGCGCTCGGCGCCGAGGGCGCGTTCGCCGTGCGGGGCCCGCTTGCCGTGCGACTGCGCGAGCGCACCTTGACCATGGCCCCCTTCGACACGGTGATAACCTTCGATGGTTCCGACGTGACGTTGGCCGACGCCCGGCTGGTCTCGTCGGAACTGAACGCCTTTCTGAGCGGCACGATCCACCGCGTGCTGGATTCGCCAAGCCTGGCCCTCACGCTCAAGGGCACCGTCGCTCTCGAGCACGCCACCAAATGGATCCCGCCGCCGCCCGTGCCGGTCGGCGGCCTGGTCACCATCGACGGCACCATCGCCGGACCGACCAGCGACGTCGTGACGACGCTGCGCGTGTCGAGCAACACGCTCGCGGTCGGGCGCGAGCGCGAGCTCACCCTGTCGGGTCCCGTGCTGGTCACCTTCGAATCGTTCTCGGGCACGGCGCTCGCCATCGTCCCGCGATCGGGCGGCGAGATTCGCGCCGACTTCAACGTGCCCTGGGGCGGCACCGCGATCAGCACGGCCACCGCCTCGTGGCGGGCGCTCGACGCGCAAACCGCGCTCGACATGGCCAACGTCACCCCGCAGGCGATTGCCGCCGGTTTCGACGGCAGCGGCACGTTCGAGTTCGGCGAGCCGCGCCGCTTCGCGATCACCAACCGCGCCACCGGTCGCGCCAAGCGGAACCACGTGGCCATGACCGGCACCCTCCGGGCGACGATCGTCGGCGACGACTACCGCTTCGATCACAATCACACGCTGCCAGGTGCGGCAATCGAGGGCCGCATGGCGGGCCGCATCAACCGCGATTCGGCGTTGCTGTCGACCATGACCGGCCCCGCGCATGCGCGGGTGAGCGACGTCGCCACAGCGGCGCAAGGCCTGGCGATGCTGGGGTTTCCGGTCCCCGAGATCGCCGCCGACGTGCATGGCGCGATCGACGTGCCCATGACCCTGGCGGGTTCCTACAAGCTGCCGCAGATCGAGACGCAGGTGTCGGGCGATGACGTGGACGTGCCGCTGCTGGGCCGCGTCCGTCTCACGACGCACCTGGTCGCTGACACCACGCGCGCCGACATTACGAATCTCGAGGTGCGCCAGGGCTCGTCGCTCATCACCGGCAACGCGGTCGCCAACATCACCGAGAGCACCTGGACCGGCCAGTTCAACGTCGATGCCCCCCGCGCCGAAGAGTTGCAGGCCGATGTGCCCGAGGCGTGGCGCGTGGCTGGTCCGCTGACGGTCGGCGCGACGCTTGGCGGCACCTTCGACGTTTACAGGCTCGACACCACCATCACCGGTTCGGCGCTGACGTGGGCCGGGCAGACCATCGACACCGCGAACGCAAAGGCCGTGGTGACCCCCGATGCCATCGACGTGACGTCGCTCGAACTGCGGCAGGGCGTGGGCTTGCTCGACGGCCGCGTGCGCTACGCCTGGGAGACCGGCGCGTACGACGCCAGCCTGAAGGGCGACCGGCTGTCGTGGCAGGGCGCCCTGCTTGCGCCCAACGACACGCAGGCCGTGTTCTCGATGCAGTTCGACGGCAAGGGCACCACTGCCCAGCCGCGTGGGCAGGGGCGCGTGGACTTCTCGTTGACCGGCGGGGACGCCGGCACCCTGATCGGCGCGGGTGAAATGACGGCGGACCTGATGGGCGATCACGCGCGCGTCGTCGTCCGGTTGCCCTCGATTGGCGCACTGGTCAACGCCGACGTGGCCACCGCCTCGCCTTACGACTACAAGGCGACGGCCATCCTCGATCGCCTCGAACTGGCGAGGCTGGCGCCGTTCCTCGACGCCGTCGAATCCGAGATCCTTGGCTTCGCCAGCGGCACGGTGACGGCGTCGGGCCGCTTCGCCGACGCCCGCGACCGCGTCGCCATTGTCAACCTGACCGAGCTCGACGCCGGGATTGGCGGCGTGCCCGTGAGCTTGAACGCGCCGGTCCACGTCGTGTTGCGCGGCGACGATGTGACGCTCAAGGACCTGAATGTCCGCATCGGCGCGGGCCGGTTGACGGCGGCGGGTGAGTGGAACACGAAACTCGACGGTGCGTTCCAGGGACAGTTCATCGGCGAGTTCCAGGACGCCATCCGCATGGGCCGCGCCGTGGGCGTGCCGGTCACCTTCGACGGCTCGGGCCCGCTGTCGTTGGACCTCCGATCGAACGGCAGCCGCGCCGGCACCCTCGCGACGCTGTCGCTCAAGGCCGGCACCTTCAACTGGGGCGGGGGTCCGCCAGCGGTCACGAACCTGAACCTCGAGGCCGTGCTGCAGGGCGAGTCGCTGACCGTGTCGCGGCTCTCCGGCGATGTGGCCAGCGGCGGCGTGGTGGGCAGCTTTGCCGCCACCGCGCAAGCCGAGGTCCCGGTCCTCGAACTGTCGGCCATCGTCGGTGAGCTCACCGTCGATGCCGCCAAGTTCACGTTCTCTGGGATCCCGGTCGAGCAGCAGCGGCCGTCGCGGGTCGAGTTCGCGCGCGGTTCGCTGGCGGTCGCCGACATCTCGTGGATGGTGGCCAACAACCCGCTGGTGATTGACGGGTCGGTGGGCTTTGCCGCCGAGGACCCGCCGCTCGACCTGTCGGTGCAAGGCCTGATTGACCTGCGCGTGCTGTCGGCCTTCGTCAGCACGCTGGCGTTCGACGGCAACGCCAACCTCAACACCTTGATCGGCGGCACCGTGTCGCGCCCGCTGTTCGACGGCGAGGTGGCCCTGCGGGACGCCGAAATCGCGATCGCGGAACCGCGCCTGGTGCTGTCGGACCTCAACGGAGTGATCCTGCTCGACGGCCAGCGCGTAGTGCTCGACGGCATTAGCGGCCTGGCCAATGGTGGCACGCTGGGCCTTGACGGATCGCTGCAGGTGTCGGGCGTCGACGCCATCGACGGCGTCGTCAACATCCAGGCCAAGGGCGTCGCGATCGAACTGATCGACGGGCTGCGCAGCGAACTGGACGCGCTGATCACGTTTCGCCCCGACCCCAAGGGGCCGACCATCACCGGCGACATCCGGGTGGTGCAGAGCGCCTACGCCGAAACCATCACGCTCGCGGCATTGGCCCGCCGCGCGACGCTACCGGTCTCGCCAACGCAGCAGCAGCCGTATCTCGATCGCGTGCGGCTGAACCTGAACGTCACGACCAGCGATGACATGACCGTCGACAACAACTACGGCCGGCTCGCGGCTGCCGTCAACGTGCGTGTCACCGGCACCGCGGCGGCACCCGGCATGGACGGGCGCATCACGCTGCGCGAAGGTGGCGAGATCTTCCTGGCCGGCCGGACCTTCCGCATCACCCGCGGCGACATTTCGTTCACCGATCTGCGCCGCATCCGGCCCGAGTTCAACATCGTCGCCGAGGCGCCGCTCGGTGGTGGCGACATGGCCACCCTCACCTTGACCGGGACGCTGGAACGGCCGTCGATCGACCTGACGTCGGAAGACGGGTCGCGGACGCCGGGCGAGTTGGCGGCACAACTGCTGGGCCAGACCAACACCGGCACCGCGCTCACGCTGCTGTCGGCCGACCTGCTGGGCGTGACCGGGCGGGCGATTGGCCTCGACACCTTCCGCGTCGAGCGCGGCGAGTTCGAGGATCCCGACTTCCGCGACGACCCGTCGTTGATCGGCAACGATCGAACGGACCCGACCACGCGCTTGACGCTATCGAAGCGGTTGAGCCGCAAGGTCGAGTTCACGGTGTCGCAGAACTTGCGCGAGAGCGGCAACACCACCTTCGTCATCAGCTACTACGTGACGCCGACCATCGAGATTCGCGGGTTGTCGCGTGACGACGACACCGCGAGCGTCGGCATTCGCCATCAGGTGACGTTCGGCGGCGGCGTCGGCCGCAAGCCCACGGAGCTGCGCGTGAAGCAGAAGGTGTCGGCGATTACGTTCGCGGGCGTCGAGCCCGCCGTTGAGCGGGAGGTGCGCGCCGAGATCTCGCTCGATCCCGGCGACGACTTCGATTTCCTGGTGTTGCAACGCGACGTGGACCGGGTCCGCGATCGCTTCAAGAAACAGGGCTATTTCGAGGCGCGCGTGCGGACCCGCCGCGTCGACGTGCCTGAGTCAGGCACCGTGGTGGTCGAGTACACGGTGGACCGCGGCCCGCGCACGGTCCTCGAGGTCATCGGTGCGACCCTGCCGTCGAGCCTCACCGAGGACCTCGAGGAGGCCTGGCATCGCAACGCCTTTGATCAGTTCCTGATCGACGATCTCACGCACCGGGTTCGCCGCTACCTGGTCGGCACCAACGAGTTGGGCAGCGTCGTGGTGGGCACGGTCGATCGGCCGCTGCCGAATACCAAGCGGCTGACCATCGAGGTGACCGAGGGCGTGCGGGTCAGCGGCCGCGAGATTCGGGTCACCGGTCACCAGGCGCTGGACGGGGACCGGCTGCTGGACGCGATCGAGGCGCAAGGGCTGGACGTAGAGGCGTGGCTCAACCGCAGGCCGGTCGAGGAACTGCTCGTCACCGCCTACCACGCGGCCGGGTACCTCAAGGCCCAGGTGACGGGTGGCCCGTTGACCATCGACGGCGACACCGGCGTGCTGCCCATTACCATTGTCGAGGGCCCGCAGACGCAGGTGACGAGTGTCCAGTTCGAGGGCGTGCCCGAGCGCCGGCTGGCGGCCATCCAGAAGGCCGCCGCTATGCAGACACCTGCGCCGTACGTGGCCACCGAGGTCAGCGCCGCCCGCCTCCGGGTCGAGGAGCAGTACCGGGGAGACGGCTTCAATGCTGCCGACGTCGAAGTGCTGCCGGAAGTGGCGGCTGACGACACCGTTCGCCTCACGTTCGCGATCACGGAGGGGCCGCAGCAGGTGCTGCAGGAGGTCGAGACGCGCGGTCTCGAGATCACGCGCGGCGACGTGCTCACCGGCTCGCTGCGCTTCGAGTTGGGCCAGCCAGTGGATCTCGACGCCTGGGCGGTGGCGCGCAAGCGCCTGTACGACACCAACGTGTTCCGGCTCGTGGACATTCAGGCCGTGCCGGTTGGCGAGCCGGTCGATGGCGTTCAGCCGGTGAAGGCCCTGGTGGTGGTGCAGGAGTACCCCCAGTGGACGTTCCGCTATGGCTTTCAGCTGGAAGGCGACCGCGAGCTCAAGCTCGATGAGTTCACGAGCACCCGCAATGCCGGCGTGGTGGCCGAACTGAAGAACCCGAATCTGTTCGGCCGCGCCCTCACCTTCGGCGCGTTCGGCATGTATCAGTACGATCGCCAGGACGCAACGCTGTTCCTGGCCACGTCACGGCTGTTCGGCTGGCGGGCCCGGTCGAGCCTGTACGGGTTCTACTCCCGCGATCACATTCGCGACGATGACGGGCAGGAGATCGTCGCGATCAACGACGTCCAGGGCTTCAGCGCCGACCAGCGCTGGCGGCCGCGCGGCCTGCAGGTCGTCTACGGCTACCGCTTCGAGCGATCGCGGACCTACGACCCCGAACCCGGCAACGACGTGGTGCCGCTCGACTTCGTCAGTAACCTCGCCTCGCTCAGCAGCGCCGCGCTGTGGGACCGCCGCGACGATCCGCTGGCGCCGGTCAAGGGCACGTTCTCGTCGGCGTCGATCGATCACGCGGCGTCGTGGCTCGGTTCCGACGTCAGCAATCGCAAGCTGCTGGTGCAGCAGTACACGTTCGGGTCGCTCGGCCGGGTCGTGTTCGCGTCGCGCGTGCAGTGGGGCAAGAAGTTTGGGCCCGACCCGCTGTTGCCGAGCGCCCGCTTCAACGCCGGTGGTGCCACCAGCGTGCGCGGCTACGGCGAAGACAGCCTGGGACCGCGCGACTTCTTTGGCCTGCCGCTCGGCGGCGAAACGCTGCTGGTGCTCAACCAGGAAGTGCGCTTTCCGATCTATCGATGGATCAATGGCGTGAGCTTTGTCGATGCGGGTGACTTGCTGGGCAGTGACGAGGCGTTCAGCTGGAGCGCCCTGAAGATTGGCTACGGTGGAGGACTGCGTTTCTCGACGCCGGTCGGCATGCTGCGGGTGGACTACGGTATTCCCGGCTCGGCCCTGTCCACCGCGACCACCCGGAAGCCCAACAGCCTCAGCGGAGGCCGTTGGTACTTCGGGATTGGGCACATCTTTTAGTTGAAAGTTGAGAAGTTGAAAGTTGGTAGTTTTAGTTGAAAGTTACAATGACAGTGACAGTTTCAAGTTACTGAACTGAAACTGAAACTTTTGAACTTCAACTACCAACTACCCACTCGTCAACTTTCAACTGACAAGGATCATTTCAAGCTGCGCATAATCGCCTGCACCGCCTGGCGCTCGGGCGCTTCAGGGGCCAGGCGCAGGAACGCTTCGAAGTGCTCGGCGGCCTTCGGCAGCTGGCGTTGGCGCTGGGCCGCGAGGGCCGCGTAGTAATGCGCGTAGGCCAGGTCGGGCTTCAACTCGAGGGCGCGGTTGAACGCCGGCGTCGCCGTGCCCCAGTCGCTGCCTTTGCTCGCCGACAGCCCGAGTTGATAGAACGCGAATGGGTTCTCGCCGTCGGTTTGCGTGGCTCGGCGCGCGAGCTCGACCGCGCGGCCCGCGTCGTTGGCGGCGAGTGCTTCGCCAGACTCGCCGACGAGGCTCCAGGCCGGACCGTTCCCCTTGAGGCGCGCGAACTCGGCGGCCACCCCTTCCATGTTGTTGAGCTTGAGCAACGCCTGCGCCGCCAGGTAGGTCGACGCGGGGTCGCCGTCACGGGCAGCCTCGACCACCTGCTCGTAATTGCCCGACTGGAACAGCCGCTGGACTTCGGGCTTCTGCTCCGCCGCGGCCGAAATTACCGGCGCGCCGGGCACAATCCACACGCCCAGGGCGAGCATTGCCGCGAAAAGCGTCCGGTTTTGTGTGCACATTGACTTCATTTGACTACTCCACCATTCCCTACTGCAACCACCGTGCCGACAGGTATACTGTAACCACACCTCCCCGGGTGACCCCTCGGAGGCCTGCAGACTTGGTGGCTCGCAACATTTAGCCACTCCGGCTACGCGCCAAGCCTCCACGCCCCCAAGGTTTCTCTAACTCGAAAGTAACGAAACTACATGTCAGATCAAAGACTGAAGATTGCCGTTTTCATCGATTTCGACAACGTCGAAATCGGGGTGAAGACGACCCTCGGGCTGCCCTTCGATATCGGCGCCGTGCTCGAGGCGATCAAGGAACGTGGTGAGATCATCACCAAGGTCGCCTACGGCGACTGGAAGCGGTCCGGCGACTACGGCCGCGCCATGGCCCAGCACGCCGTGCGTCTGGTGCAGCGCGTGCCGACGCCCGGCGGCGACAAGAACGGCGCCGACATCAACCTCGCGCTCGACGCCCTCGAAATGGCGTTCACGCATTCCCACATCAACGCCTTCGTCATCGTCGGCGGCGACAGCGACTTCATCACGCTGGTCGAGAAGCTGAAGCAGTACGACCGCAAGGTGTTCGTGGTCGGCGGCCGCGCCTTCACCAGCCAGGTGATGCAGAAGAACTGCACCGAGTTCATCGCCTACGAGAACGTCGTGCCCGATCGCCGCCCCAGCCAGCCGCGGCCCGAGCGCGGCAGCGGCGAGCGGCAGCCGCGCCAGCAGGGCAGCGGCACGCAGCCAATCGAGCAGTCGGTGGCGCTCGTCAAGCGCGCGCTCAAGGTGCTGGCCGACCGCGAGGTCTCGCCGCAACTGGGCCTGCTCAAGAGCACGCTGTTGCAGCTCGACTCGTCGTTCTCGGAACGCGACTACGGCGTCGGCAGCTTCCGCGATTTCGCCGACAAGCTGGCCAAGCAGGGCATTGTCACGCTGAAGCACCAGGGCCGCAGCACGCTCGTGGAGTTGAATGAAGGCGACGCGAGCGTGGTGGAGACCGCGGCCGCAGCCCCCATGATAGTGCTGACCGATGTTTCGAGCGAGACCATCTCCGCATCGCGCGAAGCCGGCCGTCGCGCCGCGCGCGAACTGCTGGAGCAGCCCGACCCCGGTCCCGGCGCGGCCGACCTGGACGACGAGAAGGAAACCCGCCCGGCGCCGACCGAGCCGGCGTCGCTTGGCGACGGCGTCGCCCTGGTGCGCCGCCTCCTGGCTGAAGCGGCGACGCCGCCGCGCTGGCCGATGTATCCGCGGCAGTTCAAGCAGTTCCTGAAGGCCGCGCAACCGGACTTCGACGAGCGCCGCTACGGGTCGATCGCCGACCTGATGCGCGCGTGCCAGAAGGACGGCATCCTGCGTCTCGAACGCGACCGCCAGGGTGGCCTGCGCGTGTTCGCCAACGGCGCCACCGCGCGCGCGACGGTTCCCCACGGGTGGGGCCTCGTCGTGAACAACACGCAGCCACCGGTTGAGTCGCTCGAGTCGATCGAGCCGTCGCTGCTGGTCGAGCCGCTGCCGCCGGCGGTGGCCGAGCCGATCGCGGAGCCGGTTGACGTCGACGGCAACGTCGAAGCGACGCCGAAGACCGCCGCCAAGGCCAGGAAAGCGCCACGCGCGAAGAAGACCGCCGCGCCCGCCAAGGCCGAGAAGAAGAAGGCCGCGCCCCGCAAGAAGAAGGCGTAGTAAACCTCGAGGAACCTGGAGCGCGCTTCAGGTTCCTCTATAATCGTCCTTCGCGTGTCCACCACTTACACCGCCAAAGACATCACCGTCCTCGAGGGACTCGAACCCGTACGCAAGCGCCCCGGCATGTACATCGGCGGCGTCGGCAGTACCGGCCTTCATCACCTCGTCTGGGAGACGCTCGACAACTCCATCGACGAGGCCATGAACGGGCATGCCTCGAACATCCGCGTCACGCTGCACAAGGACGGCTCGTCGATCACCGTCGAAGACGATGGCCGCGGCATTCCGGTCGATGCTCATCCCAAGACCAGGAAGAGCGCGCTTGAAGTGATCTTCACCGTGCTGCACGCCGGCGGCAAGTTCGAGGCCGGCAACTACAAGACCGCGGGCGGCCTGCACGGCGTCGGCGCGAGCGTCGTCAACGCCCTGTCGCGCGAGCTGGTGGCGACGGTGCGGCGCGACGGCCACCAGTACGAGATGACCTTCAAGCAGGGCAAGCCGCAAGGCAGCCTCAAGAAGGTCGGCCCGGCCCGCGGCAGCGGCACCACCGTGTTCTTCAGGCCCGACCCGCAGATCTTCCCGAAGGTCGAGTTCGAGGCCGCGCTGATTCGCGAGCGGCTGGAGGTGGCCAGCTACCTGCATCGGGGCGTCAAGGTCACGTTCGAGGACGAGTCCACCGGCCAGAAGGACGTCTTCCAGCACGAGGAGGGCCTGGTCGACTACCTCAGGAAGATCGTCACCGAGCGCAACGCCAAGCCGGTGCACGAAGCGCCGTTCACCCTCGAGAAGGATGGCGCGACCAAGCTCGAGCTGGTGCTGCAGTGGACCGAAGCGACCGACGAGAGCCTGCGCAGCTACGTCAACGGCATTCCCACCGCGTCGGGCGGCACCCACGAGAACGGCTTTCGTGCCGGCCTGGGCAAGGCCGTCCGCAACTACATCGAGACGCACAACCTGTCGCCCAAGGGCGTGACGCTCAGCGCCGAAGACATTCGCGAAGGCCTCACCGGCATCCTGTCGGTGTTCATCCAGGAACCGCAGTTCCAGGGACAGACCAAGGATCGGCTGAACAATCCCGAGGTGATGTCGGCGGTCGACGGCCTGGTGCGGCCGGGCCTCGAGCACTGGCTGAACAACAACCAGTCGATCGCCGAGGCAATTGTGGCGCGCATCATCCTGTCGGCCCGCGCGCGCGAGGCCAGCCGGGCGGCCGCGTCGGAAGTGGTTCGCAAGGGTCCCACCGCCGGGCGCGTCAACCTGCCGGGCAAGCTGGCCGACTGCACCAACCCCGGTTCGATCACGAGCGAGTTGTTCGTGGTCGAAGGCGACTCGGCCGGCGGGTCGGCCAAGCAGGGCCGCGACCGCGCGCGCCAGGCGATCTTGCCGCTGCGCGGCAAGGTGTTGAACACCGAAGGCGTGTCAACCGCGAAGGTGCTCGAGAACAAGGAGCTGGCCGACCTGGTGACGGCCCTGGGTTGCGGGGTCGGCAAGAACTTCGACCTGAACCGCATGCGCTACGGCAAGGTGATCATCCTGGCCGACGCCGATTCCGACGGCCATCACATCGCGACGCTGCTGCTGACGTTTATCTTCCGGCACCTGCCTCAGCTGATGGCGGCGGGCCGCGTCTACCTGGCGCAGCCACCGCTGTATCGCATCGACATCGGCAAGGACACCTTCTGGGCCCTCGACGAGCAGCAGAAGGAGCAGATCCTGAAGACCAGGACCGGGCGCGCCGTCCCCGAGATCACCCGCTTCAAGGGCCTCGGCGAGATGATGCCGAAGGTGTTGTGGGAGACGACGCTCAATCCGCGCACGCGCCGGCTGCTGAAGGTCGAAGTCGCCGACCAGCTGGTGACGGACCGCGTGATCAACGAACTGATGGGCAAGGACGCGTCCGCCCGGTTCCGCTTCATCATGGACCGGGCCGAGGACGCCGTGGAGCTCGACGTTTAAGGGTAGAATTTAGGCCGTTTGTCTGAGCCGCCGCAGAAGAAATCGCCATTCGATCGGTCGCTCGTCGAAGGCCCCATCGGCCCCGCCGTTTGGAAGCTGGCGTGGCCGACGATGCTCCAAAACGTGATCGCCGGGCTGCAGGGCGTCGTCGATCACATCCTGGTTGGCCACCTGATTGGTTATGCCGGTAACGCCGCCATCGGTGTCAGCTGGCAGATCTTCCTGGTCGTCATCGTCTTTATTGCCTCGCTGTTCACCGGCCAGGCCGTGCTCGTGGCGCGCTTCGTCGGCGCCGGCGACGTCGATCGCGTCAACAAGACCGTGCAACAGGCGCTGCTGACCGCCATCGCCATGTACGCGGTGATGGGGCCGGTCGGGTACTTCGCCGCGCCGTACCTCCTGGAAATGGTCAACGCCTCTGGCGAGGTCAAGGCGCTGGCGTTGCCGTTTCTCCGCATCAACTTCGCCCTGAGCTTCGGCATGCTGTCGTTCTTCATGCTGACCTCGGCGCTGCGCGCTGCCGGCGACACCAGGACACCGCTTCGGCTCGGCGTGACCATGACGGTGTTGAACGTGATCTTCAACCTGATCCTGATCCCGGGACTCGGCCCGATCCCCGCGCTCGGGACCGCCGGCTCCGCGCTCGGCACCGCGATCGCCGCCAGTTCGGTCAGCGCGTATGCGCTCTACCAGCTGTTCAAGGGACGGTTGGTGTTCAGGGTGTCGCGCCACATGGACTGGCGCCCGGACTGGACGATCATCCGCGCGCTGTTCCGTTTCGGCCTGCCCACCGGCGTGCAGGGCATTGCCATGAACGTCGCCGGCGTGTTGATGCTGCGCTACATCGGCTCGTTGCCGCAGAGCGCGGCCGCCCAGGCGGCGTTCACGATTGGCTATACCGAGCTGTTCTCGATGATCACGTGGACCTCGGTCGGCCTGATGGGCGCGGCGGCCACGATTGCCGGGCAGAACCTGGGTGCCGGCCATCCCGAGCGCGCCATGCAGGGCGTGCACGCGGCGTCGCGCATCGGTCTCGGCGTGGCCGCGTTCGTCGGGCTGCTCTTCGTGACGATCCCACAAGTCCTGCTCGGCGCCTTCGGCGCCACCGAACCGGCGGTGGCGGCGCTCGGCCAGCAGCTGCTGCAGTACCTCGCGGTGTCGGGCTTCTTCATCACGCTCGCGCTGACCTACACCGGCGGCCTGCAGGGCACCGGCGACACCCGCAGCCCGCTGTTCATCACGCTGGCGTCACAGGTGGCGGTGCCGATCGGGATGGTTTGGCTGATCCAGGCGGCCCGTCCGCTGCAGGCCGGCGACATCTGGCTGGCGATCGTCCTCGGCCACTTCACCCGCTGCGTGCTGACGGTGCTGCGCTTCCGCCAGGGCAAGTGGCGCAACATCGTCGTCGCTCATTAACAAGAGATTAGGAGTTCAGGAGAACCAAGCATAAATTTCTCTTGGTCTCTTGATCTCCTGTTTTACGCTGCCGGGAGGGTGAGCGTGAAGGTTGCGCCGTCGCCCTCGCGCGAGGCGACCCGAATGGTCCCGCCCTGCTTCTCGGCGAGCGCGCGGGCGATCGTCAATCCCAGGCCCGTTCCTTGAATCCGGCGCGTGTCGCTGCCGTCCAGTTGCGTGAACGGCTCGAAGATGAAGTCGACCTGGTGGGCCGGGATGCCGGGGCCGTGGTCGCGGACGGCGATCGCCATCACGGTGCCCTCGCGCTCTGCCGACACTTCGATCGGCGAGCCCGCCGGCGCGTGCTTGATCGCGTTCGAAAGCAGGTTGACGAGCACCTGGATGCAGCGGTCGTGGTCGGCCACCACCTCGCCCAGCTCACCGGTCGGCCCGGTGATGGTCACGCCGGACGTGCGGGCGAAGCCCTCGACCGTTCGGATCGAGTCCTCGATGATCGGCCGCACCGGCGTGCGCTTCACGGCCACCGCCATCTCGCCGGCCTCGATCTTCGACATGTCGAGAATGTCGTTGACGATGCGGATCAGGCGATGGGCGTTGCCGAGCGCAACCCGCACCAGCTGGTCGGCGTCTTCGTTGCCAGTCATGTTCTCCGCGATCAGCAGCTGCAGCGAGGCGCGGATTGACGTGAGCGGCGTCCGCAGTTCGTGGCTGACCATCGACACGAACTGCGACTTCAGGCGTTCCAGCTCCCGGGTGGCGGTCACGTCGGTGCCCAGGCCGATCAGGAACTTGGGCGCTCCCGCCGGGCCACGAGGGGCAATCACCGTCCACGCGATCACGTGGCGCGCGCCGCCTGGCCCCACCCAGATCCGATCGAGACTGACCGGCGCCTCGGATTCAGCCAGCCGCGGGAGACCCGCCTGGACGCCGGCCCGCTCTTCGTCGAGCAGGAACGGCAGCTCCCAGATCAACCGGCCGGCGACCGCGCTCATCGCCAGTCCCGACAGCTCCTCGCACGCGCGATTGAACCGGACGACATGCCCATCCACGTCAAGCACCATGATCAGGCTGGGCACCGTGTCAAGAATGGCCGACACGAAGTCGCGCTCGGCGCGCAGTTCGGTCTGGGCGTTGACGCGGTCGGTGACGTCGCGGGCCATGCCCTGGTAGCCCTCGATCTGCCCGCCCGCCAGGATCGCGCGCACGTGCTGGCCCACCCAGATCTCGCTGCCGTCCTTCCGCCTGACCGGAAACTCCAGGTACGACGCCTCGCGCGCCCTGGCCGACTTCTCGTAGAACGCCATTGCCCGCGGCACCCAGTCGGGCCGCATCAGCTCGAAATACTTCATCGCCAGCAGTTCGCTCTCGGCGTAGCCGAGAAGGCGGGTCGCGACCGGATTGACGAAGGTGAACCGCCCGTACGGATCGGTGCGGTAGATCATGTCGCTGGCGTTGTCGACCAGGTCACGATAGCGGCGCTCGGTGCGCTCGACCGCCTGCGTGCGGGTGCGTACCTGTTTCTGCAGCGATCGATTCCAGGCCGTGCCGCCGGCGACGAGCAGCAGCACCAGGCCGCCGGCCACGCCGAGGATGGCGGCATACCGATCGAGCCAGGTGCGCCGGCCGGGCGCGCTCAGTTGCGCCTCGACAATGCGATCGAACTCGCCGGTGGCCTTGAGGCGATCGAGCGCGATCCGAAGGGGCGCAACCGCCAGGTCGCGGCCCTTCAACACCGCCATTTGATAGGGACGCGACAGCAGCGGCACCTCTTCGGCGTCGTCGGCCAGTGGCCCCATCAGAAACCTGAGGGTCAGGTGGTTGCCGGCCACGCCGTCGACTTCTCCTCGTGCGAAGGCGAGGATCGCGTCGGCCCGGGTGGCGACCACCTGCAGCGCGGGCCGTCGCGCTTCGGGCAGGCCGGCGAGCAGCAGGTGATTGATCGAGCCGTCGTCGACCGCGACCCGCACGCCCCACAGATCGTCGAGGCCGCGCGGGTAGCGGGGCAGGCCCGGGCGCATCATGACGACCTGCGCCAGCGTCCAGGTCTGATCGAGCAGCTGGTAGCGCGCCGCGCGCTCGTCCGAGTACGACAGGAACATCACGTCGGTTTTGCCGGCCTCGAAGGCAGCGACGCGCTCGTCGCGGGTCCCGAGCCGGATCTCGATGGCCACGCCGGCCTCGCGCGCCAGCGCGCGGATGAGCTCGACGTTGAAGCCCCGGGGGGTGCCGCTTTCGTCGAGATACTCGTAAGGGGGGAACTCGCGGTCGCCGCCGAAGACGAGCGCCCGCGGCTCCACCTTCGCGCGTTGCGCTACGGTGGACAAGCCGGGGGACAGGTCGACGGGGGGCTGCGCGGCCGCGGGTGTGGTCAGCACCGCGAGCGTCCCGACCACGAACAGGAGCCTGAGCCGGCACACAGCCACGGCAAATTGTAACCGGTTCCAATGTAGCGTCCGGCTTTAGCCGGACTTAGAATAGAGCTTCGCCCTCAATTCAAAGGAAGCGCGCCCATGTCTGACGTCATTTCCGGCCGCCGCCGGGTTCCTCGCCCCGAGAACGATCCCAACCTGACCTACGCGCCGGGCACGCCGGCCCGTGCCGAGCTCAAGGCCCGGCTGGCCACCATGGCCGGCGAAACGGTCGACATTCCAATCGTGATTGGTGGCAAGGAGATCCGGACCGGCGCCACCGAGCGCTCCGTCATGCCGCACAAGCACGGCCATGTGCTGGGGCATTATCACAAGGCGACGGCCGGCCAGGTCCGCCAGGCCGTGGATGCGGCGCTCGTGGCCCGCAAGGAGTGGGCCGGCTGGTCCTTCGAGGATCGGGCCGCGGTGTTCCTGCGTGCCGCCGAGCTGCTGACCACGTCGTGGCGCTCGACGATCGTCGCCGCGACCATGCTCGGCCAGTCGAAGACCGCCTACCAGGCCGAGATCGACGCGGCCTCGGAACTGGTGGACTTCTGGCGCTTCAACGTCGCCTTTGCACAGGATTTGCTGTCAGAGCAGCCCGACAGCAATCACGCGGTGTGGAACCAGATGGAGTACCGGCCGCTCGAAGGCTTCGTGTACGCCATTTCACCGTTCAACTTCACCGCCATCGGCGGCAACCTCGCCGGCGCGCCCGCGCTGATGGGCAACACCGTGGTGTGGAAGCCGGCCGGCACCTCAATGCTGAGCTCGTACTACGTGATGAAGCTCCTCGAGGAGGCCGGACTGCCGCCCGGTGTCATCAACTTCGTGCCGGGCAACGCCGTCGAGATTTCCGACGTGCTGCTCGATCACCCCGACCTGGCGGGCATTCACTTCACCGGCAGCACTGCCGTGTTCAACGGCATGTGGCAGCGCGTCGGCCAGAACCTGGGCAAGTACCGCGGCTACCCGCGCCTGGTCGGCGAAACCGGCGGCAAGGACTTCATCGTCGTGCACGCCTCGGCGGATCCGCAGGAGGTCGCCGTGGCCGCGGTGCGCGGCGCGTTCGAGTACCAGGGGCAGAAGTGCTCCGCCGCCAGCCGCATGTACGTGCCGAAGTCGCGCTGGAACGACATTCGCGATCGCATGGTCGCCATGATGAAGGACATCAAGATGGGCGATGTCCGTGATTTCCGCAACTTCATGGGCGCCGTGATCGACAAGAAGGCCTTCGACAAGGTCAGCGGTTACATTGACGATGCGAAGAAGAATGCGAAGGTGATCCAGGGCGGCGGCTACCAGGGCGACGAGGGCTACTTCATCGAGCCGACGTTGATTGAGGCCAGCGACCCCGCCTACCGTTCGATGTGCGAAGAGATCTTCGGTCCCGTGCTGTCGGTGCACGTGTACGACGATGCGAAGTGGACCGAGATGCTGGAGATCGTGGATCGCACTTCGCCTTATGCGCTGACCGGCGCGGTGTTCTCGCGGGATCGGGCGGCCGTGCGCGAGGCCTCGGCCGCGCTCAAGAATGCCGCCGGCAACTTCTACATCAACGACAAGCCGACCGGCGCGGTCGTGGGGCAGCAGCCCTTCGGCGGGGCGCGCGCCTCGGGCACCAACGACAAGGCGGGTTCGAAGATGAACCTGGTCCGCTGGGTGAGCATGCGAACGATCAAGGAGAACTTCGCGCCGCCGACGGACTACAAGTATCCGTTCATGATGGAAGAGTAATGACGCCGGGTGTCTTTTTCGTTGGGGACGTGCGAAAAAGACACCCGGCGTCTTAAAACCTGAACAACTTCGTGACTTTGACCACCAGGCTCCGGTTATCCAACTCAGGGAAACCGGGGCCGGTGGTGTCTCGGCCGTCACTGTAGACCACGAACAGCTCGCTGCCGGGTTGATACTCCCAGCGGAACCGCGCGTTGGTGCTGAGGGTGTCGCTGGCCGACTGGTACTGCACGAGCGCCGACGCGAACATGCGCGGGGTCAGCGTGTAAGTGAGGCGCGAGCTGACGATGTTGGCGTCGCCATCGCCAAACGGCGTCGCAAACCGGTTGAACGAGACGGTCGGCTCGGCGTAGAAGCGCGGACCGAACTCGACCCGGCCGCGCCAGGTCAGCTCTTGCAGCGTGCCGCCATAAAAGCCGCCATAGGTGAGGGTCAGCGTCCCCGAGATGGGCCGTTGCGGCGAACTGGTGAAGAGCAGCCTGGCCTGCCCGAAGTCATACTCGCCGCCCGGCACGATCACACCCGGCGTGACCTGGAACGGCGCGTCGAGGTGCTCGAACGCCCGCGAGTACTCGGTCGCCCACTGGTCGCCGTTCGACAGCTCCATGCGATACGCCGCCTGCGCCTCGCGCGACTCGGGCCGGCCATTGCGGTCCTCGAAATAGTCGTAGCTGCCCTCGTAATAGAACTTGCGGACCGTCCTCCCTCGCGCCGGGCGCGGGCTGTAGCGGGCCTGGCCGTAGCTGCGGCGGAACGCCGTGCGGCGCAGAAAGCCGATCTCCGGGTTGAAGTGGTCGCCCAGAAACAGGTGATCGGCCTGAAATCCGATCAGGTCGGCGTTCCAAGTCACGTTGGCGCGGTAGCTGCTGCGGTCGGAAACCGATCCAGTCGTGCCCGAGGTTCCCGCCCAGTAGGTATTGATTGCCAGTTCCTCGAGCGGGTTGATGGTGCTGTCGACACCGTACGAGTAGCCTTCGGCATCGCCCGAGGCGCGCGGCGCCCGCCGCGTCGCGATCACGCCGACGCGGCTGCGCTTGAGGAGGTCGCGGTTGACGCGCAGCACCGAGAAATCGCTGGCGGGGGCGCCGGCGGCCGCGATCTCTTCCGTGCGCATCTGCAGCGCGCCGACCTGGAAGCCGTTGCCGCGCCCCAGCAGGCGGGCGCCGCCCAGGATGGGAACCACCTGGTTGTTTTGCAGGCCGATGCGCCGGCTGAAAAACACGATCGGCGTGACGTTGCTGGCACCACCCCCCATGTTGATGGCGGTCGGGCCCTGGCCGCCGCCGCCCTGGTTCGAGCCAGCGCCGGCAAAGTTGAACACGTCCTGACCCTCGAGAAAGAAGTCGCGTTTCTCGGGAAACAGCACGCTGAAGCGCGTCAGGTTGACCTGCGCTTCGTCATCCTCGACCTGGGCAAAATCGGTGTTGTAGGTGAAGTCGGTGACGACCGACTGCGTGATGCCCCACTTGGCGTCCACGCCGAACTCGGCGGCGCCGTGGTTCGCGAGCGGCGGCGTCGTCCGGTGGTTGGTCGTGTTCGAGCCCAGTCCGTACGGTTTGACGTCCAGGTTCCGGAGCCTGGACGGCGACTCGAGGCCGGCCAGCGTGCCGACCGACGACACCTTCGACAGCCCGCGGCGGCCCCACGACACCGGCACCTGCGACAGGAAGGTCAGCTCATTGCGCCAACGGACCATGCGGCGAAAGTTGATGCCCCACTCGCGGCTGCCTTCCTTGAACCGCATCGACCGGAACGGGATCACCATCTCGACCGTCCAGCCCTGGTCGAAATCGGCCGTCTTCACTTCCCAGAGGCCGTTCCAGTTGTTGCTGGGCTGCTCGTTGGTGACTTGCCAGTCGAACATCCCGCCCTGCGCATTTGAAGAGAAGCCGAAACCGTTGCGGCGGTCGTTGAAGGTATCGAACACGACCCCGAGGTGATCGTTGTTGTACAGGTTGCTGGAATCGCGCCGCATGTCGCTCGTCACGCGCCGATCGGGATGCGTCTCCCACAAGCGGGCGCCGACGTAGATGTTCTGGTCGTCGAAGAACACCCACACCTCGGTCCGGTCGCTGGCCGGCGCGCCTTCGGTTGGTTCCTGCTGGACGAAGCCCGACGCCCCTGGCACCAACGAGTAGATGGGATCGTCGAGGCGGCCGTCAAAGGTGAGCGGCGACGTCAGCCTGGTGGTTCGCAGGGTCGCGCGGCCCTGCGCATCGCGGGTCACGGCCTCTGGCGGGACGAGCGGTTCCTGGGCAGCGGTCGGTGTTGCTAAAAGACTGATAAATAGTGCAAGGATTCCGGCGCCGCGTATCAAGCCCTTCATTATAAGTGGGGTGGCCGAAAGGGCCGATAAACGCGGTCATGGCAGCATGGAACAAGGCCCAATCGACACTTCTGTAATCAAATGAGCCATTTCAGGACAAACCGAAGGGCGCCCGGTGACCTTCAGTTGTCAGAATGCCATTGTCGCCAACGAGTTACGGAGACACCGCGCTGCTGGACTACTCCTTGCTATCTCCGGGGTGTGCGTTCAGAACTTGGTTACACGCTGATTGAGGTGGTCATCGTCGTGGGCCTCATTGGCGTCACGTCAGCGATTGCCGTTCCCGTCTTCATTGAGTCGAACGCGCGCAACCGGCTCTGGACCGCGTCGGAGCAGATCGGCAGCACGGTCCGGCAGACGCGCCTCCAGGCGATCAGCCAGAACACCACGTATCGCGTGGCGTTTGATTGCCCGTCGGCTGGAAGCCTGCGCAGCCTGATCATCACCGGCGACCCGGCGGTGGACGATGACGCGGACCGCTGTAACCAGACGCTCGAGGGCGACTCCGCCGTCATCGAGATGCCGACGAGCGTGACCTACGATCCCGCTGACGCGACCGCGCTTCAGGTCAGCGGGCGCGGCATCTTCACCGCGATCGGCGAATCCATTCCGTTAACCATCAGCGTTCAATATGGTACAGCCACGAGAACTCTTACCGTCAGCGCCACCGGCCAAATCACCTTCAGCAACATCCACTGACGAGCGCGGCCCTGTCCGCCGTAGCGCTTCGCGCGAAGGTGGATTCACGCTCGTCGAGGCTGTGATCGCGATGGTGATCTGCACGATCGGGTTGGTTGCGCTTGCGGGGCTGATGGCGGTGACGCTGCGCACGCAGCAGCTCTCGCGCAATTCGACGCAGGCGGTGCGACTGGCCCAGGACAAGGTCGACGAGCTGACCACCCTGAGCTTTGCCACCGACCCATCGGTCGACTGCGGCGGCTCGCTGACCGCCGATGTCACCAACTACAACGACGTGCCCGGCAATGGCCCGGGCTACCGGCGCCGGTGGCTGGTGATCGAGGGGCCTGACGGCGACCTCAACTTGCGGCAGGTCACCGTTCGCGTGATTCCGGATGTGAACGATCGCCGGACGGCCGCACCTTACGACCTCACGACGATTATTCGGGGGTTGCCGGTCGCATGCTAATCCACAAGACGCTTGGCAGCGACCGGGGCTTCACCCTGGTCGAGCTGCTGGTCGCCAGCATGGTGACGATGGTCGTGCTCGGCGGTGCCGTGGCGCTGACCTCGCAGGTGCAAGAGGGCTACCGGCGGCAGATCGAGAGTTCGGCCGCCGAGCAGGAGGGCCGCTACGCGCTCGACTGGGTCAGCCGGCTGATCCGGGCCTCGGGCAACAACCCCTACAACGTGGCGATCACCGACTGCCCGTCGGCCGCCACCCCGTTTGCCGCCATCGTCTTCGATCCCGACGGCGATGACATCGACAACGACATCCGGCTGCAGACCGACTCGAACCCGCCCGACGGCCTGCTCGGCGGTGTGGCCGGCGGCTGCTCGCAGGCCAACGAGGACGTGACCGTCTCGTTCGACCCCGACACCAACAGCATCACGTTCCTCGACAACAACCTCGGCGGCACGGCCACCATCCGCACCGACGCGGTGATCGACGATCTCCGCTTCATTTATCGCGACGCGGCGCGCGCCGTCACGACCAATCCGTTGAACGTTGTCTATGTCGAGACGCAGGTGACGGTTCGCTCGCGGACGATCAACGCCGTTACCGGCGAGCCCGTCACCCGCGTGCTCAGCCAGGAAGTGCGCATTCGCGGACGAAACTACTGATGAAGGCAGCAGTGAGGCACCCTATGACAACGCCACCATCCGTCAACGCAGTTCGCTCGGAGAAAGGCGTCGCGCTGGTCATCGTCCTGCTGCTGCTGGCGGTAATGATGGGCCTGACGACCGGAATGACCCTGAGCGGCCAGACCGACATCGCCATGGCCTCGAACGAGCTCAACTATGCGGGGGCGCGCGCCGCCGCCGAGGCGGGGTTGAACCGGGCCATCGAGCAGATCATCGCCGACACGTCGACCAACTTGCTGGCCGGCGCCGACGGGGAGGTCGATGCCGGCAACCCGTTGGCGGCCGCCAACGCCGATAACGGCCGCATCCCGGGGATCGGCAACGGCCCGTTCACGATCGGCGATCGATTCGCCTACACACTGCAGATTCTCGACGATGACGATCCCTCGCTGTACCCGACAGCGCTGGCGGAGGCGCAGCTGACCCAGATGGCCGAGGACGGCAGCCCCTATACAAGCCTGAACGATCGCCTGATTCTCCGGGCGATTGGCACGGGACCGCGAGGCACGACCGTCAGCATCATGCGCGTGTTGCAGTCGGTTGCCACTGGGGCCATCCCGCCGACCAGCACCACGATCTTGTCGAATCCCGCGATCCTGGTGGGCGGCAGCTTGGACATCAACGGCAATATCACCGTGGGCGGCACTGAGGGCAACATTCATACGAACGGCAACGTCACTGGTGGCGGGTCCGAGGACATCAGTGGTGACATCACGGCTACTGGCACGGTCGCTGATGGCCTGGACCCGGCTGGCCTGAAGGCGGGCGGCATGCCGCCGATCACCATTCCGGAGATCAAGGCGGAAGATTACCGGAACCTCGCTGACTGGATCCTCACCAGTACCGGAGAACGTCGGCGAGCCAGCGACAACGCGCTCTGCGGCGGCGCCGGACCGGTGTGCCCCACGGGATGGAGCTTCTCGGGTGGCGCGTGGAGTTCCTCGGGCGCCATGCCGAGCGCCGCGACCTATTACGTCGAGGGCCCGGTCTCGGTCCACGGCACCGGCAAGTCCGTGCTCACCTCGGTGTCGATCATCGCCGAGGGTTCCATCACGATTACCGGCAACGGCAAGTTTCGCCCAGAGAATTCCGCGAAGATCCAGTTCGTGACCAACGGCGACTTCGAACTGGGCGGCACCGTGGACGCGGACGACTCGGTGGACCTTGACGGCCAGATCATGGTCCGCGAGCAGATGAGGATCTACGGCAACTCCGAGTTCCAGGGCCGCGTGATGGTCGAGAACCGCGATGGTACTACCAACGCCTACGACGCGTCGACGAACCCGCACGGTCGCCGTGGCGCATCGACGACCGACGCAAACACCCTGGCCGGCAACATGCGGGTGACCTATAACGGCAACCTCGGCGACATCGTCACAACCGTCGAGACGCCGGGCTCGGATCCGACCTTTACCAACAACATCTCGGGGTGGATCGAGCAGTGATCGACCGGCGCCGCAGCGTGGTCGCGGCCATGTGCATTGGCATGGCGTTCGCGCTACCGGTTTCGGCGCAGTCGCTGGCGGATGTCGCCCGGCAGGAAGTCGCGCGACGCGAGTCGGCGAAGCCGGCGGCGAAGGCGTTCACCAACGCCGACTTGAAAATCGATCCGTTGAGCACTCCGGCCGCGGTTTCTGAAGGGAGTGCTGCGGAACCGGGCGGCTACATGAGCATCAGCGCCGGCCGCTACGTCACGGCCGCGGAGATCATTGTCAACAGCGCCGCCAACCACGTCACCGGCGAAAAGGCCTTGCAGGAGCCGGACTGGCGCCAGCAGGCCGACACTCTTCGCGGGCAGTTAATGAAAGCTCAGCGGGAGGTTGCGGCGATCGCGGAAACGGCGAACGACGAGAGCCGCTCAGCCGGCGAACGCGCCGTGGCCGCGCGGCTGCTCGCGCAGAGACAGGGGCTTGTCGAGGACGTCGAACGTCGCTGGCTCAAGATGGAAGAGCAGGCCGAGAAGAACCGAATCCCCCGGGCGTGGCTCGATCCCCGGCCGACACTCTCGACGAAAACTCCTGAGTAAAGAGCGCCGGCATGCCGCCGGTGTGCAGGAACACCACCGTCTCGCCGGCCGGCAGCGAACCGTCTCGCACGTGCGCGATGAGCGCCGCCATGCCCTTCGCCGTGTAACAGGGATCCAGCAGGATCGCCTCTGACCGGGCCAGCAGGTCGATCGCCTCGAGCCCGCCGCTCGTCGGGATGCCGTAGCCGTCGCCAATGAACGCCTGATCGGTGGTGAGCTCCGACAGCTCGAGGCGCTCGGGCAGCTCAAGCGTGGCGGCGGCCTCGTTGGCAATGCGCTTTGCGCGTTCAATCTTTTCCGGCTCGCCGGCGCTGACGGCGACGCCGTAGACGCGGTACGGTGCCTCACAAAGCCGCGCGCCGAGGGTCAGCCCGGCCTGCGTACCGCGCGATCCGCTCGCGTAGTACAAGCGCGACGGCGCGACCGCCATGGCCGCGAGCTGCTCCACCAGTTCCGCGGTGCCGCCGACGTACCCCAACACGCCAATGCCGCTCGACCCGCCGACCGGGATCACGTACGGCCGGCGTCCGTGCGACTCTTCCTCGGCCACGACCTCGGCAACGACGGCCTCGTCCTGGCCGACCGCCAGCATGGGATCGACCGACGGGACCAGGCGAACGGTGGCGCCGTACAGATGGTCGAGCAACAGGTTGCCCTCGAGTGCCGGCACCGGTGTGGCGTCCGGCTTTCTTGTCTCGCCGAAGCCGTCCTGTGGCGAAGGCGGAAGCCGGACCTTCGCCTCGTCCATCCGCGTCGTGAGCACCAGCACAGAGCGCATGCCGGCCACGCACGCCGCCGCGGCGGTCATGCGCGCATGGTTCGATTGCACCGCGCCGGTCGTAATCAGCGTCGTCGCGCCCTGGGCCTGCGCATCGGCGACCAGGTACTCGAGCTTGCGCGCCTTGTTGCCGCCGAGGCCGAGCGCCGTCAGGTCGTCGCGCTTGATCAGGATGCGCGGGCAGCGTCCTGGCCCGCCGAGCGCCTCGCGCAGCCGGATGGCGTCGTGGATGGGCGTCGGCAGTTGCGCCAGTGGCAGCCGCGGCTGCCGGGCCAGGGCCGATTGAACACGCCGGACGGCACTCGAGGGCATGACAGGCTACGGCCGCCTGGCCGTCGCGGCGGCGGCGCACCCGGCCGGCAGCGGTGTCCCTATCGCCCTCGCGACCTCGCACCGCACGTACGACACGCGCGCCGGGGTAAACGCCCGCATCGTCTCGCCATCAGCTGCGTGCTCGGCGTTGGTGTACGGCTTCTTGGGATCTTCCTGCATCGCGGCGGCGATCATCGCGAGCTGCCGTTCCATCTCGGCCTGCATCCAGTCGCTGGCCGACTCCGCCGCTTCGAGCAGGGTCTCGTAATACTGGCGGCTGAACGACGATACCTGCAGCGTGTTGCGGGTCAGGACGTTGTCGCCGAGCCGCGTGGCGATCTGGAAGTCGGGCGTCAGGAAGGCGTTGTCTTCGTCCCACGCGATGAACACGTGCGTGTCGCTGTTCTCGAGGCGGTAGAAGTAGAAGTTGTTCATCCCGTCGTAGCCGTTGAAACCGTCGTTCTGGGCAATGAAGTTCTGCATCGCGATGTAGCGGACGAAGGCCGCCAGGTCGAGCTTCGGTCCGACGGTCGCTTCGAAGCTGGCCGCGGCGGTGGTGTTGACCAGCCGCACCAGCTCCTCGATCGGCCCCCAGATGGTCGCGTCGCTCTTGCTCTCGTTGGTCTTGATGTCGAAGCGCGCCTGGTAGGGCTCGAGCGCCGCCCCCTGGTACTCGAAGCGCCACGGGCTGCCGAGCACGTAGTTGTACTCGAACAGGTAGCCGTCGTTCTGGACGTCGTCGCCGATGCTGCCGAAGACGCGCCCCAACATGGTCTTGTCCACCGACTCGACCAGCGCATACAGGCCGGCATAGGCGCCGTTGACGTAGAGGCGGGTGTGCGTTTCGCGCGGCGCGGGAATGCCCATGCGGCTGAAGAACCGCATGGCCACGGTCTCGCGGACGCCCGACTTGTCCTGGACCAGGTTGTCGAGCACGAACGACTTCAGCCCGAGAAAGGTCTGGTTGGTGGCGTAGCGATCGAAGTCAACGCGCAAGCCGGGCTTGGTGCCGCTGCGTGAGCCGAGACCGCGCGAGCGGATGCCGACGTTGCGGACGGTCTGGCCACTCCAGGTCACGTCGGCCGGGTAGTAGGTGTTCTCCTGGAAGGCCGCCTTCAGCTTCTCCCAGTCGGCGGAGTTCATCCACAGCTCGACGCGCTGGAGGACGTCGGGATTGAACAGGTCGTCGGAGGTCTGCGCCGCGGCGCTGTCGCTCGCGCAGACCACGAGCAACGCTGCGACGAGGCACCGTCGAATCATCGTCATCGCGCCATCCTCCGTCGATCAGAAGACAACTTGCAACCTCAGGACGCCCGACCAGTAGGACGCCACGCCCGGCTCCGGCGCTCGCGAGACATCGTCAAAGGTCTCGTGGACGGCGTTGGTGACCACGCGGACCCAGCGAATGGGCATCCAGCTGACGCCGAAGGTCCACACCTGGTCGGAGTTGGGAACCTGGTGGTCGGCGCGCGGGTTGGTGAACGGCCGGTCCTCTTTGCTGGCGCTGCTCAGTTCGAGGGCATCGAACCGCACGCCGAGTTCAACGGCGCCGATGCCGCCTTGAAACAGCGGCCGGCGCGGGTTGATGTTGTCGTCCTTGTCCTCGCCGGTCACGAACCAGGTGCCACTCACGTACCAACCCGTGGTGAGGAAGTCTGACAGGTCCTCGTTGCGGTTGCTCTGGCCCAGCCGTTGTTCGCGCGCCTGCATCCACTCGGCCTTGAGGCCGGTCGGCCCCGGCGTCCAGTCGAACTGCACGCCCATGCGCTGGCGCCGGCCCTTGACGTAGACCCGATCGAAGAAATCGTCGCCCCACACCGCCTCGCCCTTCAGGCTGTTGAGCCCTTCGGGCACGTAAGCGTTGGTGTAGGCGAAACCGAAGTTTGCGCCCCTGATGCGGCCGGGAACGGGAAATGGGCGTAACAGGTCGGCCGTGATGCGGCCGGCGAAGGATGGGCCCACGCCCTCCAGGTCTTCGCCCTCGACGGCAAACCGCTCCTGTTCCAGTTCGGCATTGTCGCCGTCATCGTCGAAGACGCCGGCCTCGTAGGCGATCCGGCCGACTTCGCCGTAGATCATCACGCCGCGCTCGCGGCCAGGGGTAATGGTCGTTGACGCCAGGCTGCGGTAGGCAAAGTCGGTTTCGGTCGGACCGGTGTTCTGCTCGAGGCCAAACGGCATCTTGAAGCGCCCGGCCTTGACCCGCACGGCATCGAACGTCTTCCAGGCGAGGTAGACATCTTTCCACTCGCCAAACTGGGCCTCGCGATCGATCTCACGCTCGACTTCGTAGCTGAAGTGCCTGGTCAGGTCGCCCTGGACGCCGATGCGCGCCGTCCGGAAGTCGTAGGTTTCCTGATCGATGTCGGGATCGAATTGCCGCCAGTCCAACTGCAGCCGCCCACGGACGCCGAGGGTCACGTCCTCGCCGAACACGATGGTCGGGCGGTCGTCCTCCCAGACCAGCCCGCGCTTGCCCGGGCTCGCCTGGCGGGCGGCGGGCTGGTCCTGCGCCGCGGCGGCGGCCGACCCGGCCGCCACGAGCAGGGCCGTCAACAAGATCGTCCTCATACGTTACGGTCTCCGGGAAGATGCGCCGCGGCCGCACCGGCTCGCGCGCTCAACGCTTGATACGCCATGTTCAGTTGCTTGACCAGCGCCGGCTGGTGAATAACCACTGAGACCTCGCGGCGGAAGTCGAGGCTTAATGTCGACAGCGCCGTGCTGCCCAGGACGGCACGCTGTTCGTCGATGATCATCATCTTGCCGTGCGGCTCGATCGCGCCCATGGGCTGCTTGCCAATCACCGAGACAGTGATGCCTTCGTTGCGGCGTTCGCGCAGTAACCCGACCAGGTCGGGATCCGACAGCTTGTGGTCGAGAATGCGGATGCTGTGACGGGCGCCGGCAATCAGCGCGCGCATCTCGGCCCGCGACCGCTCGGGCCCGATGATCAGGCGGCGGCTGATCGGCCGCCGTGACGGCAGCGGCGCGCCGGTCGTGTCGGCGCGAAACAGCGCCAGCAGTCCGCGCACCACCGAGGCATCCTCGGTCACGAGCACCGCATCCCAGGTCCGCGAGAAGCACTTCCGGGTCGGGTTGAGCGTCGTGACGATCGCCGTAGCCTCGTCGGCGACCACGTACTTGGCGTGGTACTTCACCACCGGGTCGCCGTAGCGGGTGACGATCGCGCCCATTTCTTCGAGGGCGCCCCACAGTTTCTTGAGCCGTTTCTTGCCGCCCTTGGCGCGCTTGGTCAGGATTGCCTCGACTTCGCAGCCGCGCTCGAGGGCGCCGGCCAGCGCGTCGAGCACGGTGAAGTCGTCGCAGCGGAACAACGACAGCACCAGCCGCCGCCTGGCGCCGGCGATCACGCGCAGCAACGCCGCCTTGCGTTCGGCCGGGTCGAGAATCAGCGTTTCCTTGCCGGTGACGGCCGCCTTGCGGACCGGTGCGCGCGCCTTACGCGCGCTTGGGAGGCGACCAGGAGACATTCTTGATGCCCTTCTTGCCATCGCCCATCAACTGGCCGCTCAAGTCCTCGAGCGAGTCGGTCGGCCTGAGCGTGGTGAGGTACTTAGCGGTGGCCTCGTCGCCCTGGGACACTTCACGAGGTTCGAACAGGATGCCGTTCACGGCGAACACCTGGTTCACGTGCGCGGCCGGGAAGTCGCGGCCCTCGGAGATGATTTCGACCATCATCGTGCGCGGCCGCTCGGAGCTGAACAGGTTCAGGATCGGGATCATCGCGCACAGGAACAACGTGCCCATGCCCGCCACCGCCAGCGCGCCGAGGCCGGCCGCCATGCCGAGCCCCATCAGGATGAACAGGATCGTGATGTCGCGCGCGTCTTCAACCGGCGTGCGGAAGCGAATCACGCTGGCGGCGCCGGCAATGCCGAACGCGCGCGCGATCGAGTTGCCGATGATGATCATCATCAGCGCGCCCGCGATGCACAGCAGTACCTGCGCCTGGTCCAGCGCGGGATTGGCGCTCTTGTCGGATCGGTACTGGCGATGCACCACGGTGACGAGCATGCCGATGACCGCGGCCGCCACCAGCTTGGCCAGCTCGAAGAAGGGGTTGCCCATGCCGCCCGGCGAACCCGACAGCGGGACCCCGGGCAGCGAGTTGCCGGTGATCTGCGTGTTCTCGAGGCCCAGGTTCGGCCAGGTGACGCCCACGCCGACGAGCGCCAGGCCGACGAGCGCCACCGCGACGCCCGACCACACGCGGTCCCACGGAATGGTCTGCGTCCTGGCGTCGACCAGCGAGTCGACCACTTCGAGCACGTTGGTCAGCAGAGAGAGCTCGAGCAACTCGCGAACGCGCGGGTTGGGCGACACCAGCGTGAAACGGCGGTTGAGGCGCTGCGCCGAGGTGTGGCCGCGCACCAGGGCGCGAATGCCGGCGCTGTCGGCGTTCGGGACGCCCCGTAAGTCGATCACCACATGCGCGTAGCCCGCCTTGAACACTTCCTGGATGCGCCGCTCCAACTCTTCAGCGCGGCCGCCCGCCACGAGGGGCTCCTGGGGCGACAGCAACAGCCGGTTCGACTTGGCGCGCGATTCGGAGGTGATCATAGACCCCGCGCTGACGGGTGGCGAAAGGTAACACGTCTGTTACGGACTTTTCACTTCTCACTTTTCACTTTTCACTTCTACCCGCCCCGGTCCACCATACGGGGGATGACTCGCATCCTTTCGACCGTCCTCCTGGTGCTCGTGGCTGCGCTGTCGCTGGCGGCCCAGCGGCCGGCGCCGACCCCCGTGCCCGCTCCGGCAGATGTCGCCGCCCCACCCGCCGACGCGGCCAAGACGGCCTCGGGACTGGCGTCGAAAGTCCTGGCGGCGGGGAAGGGAACGGCGAAGCCCGGACCGACCGACCTGGTCACGGTGCACTACAGCGGCTGGACCACCGACGGGAAGATGTTCGACAGCTCCCTCTCGCAGCCGGCGCCGGTCACCTTTCCGCTGAACCGCCTGATCAGGGGCTGGGGTGAAGGCCTGCAATTGATGGTGGCGGGCGAAAAGCGCCGCTTCTGGATTCCGCAGAACCTCGCCTATAACGGCCAGCCCTCGCGCCCCGCCGGCATGCTGGTCTTTGACGTCGAGTTGATCGAGTTCAGCGAGGCGCCTGGCGCGCCGCCGCCCGACGTGGCCGCACCGCCCGCCGACGCGAAGAAGACTGCATCCGGCCTCGCGTACAAGTCGCTGCGGCCGGGCAAGGGTGGACCATCGCCCGTGAAGAGCAACTTCGTGACGGTGCACTACACGGGCTGGACCACCGACGGGAAGATGTTCGACACCTCACGGGACAAGTCGCCGGCGACCTTTGGACTGGGCGAAGTCATCGAGGGGTGGACGGAAGGGGTTCAGCTGATGACGGTCGGCGAAAGCATGCGCTTCTGGATTCCCGAGCGCCTGGCCTACAAGGGCCGTGACCCCAAGGGCATGCTCGTGTTCGACGTCGAACTGCTCGCCATTAAATAGATAGGGTGCCTAAGGTGCACCCTGGCACCTTGGCACCTTGGCACCCTGGCACCCTGGCACCCTGGCACCCTGGCACTTTGGCACTTTGGCACCTTCTTTCCCACCTTTTCGTGTTCCAAAATAGACATCGCTATTCAGGACGGAACACTCCACAGCTAACCTGTTTAATTGCAGTATTTTAAGGGTCTAAAACCCGCTGGATTCCGATCTTGATGAGCTGTTTGAGAACAAACAGCGTCTCTGTCCTATGTCGTCAGGTTAAGGCCGAAACCGTAATCTGTTCCAAAGTCGCCAAAAAAGCCTAATGAATATGACTCGATATGACAAAGTTGACTAATCGAGTCTGTAGACAGCTTCTTGGCGGGAGTATTGCTATCTCGGCTGGCGCCATGAAGGTTTCAACCTCTACCGTTCGGAAGAAAGCTGTCTGGGGTCAAACGGCGATCCTGACTGCCGTCTTCGCCACCCTGTTGACGGTTCCGGCCGCGGCCCAGAAGCGGGCCGGTCGCGGCCACGTCGACGAGTCGGTGCGCCAGTCGGTCAAGGCCGGCGAGTCGGCCCGGGTGATCATGCAGTTCGACACCACGGCCGAGCGCGACGCGGCGTTCAACCGCCTGCTCGACCGCGGCGCCGCGGTTCGCACCATGGACACCGGGGGCGGTCCCGCCCTCAACGTGATGTCGAGCGCTGCGGCCCTGTCGAGCGAGCTGGGAAACGCCACGCAGGTGTCGGTTGACGCCCGAGTGTCGGTGTTCGCGGTCAAGAAGGCGGTCAGCAACCCGGTCAAGAAAACGACCCCGGCCCGCGCGATAAAGGCCATCACGGCAGCGAAGAAGAAGACGGCGCCGGTACGCAACGGCATGACCGTCGCGGTCATCGACTCCGGCATCCAGCCGCAGTCCGACCTGCCCGCCACACACATCCGAGCCTACGTGGACTTCGTGAGCGGCGGCATCAAGCCGGTCGACAAGTGCGGTCACGGCACCCACGTCGCGGGCACCATTGCCGGCAACGGCGCGGCCTCGGCCGGCGAGTACGCCGGTGTTGACCCCGACGTTGACCTGGTGGTGCTGCGAGTGCTCGGCGACGACTGCTCGGGTAACACCAGCGACGTGATCGACGCCCTTGAATGGGTCGGCCAGAATCACGTCACCTACAAGATCCGCGTCGTCAACCTGTCGCTCGGCCACCCGGTGTTCGAGTCGGCCGTGACCGACCCGCTGGTGCAGGCCGTTGAGCGGCTGTCGCGCAAGGGCATCGTGGTGGTGACCGCAGCCGGCAACATGGGCATCAACCCGCTGACCAGCCAGCCTGGTTTCGGCGGCGTCGGCGTCCCTTGCAACGCCCCGTCGGCGGTGTGCGTGGGCGCGCTCGACACCAAGGGCACGCCTGAATTCGCGGACGACCGGGTCGCCGACTTCAGCTCGCGCGGGCCGTCGCGCTTCGACCTGCTGGCCAAGCCGGAGATGGTGGCTGACGGTGTCAACGTGATCTCGCTGTCGGCGAAGGGCAGCAAGCTCTCGGGTAACCTGAACCGCCTCGTGAAGGGCAGCCAGGAGAAGAGAACTTCGTCCTACCTGCTGCTGTCGGGTACGAGCATGGCGTCGCCTCGCGTCGCCGGCGCCGCCGCCCTGATGTTGACGGCCAATCCCAACCTGTCGGCGAACGCGGTCAAGCTGGCGTTGCAGTTCACCGCGCGCGTCGTGCCGGGCGTCGACACGCTGGCGCAGGGCGCCGGCGCGCTCAACATCGGCGGCGCGGTGCAGATGGCGGCCATCATCAACCCCGCTGCGACAGTCGGCGAAAACTGGCTGACGGCGGCCCTGCCGACGTCGAACGTCGATCGCAACGGCCAGGTCGTCACCTGGGGCAACCGGGTGGTTTACGGCGACCGCTTCATGCCGGACGACGCGGCGTCGGTACGCATGGCGCGGTGGGACGACAACATCGTGTGGGGCTTCGACACCCTCGCCGACAACATCGTCTGGGGCAACGACATCGTCTGGGGCAACTGCGACGAGTGCCAGAACATCGTCTGGGGTAACGCCTGGGACGAAGAAAACATCGTTTGGGGTAGCTGGGACAACATCGTCTGGGGCAACAACATTGTCTGGGGCGACAGCCTGTTGGGCCAGGACGTCGTGTCGGGTACCTGGGCCGAGAACGTCGTATGGGGCTTCTGGGACGAGAACGTGGTGTGGGGCAATGTGAACCGCTCCAACTGGAATGACAACGACAACATCGTCTGGGGCAACGACTGGGAGAACATCGTCTGGGGCAACTGCTCGAACGCCAGGTCGAGCGACGACAACATCGTGTGGGGGAATAGCGACGACAACATCGTCTGGGGCAACAACATCGTCTGGGGCTTCAACGATGGCGACAACATCGTGTGGGGCAACTGCTCGGCGAAGGGCACCGGCAACGGAGGTAAGTAGCCATGGTTGCCACCTCCCAACCCGAGCGGTTGCGGACCACGGCCATGGTGACCACCACCACGACGACCACCGTCACGACGAGTGACTGGAAAGCGGGCCTGCCGGTGATGGCCGGCACCGGCTTTTCGATGCGCGAACTGCGCCTCGACGATGCGGCCACGCTGCTGGCGATGCTGACCACCGAGGAAGTGTCGCGCTTCATCTCGCCGCCGCCGACCACGGTCGAAGGCTTCGAGCGCTTCATCCTGTGGGCGCAGCGCGAACGCCAGGCCGGCAACTATGCCTGCTTCGCGGTCGTGCCCGCCGGCATGGACACCGCCATTGGCATCTTC